>CAYTTQ010000023.1:18128-35406 GCA_964440795.1 uncultured Desulfobacterales bacterium | reverse complement strand
GCCGAGTCGGGCTGTCGGTTGTTCATTAGGGACGACCGCCAAGGCCTGTTTTGCCTAAGGAAAGACAGGAGATGGGATCAAAAGGGCAGAAGATAGAAAAACATCTTACCTTGGAGGAACTTCCCGAATTCTTTCGAGACTTCGCCCGCCGGATGGAGGTGGCGTTAGATGAACGAAATAAGGGGCGGCCAAACGAGTTGTCTGCCTTCAGGAGTATCAAAATCCGGATCAAGCAATCGGGACCCGAAGTGGCGGTAAAGATCAAGGTAAAGGGAGAGATTTCCGGGGATAAAGAACCGGCGGCTGTAAGCCCCGAGTTTGCCGAACCGGAAACGATTTCCTACAAGCAACTGAAAAAACGAATGGATAAGACGTTTGGTGACCTGTCGCGCAGCTTGCGGGAGGGTTTCATCCCGACGGCTGCCAATGTCGATCGTTTTCATCGCGATGCCCGACACATGGTTACCTATGAAGACAAAGGCAAGCCATACTATGATGAATTCACGAAGGCGGCGCACGGTTTCTTGGATGCTTGCCGAAAGGGCGATGTGACGGTGGCGCAGGCGGGGTGCCGGCGACTGGCGGACCTGAAGAAGGCTTGTCACGATCGCTTCAAGTAGGGATGGGCCGCCGTGTCCCGCCGCCTGCAACGTCTCCGGAGAAGGGGAAATAATATGGTAATGACCAAGTCACGAAAGAACAGCGGCCCGTTGTTGTTGGTTCCCGACGATTTATCCGATGAGGTGACGGACGATGACCGATGCCGTTTTTTTCAAATCGTGTCGACGGACCTGACTCCGGACCAGGTTCAGAGAATCGTTACCCCGCCCCAATCCTATGGGAAGGAAAAATCCGTGCTTGCCGTTCACTGGCATCCCGAGTTCATTCCTTTGGACCTGGTTTCTCAGCGCATTGATGCCCTTTTTCCGAACCGAGTGAACGAGCTTATTATCCCCACGCAACACAATGTCCTGATGAGTTTCGGTGGATACACAGGTGTTGAGGTGGATTGCTATTCCGGGGGGTTCAACCAGAAGGTGCAGCTATTGGTCCATTTTGAAGACGAACGGGTTGCCGATGCCCCTGTATTTCGGTCTATTTTGGCCCACACATTCAAATATCGGTCGTCCCAGCTCTTAGAATTCATCCATACCATTACAGAGCCGAAGGCGGAGTGGATCGAAACGGCGGCCCGGGAAACGGGTGCAGACCGGGCCGTCGTTCAATTTGTACAAATGAACGTGCGAAAGATTGAAACGCTCCTGGAACAACATGGCGACGAAATTCCGGTGGCGTCGATCAAGAACAAATTACTTCGCAACTACTTCGACACGCTGAGAGAAACCTATGGCGACGGCTTGATCGATCGTGTTCAGACCTATCTCCGGGCGGTAAAGATGATCGTAAAGGCCCATTTTCCATTCAAATACTTTTACCGTACGTCCGATGTTATTGCCGAGGTCCGCTCCATCGGCGGCGGGATTGTGATCCCGCACCCCGAACAATTTTGGCCGATTTTATTGGCCGACTACGATGTGGACGGATATGAGATCTGGAATCCCGAGTCTCGTCGTTACACCGAGTTTTTGATTACCGTCTTGCACGAAAAGAACAAGCAACGAAGGGCCGGACAGCCTGAACTGCTCTTGTTTATGGGGGACGATACCCATCTGGGAGAAAAGGTAAAAGATCCGGCCCACCAGAATACGGCCAAGGCGTCTCGGGAAATCGGGGTTCAACCGGCTTGGTATGATTTGATGATCAAAAAGAAACTCATTGTGGCCAACATGGACAAGGATCGAATCATTCGGGAATACAAGAATCGCTTGGCAGGCTGACCGGTTCACCCGGTTTGGTGTGGGTGGGGGAAGGGGGATCACAATGGCTGAAGATGGCAGGTTTGTTTTCGAGTCATTTCAAGACAGGGAGACCATCAAGGAATACTTTCGTGCCCTCATGGACGGCATCGACAAGGGAAAGATCGTGATGTCCTCGGATGGTGAGGGTATAGAGTTACACCCCGATGAACTGTTGCGATTTGCAGTGAAGGTCAAGCGGAAGAGCGGCGACAGTTCGTTGAGTATCAAAATATCTTGGAAGGACAAGAAAAAAGGGGCTGTCTCTAGAAACGACAGATTCCGGATTTCTTCTTAATTGGCCATGATTACATTCCAGGGGCTGGAGGAAAACTTCAAGTTCATTTCACTTGAAGTCGCCAACCAAATCAAAGCAACCACCCGGTTTTTGAACTCCCCGTCGCACGAGCTTTACGATAAGATCGTATCTCGCGACGATTACATCGACAACTTAAAGAACATCGTCGAGAACAACTGCTTCTCGAAAATTCATACCGACAAGCGAATTTCGAAAAAACGAATCGATGAGATCCGTTCCATTCACATTATTTGCGTAAACCTGGAACGCATCGCCGACTTTTGTGTAAACATCGTCCGTCAGGTCGGGTATCTCAGCGATCCAACATTCTTGCGTCGCTTTGACTACAAATCCATGATGACCGAGATCAGAAAAAGCGTTTCCCAGATTCTCTCCTCCCACGACAAGCAGGATCTGAGCGGGGCACTTTCCATCTGTCGCTCTGAATATACCTTGGACCAAATGTATAAGGCAAACTTCGACCGGGTGATGGCCGAGTTGGGCGCCGGACAAAATATGCAGGATTATATCACCGTCCTTTTCATGTTTCGGTACTTGGAACGTATCGGTGATTCTCTGCTCAATATCGGAGAGGCCTTGCTTTTTTCCATCATCGGCGAAAAAGTTCGAATCGAGCAGTTTCAAGCCTTGCAACAGAGCTTGACCAATACCGGATTTAAGGGATCCATATCGGATATCGACTTTCAGTCCATATGGGGAACCCGTTCCGGCTGTCGCGTCAGCCGCATTGGCGGAAAAGAGCCTCGACAAATCGATTATACCCATGAGAGCATGTTCAAGGAAGGCAACCTGACGAAAATCCGGAAAGAAAAACAAAACATTGAAAGGTGGGAAAAGATCTTTGTAGGTCTGGGACCCCGGATCTTCAGCTATCAAGAAGAGGCGAGGAAGGCCTCTCTTTTGGTGGAATTTCTGCCCGGATGTACCTTGGACGAAATCATCCTTACCGCAGGTCAGGATGTGCTGGAATGGGTACTTATGACGTTGGCCCAAACAGTCGAAGAGCTGTGGGAGTTGTCAAAAAAAGAGATTCCTGCCAAGATCAGATATGTTCGTCAGATACAGGACCGGCTGGAACAGATTAGTCAAGTGCACCCCGAGTTCGTCCGGGATACAAAAGAAGTGGGTAGGGCCCGAATTGATTCCACCAAGCACCTTCTAGCCCGGTGCGAAAAAATCGAAAAAGGCCTAAAAGCACCCTTTAGCGTATTTATCCATGGGGATTTCAATACGAACAATATCGTCTACAATCAAAGCAAGGAGCGAGTTCATTTTGTAGATCTGTCTCGATCCGAGATGGCGGACTACGTTCAAGACGGGTCGGTTTTTCTTGTTTCCAACTTCCGGATGCCCGTATTTGAAGAAAAGCTTAGAGACCGACTGAACCACGTGATCGAGATGTTTTTTGAATTTCTGGAAAACTTTGCCCGGGAGCAAGAAGACCGGACCTTTGATGTAAGGATGGCATTGGGGCTTGCCCGGTCGTTTTATACCTCTACCCGCTTTGAGATGAACTCCGACTTTGCGAAAGAGATGTATTTGCGGGCCGTTTTTTTGCTGGAGAAGGTGGTGAATCATCACGCGCGTCCCTGGGAGGGGTTCAAACTGCCCAGCCATGTCCTTTATTACTAGCCGGGTCGGGGGCCCTCAGGCTTCCTATTGTTTGTATTGTCAGCTGCCTTGATGCCGTTTTTTTCTGCGGGAGTTCGTGATTTCCGGTCACTCCCTGTTCCGGCGGGGCGTTATATGCGATCAAAAGAGCGATGGTGAAAGGAGTTTGTGACAGCCGAGCCATGCGAATAGGCGTTGTTGGATCGAGGGGGGGGTGGTCGTCGGAAATGCTTGCGGATCGAGTCGCCGACATATGCGGCTACCGGCTGCTCATTGAAATGGACGAGGTCCGGTTGGATTTGGAGTCGGGACAGGCCTGGTTTGAAGATGTGGACATCGCGGCCTTGGACGGCATCATCATCAAAAAAATCGGCGCCCGTTATTCGCCCAATTTGCTGGACCGGCTGGAAATATTGCGATTCCTCGCCGAACGGCGGTTGAAGGTGTTTTCTTCGCCCATGCGGGTCATGCGGGTGTTGGATCGGCTGAGTTGTACCGTAACCTTACGTTTGGCCGGTATTCCCGTGCCGCCGACTACGGTGACCGAAGACGTCCGGCAGGCGAAACGGGCTGTCGAGGCCTACGGGGAGGCCGTGTTTAAGCCCCTGTATACCTCCAAGGCCAGGGGTATGATAGTGGTTCGGCAGGGCGAGGATATGGAGAGGGCCATTGATGCCTATCGTCGGGAAAACCCCATCATGTATATTCAGAAAAAGATCGATATCCAGGAAAAGGACCTGGGCATTGCATTCATCGGCGGCGAGTATTTGACCACCTATGCCCGGTGTAAGCAAAACGATTCGTGGAACACCAGCACGGCTTCCGGCGCCAAGTACGAGGCCTTTGATCCGCCCACGGAGATCGTTGAGTTGGCGAGAAAGGCACAGGCGTTGTTTGATTTGTATTTTACCTGCGTCGATGTGGCCTTGACCAAACAGGGGCCGTATGTTTTCGAGGTCTCTGCATTCGGCGGCTTTCGGGGCATTCAAGAAACGCGGGATATCGACCCGGCAACGCGATGCGTTGAGTATGTGGTGGAGCAGATTCGTGGCTGAGCCGACAAGAAAAGAACTGGTGGCGGCCTATCGGGAAACCTATCCCACCCGGGAGGTGCTCCGGCTGGCTTTTGGGGACTGCCGGATAGTTGTTGAGACCAACTCCGGCGACCTGAAGAACAATTTGGCCGATTACTATCGGGGGTTTTTGAGCCGAAGTGGTACGGCGGACATCCGGATTACTGTTCATCAGGCGCCCGTCCAGGACCCGGCATTATCGTTTGTGATCAAACCGCCGGATCCCGGTAAGACCAAAATTAAGGAAGCCTATGTGGACCTGCCCGATGGCCGGGTGGTGCAAAAGCAATTGACCGGCATGCTGTTCGTTTTCGGAAGCGGGGATCATCTGGCCGTAGGGCCCTGTTTGGAGAACACCAATCAGATCGTTAATTTCATCAATAACCGCTACATTGAATGGCGACTCGACAGAGGCGGTCTGCTCGGCCACGCCGCAGGTGTCACCCTGGGTCCTCGGGGGCTGGCAGTGGCAGGTTTTTCCGGAATGGGGAAATCGACTTTGGCACTTCACCTGATGCGTCGCGGAACCGCGTTTGTCAGTAACGATCGGATGATCGTTGAAAACGGCGAAGACGGACTCTGTATGCACGGAGTCCCCAAAGAACCCCGCATCAACCCGGGGACCGCATTGTCAAATCCTTGGCTGGTCGGTATCATTAGCCCGGAAGACAAGAAACGGTTTTCTCGGCTTTCGAAATCGGCGCTATGGGATCTGGAATACAAGTACGATGCCCCCATAGAGGCCTGTTTCGGAACCGGCCGGTTTATTCTGAGCGGTTCAATGGATGGCCTGGTCATCTTGAATTGGGAACGCGGTGAGGGCCCTTTGATCGCCCGGACGGTGGTTGCTTCGGAGCGGAAAGACTTGCTGTCCGCCTTCAGAAAAAAGAAAGGACTTTTCTTTTTGCCTTCCAACGGTGGTCACAGCGACGATCCCGAACTGGAAATCTATGCCGCCCTTTTATCGAACTGCAAGGTGATAGAGATGGCCGGTGGTGCCGATTTTGAGGCCGCTACAACGATGTGCTTGCGATTTCTGGAAAGTGGCGAATTTGACGGCAAGCGGTGGATTTAGGTTAATTTGCCCCGCTCCCCTTTTTGGGATACTATCGTCAGTGTATGGTTACTGTAAAGATCACAAAACAGGTGAAACTGCCGGATCCGGTAAAGCTGGCACGCTATGAGAAAAGTCCGGAATTGGGTCCCAGACTGCTTTTCTTCAGCGGAGGAACGGCTCTGCGGGAACTCAGTGCCGCCCTGATTCGGTACAGCCACAATTCGATTCACGTCGTTACTCCGTTTGACTCGGGGGGGAGCTCGGCCAAGCTCCGGACTGCCTTCCACATGCCTGCCGTGGGAGATATCCGGAACCGGCTGATGGCCCTTGCCGACCAGAGTCTGCACGGGAACCCGGAAATCTATGCCCTTTTTGGCTACCGGTTTTCAAAAAGAAAGGGCCGGACGGCCTTATTGGGGGAGTTGGATCAGATGGTGCGAGGCAAACACCGTCTGGTGGCGAAAATTCCCGGTCCCTTGCGAAAAATCGTCCGGCATCACCTTTTGGTATTTCGAGAACAGATGCCCGAAGGCTTCGATTTGAGGGGGGCGAGTTTGGGAAACATCGTATTGACCGCCGGTTATTTGAGTAATCGTCGGCACATCGATCCGGTCATCTTCATTTTTTCCAAGCTGGTTCAGGTGCGCGGGATGGTCCGCCCTGTCTTGAACAAAGATCTTCATCTGGTGGCCCAGTTGGAGTCCGGTGAATGGGTCTTGGGGCAACATCTGCTCACCGGCAAGGAAGTGGCGCCCATCCGGGCAAAAGTAAAGCGGGTTTTTTTGAGCAACGATCTGAATGATCCTATAGAGATTCAGGCGTCGATTCGAAACAAGATGAAGGCCCTCATTGCGGAGGCGGATCTGATTTGTTATCCCATGGGCAGTTTTTATTCCAGCTTGATAGCCAACCTCCTTCCCAAAGGGGTGGGAGAGGCCATCGCCCGCAATCCATGTCCAAAAATATTCATTCCCAACTCGGCCAAGGACCCGGAGACCCTTCGGCTTGGTTTGGCGGAACAGATTGAGCGGCTGATCGGGTACCTGAAAAAGGATGCCCCCCATCGGATTTCGACGAGGTCGGTTTTGGATTTCGTCCTGTTGGATACCAGGGGGGGGCGGTATCCGGGACGATTTTCAAAGCGAAAACTACGGACACTCGGGGCGGAGGTGATCGATTGCCCTTTGGTGACCAAACAAAGTGCCCCGTACATCGATGCACAGCGGCTGGTCCCCATTTTGTTGTCACTGGCGTAGAGAGCGTCCGGTGGCTTTCGGCTGAGGGATTATTATTCGGTTGTAGACAGGTCAAAGGAGGCAAAAAATGGAAAAGAACAAGGTGTCGTTTCGGCAGTCCATGGAGACCGCAGACGCGGTAAAGATGCTCCAGGATCTGGTAAAGAGCGTTAAGGCGGGCAAAATCGTTGTAGAGCAGGGAGACGCTTTTGTGAGCATGGATCCGGCAGAGAAGGTGGATGTTGAGATCGAGGCAAAACAGAAAAAGGGAAAAGGGGAATTGTCCATTGAGTTGTCTTGGCGGGATGCCAGCCCGGCAGAGGAGGAAGCCTCGCTCAAGATCTCTGCAACGGAGCCGGAAACACCAGAAACAGCAGCTACGGAAGAAAGCGAGGGGGCCAAGTCGGCCACAAAATAGCCCCCAAAACCCAAATCCACCGCTTGCCGGAAGAAGGTGAACGGTTTGCCCGGGAATAAGACCATCATTCATCTCGACCTGGATGCCTTTTATCCATCCGTGGAAATGCTGGATAATCCGGCCTTAAAGGGAAAGCCGGTGACCGCCCCGTCCGCCTGCTGGGAGTGTCCGTGTCCCAACTTAGCTACTCCCGGTCGGGCGAGCAGCTTTCTCTTTTTGACAGCAACAGACGGGCACAAAAAAGAAAGGAACTCTACGCGGCCCTTGATGCCCTGGCGGACCGATTTGGAGAGGAAAGCGTTCGGCCGGCGACACTGATCGGTGAATGATACGGTTTGTTGCCATGTCAGCGACTGCGACACAGGGCGCATCTGGGGTCGCTGCACATGGCGCACTGCATACAGTCCGGGCATTGGTGCTTGCGGGGATGGGGACGATACCGGGGGTAAAAGACCAATCCATAGGGTCGCCTTCTCAAAGCAGAGGCCGTCTCGGAGGACAAACTCCCGCCCGGCCTCCCTTTCCGATTTCGGTCCATCCGCTTTTTCTTTCATCCGGCCCTCCTCTCTTAACCTTGCGCCCTGTCAGAGACAGGCAAAAACATGCTGAATGTGGCGCCCTCTCCTTTCTTGCTGTTTACCCTTATGATGCCCCCGTGTTTCTTGATGATACCGTGAGCGGAGGAAAGTCCCAGTCCCGTTCCCTCCGTCACCTTCCAATACCTCGATTTTTGCAACGCTGGGGTGAACTTGCGCATTTCGGACAACAGCCAAGGAATAATACAGATCCCGTCACTTGGCAACGAAACCCCGTTGTCTGGACGGGGATGCGTTACGTGGTTGCCATCCATGCGGTGCAGTGTTAGGCTTCTGTAAAATTATCATCAAGGAGGTTTTGCCATGGAAGACAATGCACTGATTGAGTTGTTGAACAAAGATCTGGCCGATGAACATGCGGCGGTCATACGATACTTGGTTCACGGATGGATGGAAGGAGAAGACACCCCTTTGGGGTCGAGCCTCATCTCCATTTCCAGAGAGGAAATGTGGCATATGCACTGGCTGGGTATGATTATTGGAAAGCTGGGTGGGGAGCCCAACTTCGAGCCGGCCCCGTATCCCCACGACGCCAAAAGCCGGGAAACGCTTCTCAAGTCGTATATCGCATATGAAGAGAAGCTGATCCCCCATTACAACGAGGAAGCCGACCGAGTTGACGATCCCCATATCAAGCGGGTGTTAAAGCGAGAGGCCTGGGAGTCGGCGATTCACGCCAGGAAGTTCCAGAGAAAACTGGACAAGTTGACTCCGGAAGAAGCGGCGGGACTACCCGGGGAAGAAAGTGAGTTGCCGCAGGCATTGCTCGACCGGCTTCAATCAGAGGTGACGGCCAAATATACGGAGATGTTACAACATATCCGAACATCCTGGCTGTTCCAAAGGGAAGATACCATCGGCTGGAAACTGATGGACCAGGCCATGGAAAAAATGAAACAGCTTGCCCATTTTGCCGAAGACATCGCCGAAGATGGGATTCCACCTCAGTTTCAACCCGGCCCGATAGACAAAAACGCCACCATCGGGGCGGCCCTGAAACGGGCACTCGAAGACGTTTCTGCCGGCCGTGAGCGGCACGTGGCTTTCCGAGATGACAGCGAGGTGAAAAAACACTCCGGCTTGGTGATCAATATGGATCTGACGGTGCAACAAGAAGCCTACCAGGAGGCCGAACTGGCTGACTGGTCCAAGGATCCCCGATAAGGAAGTTGCGCCGGCCCCGTGCAATGCAGGTGGCTGAGGCACGAATCTTGCTCATTACCCAGGCGGGCGGTTTTTCTGGGGTCCGTGGCAAAACGTGCCCTCTCCGCAACTAAACGACTCGAACGGGATGAGACACTGACCCTGACTCCGGTTGCTGCCACCGTGCGAAGGGGCTCGTGTTTCCTTTTGTTTCAGGAAGAGCGATGTGTGTGTCTCCATGGCCATGTGTCGCTTTTTCTTTGGGTGTTGCAAAAAAAGGACAGTTTCGGCGGTCTAAAGCGGCCGCGGATGCATGGGCCGACCAGATGCGTCGCCACACCCAGCCGAGTCGTTCCCAGCCCGGTTCGCCTCTTACCCGGTCGGGGTGGACCGGTTGAACACGGTAGTTGTTGGTTTTGCCCACCTTAAATCGAAAAACATAGAAGGGTTCCATGCCCATCCGCAAGTCCGTAATGACGATGTCGTTTCCCACCCGCTGTGCCGAGTAGAAGCCATGCGTGAACCATTGGAGTCGCTTCACCGACCATTGATCGTCGATATCCGTCAGGCAGGCTCTATTACTGGGGTAATGTCTTACCTGTACGGTCTGAGTATGGTCAAAAAGAGAGTAAAATCCCTCAAAATAGCCGGTGTCGTCCATGGCCAGGACACGCCACAATAAGGTATTAAACGGGGCCGGAATCGTCAGCATCCTTTCGAAGCCGATTCCTTGTCGATGGAAGGACTGCCGGGCTACCTGGGTGACATAGAGTTTGGCCCCCACGCTCCACATCAGGTATAGGGTGGATAACACCAGGCAGAAAGTGTTTGCCTTGTGTCCCCATGTCCGGTGTCGCCACCCAAAAAGGGCCGCCAACACACCCGCCATCAGGGGGATCGAATAGAGCGGATCGATGATGAAAATGGTTGACCACATGACCGGGGGGGTTGGCAGGGGCCAAAGGATCTGTGTGCCGTAAACGGTCAGGCAATCAAGGAGAATATGGGTGATAAAGACGAGAAAAACCAAGATATACCATCGGCGCCGATATCTTCCGGCGTGGGGGTGAATTTTGCCGATCATCCAGACAAACAGCGGGGTGAGGACGGTCAGCACAAAGAGGGAATGACTGGGCCCTCGATGGTACGTAAAGGCCTTCACCGGGTTGGTGTATGGGATCAACACGTCTAGGTCCGGAAACAGGCCGCATATCCCTCCCCACAACAAAGCAAGTCGTCCCGTACGGCGTCCCAGAACGGTTTCGCCGACCGCCGCACCTAAGGCCATTTGGGTGACCGTATCCATTCATAAGATCATACCACAAACCGGCACGGATCTGAAAACAGGCTTGGCCGTCCGTGGGGATTTTTTGTATTTGGGGTCGACAAAACAGTCCAGCGGAAAACGTATCGATGTCTGGGCCATTGAAGGGGACTGTGATCCCGCCCAAATCGAAAGCAACACATTTTCCATGGAGTGGCCGCCCGGGTCGGGGAAACGGCAGAACTTTCCGGAAATCGATAAGGCGGCCTGGTTCGCGCATGAAACAGCCAGAGACAAACTCCACGCCGGGCAAGGGGTATTTGTGGACATGCTATTAGAAAAGCTCGGACTTGGCAGGCAAGGTTCAGATCATGGGCGCTAGCCGTTCGTCCAAGAGTGACCGCACGGCTTCCAGCAGCTCCTCTCGTCCAAAGGGCTTGGGCAACGCACGTACGGCACCGAACTGCGTGGCCATCTTCAGGTAGGCGTCCGGGTCGATCTGACCCCCTCCGGATATGGCGATGATTTGCACCCCGGGATGTGCTTTTCGGAGTTCCATGATGGTTTCCAACCCCTCCTTTTCCGGCATCACAATATCGGTGATAACGAGATCGGCGCCGTGTTCCCGAAAGCGCTCAAGACCTTCTTTCCCATTGGAGGCGTCCATGACCTCATGTCCTTCCAACGCCAAGACTTGATGGAGGGTCTGTAAGATTTGATAATCATCGTCGATGACAAGGATACGGGCCATTAGTTCTCTTCCTCTTTCGGGCTGATCACCTTTCGTATGGTTGCCCCCATCTCCTGCATAATGATGGGCTTCATAACAAACTCCCTGAGGGGCTGCTTGCCGGATAGGGCACACAACGCGTGTTGTAAGGGATTTGCGTTTCTTGTGACAAGCAAGAGGCGTGCCTAACCGCCGGCTCAACCGAAAGCCACCGATTACCGAGGGGAAGCTAAGAGGAAGAAGAAGGGGGAATGTTTCTGATCCGTGGAGCCCTAAGATCTGCGGTTGGGAAGCCACTTCTCCAGCATTTCAGTGACGACCTCTTTTTTAAACGGCTTGGTAATATAGTCATTCATGCCCGCCGATAGACATCGCTCTCGGTCTCCTTTCAAGGCATGGGCCGTAACAGCGATGATGGGAATTTTGTCGAATCCCTCATTTCGAATGGTTTGTGACGCCTTGATGCCATCCATTTCAGGCATTTGGATATCCATGAAAATGACGTCGAAATTGTAAGGCGAGGTGGTGTATTTTTCGACGGCTTCGCGTCCATTGTTCGCCACGTCCACGTGGTAACCCGCCCGGTCCAGCAGAATACTCGCCAACCGCTGATTGACCGGGTTGTCTTCGGCTAAAAGTACGGAGGCCGTTTGTTTGTCGGGAGAAACGCCGGTGTCGTCGGTAGGGCCAACGGCCCCTTGAGGGCGAGTGGAACGTTTCGAGTCATCCGAATCGGGGAGCATCACGCCGTCGGGCTCGTTCATCCATGCCGTAAAATGAACCGTGGTTCCTTTCCCGGTCAAACTGTCTATCCAGATTTGCCCGCCCATCATGTCGACCAACTTCTTGCAGATGGACAGACCGAGTCCGGTACCCCCATATTTCCGGGTAGTTGAGACGTCCGCTTGTTGAAAGGGTTCAAAGATATGCTGCAATACCTGACTGGGAATTCCGATTCCGGTATCTCTCACCTGGGCAAGGAGCTTGACCCGGTCGTTCGCGCGTTGCTGTATTCCCACCGAGAGTTCGATGTGACCGGATTGGGTAAATTTCGCCGCATTTCCCACCAGATTCAATAATATTTGTTGAAATCGTGTGGGATCTCCTTGCAGGTGGGTAGGGACGTCATCGTTTATCCGGCAATCGAGTTTCACGTCTTGTTTTGTCCTGGGTTTGATCAGATCGCAGGCCTGACGTGCCGTTTTTGAGAGATTAAATGTTACGCTTTCCAGTTCGAAGTGCCCGGACTCCATTTTGGAAAAACCAAGGACGTCATCGACCAGGTCCAAGAGGCCCTCTCCGCACTGTTGGACGGTTCGTGCGTATTGGAGTTGTTCTTGGTCCAAAGTTGTGTCGAGCAACATGTCCGTGAAGCCGATCACCCCGTTTAAAGGGGTGCGGATTTCATGGCTCATATTGGCCAAGAAATAGCTTTTGGCCTGGTTGGCGGCCTCGGCTTTTTGGGCCATCTCATTGGCCACTGCGGCTGTTCGTTCCAGTTCCTTGTTGGCTTCCAAAAGCTGGCGGGTTCTTTCCTGGACCCTGGCCTCGAGTTTGTTGTTGGCGTCGTTCATTATTCTGTATAGTTCATAGCTTTCCAGTGCATTGGCCGTATTGTGCATGACGATGGACAGCAACGATGTGAATAGGTGAGGAATCTCCTGTTCCCCGCCTTCCACCAGTCCGACAAACATACCTCGCACCCGGGAGACGGTGGCCAGGACGTGCAGGACGAGGCGCTTTGGTGATCCGTCGAAAGGGACGATAATCGGTCGGGGTTCTCTAGTGGCCCAGGCGAAGGTTCCTCCATGGATCAACGTCTTTACCTGATCGTGAAACAGGGCCGTGTAATCTTCCGGGCGACAATCAGTAGGTAGAAATCTTCCGGTATTCTCGTCGACCAGGAAAAAGGCGGTGGCCTCGAACCGGATTAAGGCGTGGAGGCGTTCTCTGGCTTCCTGTAGAATCGGCAGCTCGTCAGTGAGGTTTTTGACCGTGGTCTTGAAGTCCGCCAGAGCCGCCACCTTTTCCAGGGCATCCCACATGAGGCGATTGACTTCTTCCAGATATTGCACGCGGTCTTTGAGTGCGTATGCGTCGTTGTCTACGTTTCTTTTACCCATTTGGAAAAAACACCTGTATCGTTTCTTCGATGTAGGGTTGTGCCTGTCGTATAGCCGCTTTCAAGATGGCTACGGAAAGTCCTGCCGTGTTCCAGGCTTTAGTTCCCAAGGGAGGCACAAATTCTTCTCCGCTGGACCCGACGGCCAGTGCATTAGCCACCACGTCGGAAATATGCACCAAGGCCGTCTCCCAAGCCATGTTGCCGGTGGTGCACGCATGATGGGTACTGACCGATCGTTCAAATACTAACGGAAATTTCCACTTCTTGACGAGCATTCCTCCCACCACGGCATGGTCGAACCCAAAGACCTCCTGCTCTGTGTCACAGAGCAACCGACCGGTTCGACGAGCAGTTACAAGCGCGGCTTTGGCCTGGACGGGCAAGCTCTGAAACATGGGCAATCGACCGATGTCGTGAAGTAACCCTGCGAGAAAAAGGCGTTCTGTGGATGCGTTGTTTTGCTTGTAACTGCCCAGGATGCGCGCCAGGATTCCACAGGCGATACTGTGCTTCCAAAACGATTTCATGTCCATTAACTCGCGCGGAATGTCTCTAAACATTTTCAGTGCACAAGCGCCGAGTGCCAACGTACTCAGTTCTTTGGTTCCGATGATGGCGATCGCACGAGAGATGGTGTCGATTCTGGACGGAAAGCCATAAAACGCGCTGTTGACCAATTTCAACAGCAATGCAGAGAGGCTGGCGTCTTTGCTGATGATGCCGGCCAGGTAGGTGGCCGAACTCCGAGGATCATTCAGCGCGTCATTGATCTGATCGAATATCACCGGCAAAGAAGGCAGCCTGATTTTGTCCCGGATCAGTGAACCCGGTTCGGCCTTCTTTTCAGCCGATTCCGGCAAGGGGAGGTAATCCACGTGGCCATCGGTGGGGTCTGAATCCTTGTTGCCCTTTTGAGGGGTCCCGTCCGTGAGTCGCTGAGCCTCGATCAAAACACATATCTGAAACAACCGGCCTATGCCTTCGTGGTCCAGGTCGGCATGGGCAAAGCGTTGCCTGGTCTTTTTTTCGGCGGCCTGCATCCGGCTGGGATCTATGTGGGCGCTCCGTTTCGATTCGAGTTCCTGATCGGACAGGCCTTCCACTTCCACCTCGACCACGCCCCATGCCGCCATAATCTCAAGATGGTCTGAGGTGACATGAGCACCTTTTCCCAGGAGGAAACGCCCGTTAGGAGCCCGCAAATCGGTTGCCAGGACCATGCCCGGGTCCAATTCCGACAATTCTATTGTAGCCATCGGCACACATTCCCCATCGGTTTGGGACGCAAAAATACTCCCTGCTATAAATGCTTTATCGGAAAAGTTCCGGGCGGGGTTAAACAAAAAAACGGGTGGATGTAGGTGTTAGAGAAGCATAGTCCTCCGGCTATCAAGCCAAAAGGGTCGGGTGGGTGATGGCGTATGAGGGCTTGTAGACTTAAACATGATGGCCCCCTTCAACGCGGATTTGCTCCCTCCCGAAAGACCGTCGGAACACGCCCGGGTAAGGCAAATTCCCCGTCATTGCAGCCGATTTATCTCGACCTGTTTTCTGTACCCCCTTTTCTATATCATGGGCAAGGTGTTTAGGGCCATGATTCAGTGACTTGGTCTGACGGTTGACGTTTCCAACAGAGCCGGCTATCCTGTCCGGCGATTGTTTACAAGCAAACCGGGTGCCTTGAACTTTTGCAACGCTGGGGTAGACCCCGATGGGGCAATCCGAACAGGCCGGTATATGCGAGGGAGGTGGGAAAAATGAAGGGGCTGTTTGTGCGGTGGTTGGTCTTGACCGGTGCCATACTGGTGGCGTCGTATGTATTAGACGGCATTCAAGTTAGGGGGTTTTTTTCCGCCTTTTTCGCCGCTGCTATACTCGGCGTGTTGAATGCCTTTTTCCGCCCCGTGATCATTATTTTGACTCTGCCGATCAATTTGTTGACCCTGGGGCTGTTTACGTTTGTGATCAACGCGCTGATGTTGCAAATGGCCTCAGGGGTAATCTCCGGCTTTTACGTCCACGGGTTCGGGTCGGCTCTTTTGGGGTCCTTGCTGATAAGTCTGGTAAGTTGGTTGCTGAGTTCTTTCGTCAGCGAGCGGGGCCACGTTCAATATATCGATCTCAAACACCGCGGGGGGAACCGGTGGGGGTAACCCCTAATGGTGTCGGAAGCCACCGGTTCCAACCCCCTTCGAACGAGCGCAAAAAATCCGGGATTGGTAAGCTGGGGCACCCGAGTCCCGTTCGGGCAATGGCTCAGCCAACATTTTTGTCTGGTTGCCTCGGTGACCGTTTTATTCCCGCCATCGCTACGTCTCGCCGCCGTAATCGGTGATCGTCAAGTGTACCGGTTTTTTAAGCAGGTCCTCGATGGCCAGTACGGTTGCATGTTCCGATAGAAGGGTTCCTTCAATCTGTCCAAGTAGGGTTTTAAGGCTGTTGACTTGGTCCGGTTTAAGGCTGATATTGGTTTTGGCCCGGGCAGTGTAATTGTTGTCATAGAAGGTCAGGCTGATGTTTTTCATGTGGCACCTCCTCTACACAATTTGGGAGTTTATCACTGGTTATCATGCCAATGCAACCCACACGCCAAAGATATATATCTCGTAATGTCAGGGTGTTATGTCGTTTGCGCCGCAGTCGGGCAAGGAGGAAGGCACAAAAGAGTGGGTTTTGAGAACAAAACATACATATTTGATGGTTTTGGGCTGGATGGTCTGGGCGGTCTTCCAGGTGCCCACACGGTACGGGTCGGCCTGAAGCGGGCCGGCGGTTAATACAAAGATCGAACAAACAGACAGCAGGAGGACCAGGCGGTTCACGTCGCTTGCCTACCTTTCAGATCTTGCGGATAAATCATAAACACGCGGTAGATTTGATCACCCCTTAAAGCAATTGGATGGTAACGTGGGATCCAAATCCATTTCCCGGTGAATTTGCTTGGCAAGACGGATTGACTTGCCCCGGCCGGCCCCCATTTGATCCATCCCGTCCCGGGGGTTGGCCCCGACTTCAGGGAAAAACAGGTTCCCACCGGCCAACAGAGAGATCTCGTGGGGTTCGTGGGAGCAATGAGCGGAGGGAATATCCCCCATGACCAGGCGACTGACGGCAAGCATCCGAGCCATCTCCAATTCCGATATCATCCCGTGCGGTTCCATCGGTGAGCCCTCAAAGTTGATCCGGCGCATGATCCCGCTGTATGTGGCCTTGTATTCACGGGCCAGAAACATGAGATCGACGATTTCACCTATGTCATGTTCCGGACCGACAGGTTCCACACAGTTCATCCATTTCAAGCCGACGTCTTTCAGGACCTCAATGGTACGAATTCGTTTTCTGACAATAAACGGGGTGTCCTTCCCCTCCCCGAGGCGTACCGCGTGATAGACCCCCACGAAGCCCGCCGCCAACAGTTGTTCCGCCTCCTTATGGGAGAGGTCCCGCGTGTTGGCCACCAACGGCGTGGAGACCGATGCCTTAAGGTGCCTGCCCAGGTCCAAGAGTTTACGAAGCGGATAGGTGCCTGTGGTCATGATGTTTAAGGCATCCGCCCCTTCGGCTTGTGCCGTTTTTGCCCATTCAATGATTTCCGGTGTCGGGAACTCGACCTGCTCCTTGAAAATGCCCGCTGACTCGGTGAGTGAACAAAAGCTGCAGTTGAAGGGACACGGTTCGATGTTGACCCCGATATGAAAGTGGTTTTCCCCTTTTCGGCCAAATTGCTGCCGCGTCATTTGATTGGCCGTATGCATCAAGGCGTATGTTTCCCGGGAGTGGAGTTCAAGACCCATTAACTCGAAAGCTGCCTGACGGTCTATGCCGGCGAAATCCGCCCCCCTCGATAAAAT
>CAYTTQ010000023.1:0-18028 GCA_964440795.1 uncultured Desulfobacterales bacterium | reverse complement strand
TTGGATACGGGAAGACGGTTATGAATGTGATCACGGACTGGTTTCGGAGACACTTATCTGACCCTCAGGTGGTCGTGTTGGCAGCCCTTCTGGTTGTCGGATCCCTGGTTATCATTTTTCTCGGACACATGTTGGCACCCCTCATTGCGGGTGTGGTGATCGCCTATTTGCTTCAGGGGCTTATTAACGGCCTGAAGAGATGGAGAATTCCCCATTTCATGGCCATCTTGTTGGTTTTTATTGGTTTTATGGCCTTTGTATTGTTCTTGCTTGTCGGATTGTTACCCCTGTTGTGGGAGCAGCTCCGGCAGCTGTTCCAACAATTGCCGGAAATGATTTCGTGGGGACAGGCGGAGTTGCTCCGTCTACCCGACAGGTATCCGGGCCTGGTTTCCGAGGACCGAATAACGGCTGTTACCGATGTGTTACGTGCCGAGCTGACCAAAAAGGCCCAACAGATTCTTTCCCTCTCCGTGGCCTCGGTTCGGGCCCTTATCTGGGTCCTGGTTTATATCCTTCTGGTTCCCCTTTTAGTCTTCTTTTTTTTGAAGGATAAGGACCGGTTGCTTCGCTGGATATCGGGTTTCCTTCCTAAGGATCGAAGCCTGGCCACCCAGGTCTGGAAAGAAGTCGACCAGCAGATCGGAAACTACATTCGCGGAAAGTTCTGGGAGATCCTGATCGTATGGACGGTGAGTTATCTGACATTCAGCTTTTTGGGGCTCCAGTTTTCCATGCTCATGAGCTTTTTCGTCGGGTTGTCCGTTGTCATTCCCTACATCGGTGCCACCGTGATGACGCTGCCGGTGGCCTTGATTGCCTATTTCCAGTGGGGAATGGGCAGTGAGTTCGCCTATGTGCTGGGTGCCTACCTGATAATTCAGCTTTTGGATGGTAACGTGCTGGTGACGCTACTTTTTTCCGAAGTTGTAAACATCCATCCGGTGGCCATCATCGCCGCTATTTTGTTTTTCGGGGGGATGTTTGGGTTCTGGGGCGTCTTTTTTGCCATTCCGCTGGCCACGCTGGTGCAGGCGATAATCAAGGCTTGGTTCGCCCGGAATTCAAGTACAGACGACATGGCGGGAGATACAAACGCCACACTCGCCGGCTAGGAGCCTGTTGGAGAACTTGCAGGAAAGCGACTTTGAGCGAAAATCCGAGTTCTCCGACAAGCTCCCAGCCATCCCTGGACGGTCGTTGATATCTTCCAAAAACGACACTTTTCTTGGCCGTCTCTCTCCGGCGGCGATGCGGATCGTCGACACGGCCCGCTTAACCGCCTTTGGGTCCGAAAAGGGGGAGCGGTGGGGTGTCGGCGGAAGTCCCATTTTCGGTCTTGGGCCGCTGATTTGTTGCTTTTTTTGTCGGTGTCTTCTTGACGACGGCGCTTCGCGGCATAGGCGTTTGGGTCGTTAAGATCGCGTGGGGAATAAGGATCTTGCTTCCCACAAAGATTCTATGCGGGTTTAGTTCCGGGTTGGCCTTGGCCAGCGCTTTCCAGTTGGTATGTCGTCCTGTGTACCATTTAGCGATCAAGGATAGGGTTTCTCCGGGCCATCGAACGGTGTGAATGAAAGATTTTGCCTCCGGTGGCGTTTCCTTTCGCGTTTCTTCGGCGTCCCGGGGAGCGGGGGCGGGCGGTTCCGATTCCGGCTGTGTCCGGGCAATCGGCTGGGACTCGGGCGGTGTCGTCGGCGTCGGCGTTGTGGTGTTGCAGCCGACGATGAATAAACTGAATAGTGTCCAGATAACCGGCCGTGCATGGCGTAGAGGCGATTGTGTCATCATGGGTTTATCCTCTTAGGTGTTTAGGCGTTTCAAATAGACTCTTACCTGCTGGTTTTCCGGGTTGTATTCCAGGGCACGCCGCAGATTCTTGATGCTTTCTTTGTGTTTTCCCAAACGGTCCTCGATCACCGCCAAGTTAAACAGGGCTTCGTCCAGGAAGGGGGGGGCAAGTTCCACCGTTCGTGTATACATTTCCCGGGCCTTGGAATAGTTTTGCCGTACGGCGTAAATATAGCCGAGATTGAAGAAGGTATCTGCTGTGCCGGAGGTCAGTCTGATTGCTTCTTGGTAAGCGTCGATGGCTTTTGGGTAATCCTTGCCATTGAGGTAAAGAAGTCCAAGGGTTGAGTAAATCGGGCCCCATTTTGGATCCAACTGCTTGGCTGCCAAGAGGCACTCCTTCGCCTGTGTCGGGTTTTCGGTGATGAGCTGGGATGCTCGTCCCTTCAGTGCCTGAGCGTATGGCCGGGAGAGGCGGCTGCGATCTTCCGGTCGTGCGTCCAGAGCCCGTTCAAACCTGGAGACCGCCTGCTCAAAGTCACCGCGGTCGAGTGCTTCGATGGCCTCTTCCGCGGGTGTGGGAGGGGGCGGTGGATGATGGCCCCGCTGGGCACTGCCGGTGAAGACCAAACTGATTGCAATGATGACGGCCAGGGCGGTGGGCAGACCGACGAGCCGGGCCATTGGTTTTGTCGGTTTCCAGGCCCGTTTTGCCGGTTTTGAGGTTTCCGTCCGGTCGGCGGTGTGGCAGATTTCACCTGTAATGACCGGCTGGTCTGCCGATTCCTTGGGGCCGTCCGGTTGTGACTCCGGGGTGGCGGGCTCGGACACGGCCTGGCGGGCAGGGGACAGGGGGGACTTTGACTGTTCACTCCGGGCGGGAGCTGCAGGCGGAAGATCCAATCCCGGTCCGTTCGTTTCAGCGTTTTGTCGGCCTGTTTGTCTCGCCGTGAAGTAGTCCGATAGACCCCGATCAAAAGTTGGTTGGGGCAAACCGGAACGGGCCTTTTCCAGGGCTTTCAACATTTCCGCCGCCGAGGCATACCGCCCCTTTGGCGCCTTTCGGACACTTTGGGTCACCAGATTGTGTAACTCCAAAGGCACATGTGGGGCGATTTTGTCTATAGGGTCAAATATTGCGTGCCGGACCCTGGAGAAGATCTCCATGGACTTTCCATGAAACATCCGCCGGCCTGTTAACATCTCATAAAGAAGCACGCCTAAAGAGAAAATGTCGCTGCGGGGATCGGAGGACGGATCGGCTGACAGTTGTTCGGGAGATGCATAGGCCAACCAGGTGTTCATTGGGTCCAACTGGCCGCCTTTTTCATGATGGGTTCCCGGATGAATACCGAAATCGGTCAGCTTGACCAGTCCGTCCAGCGTGACGAATGCCGTGTCGGGGCTTAGATTGCCGTGAATCAGGTCGGCGTACTGCCCTGATGGGTCTTTGAATTCGTGGGCATAGACGAGCGCCCGGCAGATTTGTACGGCTATGTGAAGGGCATGCTGAGAGCAAAAGGGGCGCTGCCTTTCTCTGGATATTTCGAGCAGGTACTGAAGAGGATAACCGGACAGGTAGGCCGTGGCGACATAAAAAGTGCCGTCTATAGACCCGAAATCGAGGATCGCAGCAATGTTATCGTGCTGGAAACGTGAAGAAATCTTGGTGGAACAGGAAATGGATTCGATCAGTTTGGGATTTTTATTTAGCTGAGGCAAGAATCTTTTAATGAGCAGGGGCTCGGGTTTGTCGTCTTTGCCAAGGCGGGATGCACGATACAGTTCCGCCATGGGGTTGACCCCGATTCTTTCCAAGAGGGTATATTTGCCAAACACAATGGGCTGAAAACTCGGCATTTGCTTCAACCTTCCGGTCTCTTGCGCGGTCCCGTATGGTGAAGACGACGGACTACGGGTCACATTGTCTTTCTTTTCGTCACCTTTGACGCCATTCTTTAGCCCGAGTGTCTATGGCGAACGTTCAGGGAGGTGACGTAGGTTTTTTTGTGGTCGGGTTTTGGTGACCGGCTTGTTTTTTTGGGCTGACAGGGGTGTAAGGCCTTGATATTATGTGTGCCGTCACAATATGGACTGACGATTTGATGATCCGGCATTGGCCGCGAAAAAAAACGACAGCGATGGGGTTTAGCTGTGTAAGGGGTGATTATGAATCATATCCAGTGGGAACAAGCGATAGGGTTTACCGACATCCTCTACGAAAAGGCTCAAGGGATGGCTAAGATTACGATCAATCGTCCGGAAGTGCGGAATGCCTTTCGACCGCTGACAGTGGTCGAAATGTCTCGGGCGCTCGACGATGCGCGAGACGACGAAAAGATCGGCGTTGTCATCCTGACGGGAAAAGGAGAAAAGGCCTTTTGTTCAGGAGGAGATCAACGGGTTCGAGGCCAGAGTGGCTATGCCGACAAGTCGGGCACGGAACGGCTCAATGTTTTGGATTTTCAACGGCAAATCCGTACATGTCCCAAACCGGTTGTGGCGATGGTCGCCGGTTATGCCATCGGGGGCGGGCATGTCCTCCACATCATGTGCGATTTAACCGTTGCGGCAGACAATGCGGTATTTGGTCAGACCGGTCCCAAGGTGGGGTCGTTTGACGGTGGCTACGGGTCCGCTTACTTGGCTCGCTTGGTGGGCCAAAAAAAGGCCAGGGAGATCTGGTTTTTATGTCGCCGGTATACGGCAAGCCAGGCCCTGCAGATGGGACTGATCAATACGGTGGTTCCGCTGGAGCGTCTGGAGGAAGAGACAATCCAGTGGTGCCAAGAAATCCTTCAGCATTCTCCGTTGGCCATCCGCTGCCTCAAGGCCGCCCTGAATGCAGACTGCGACGGTCAGGCCGGTCTTCAGGAACTGGCGGGAAACGCCACCCTCTTGTACTATATGAGCGATGAAGCGCAAGAGGGACGAAACGCCTTCAACGAAAAGCGGTCCCCTGATTTTTCCAAGTTCCCGAGACGTCCCTGATCTCTTTCAACGTCAAAAATAGGGGCAAGGCGTTTGATAGAAGGAGGGCCGCCGCGCCGGTACCGGAATTCGGCGGCACGACGACCCCTGCGGGCATGCTTTATGGGAGCCAGCTTAGGACCAATGCCGGATTGTCATTCATCCATTGGCGGGCCACTTCGGACACATCCTCGTCGGACTGATTGACCTTGAGCATCAGATCGGCCAGCTGGGTGTTGGTAAAGAACATATTTTTGAGAAACTGGGCCAGTTCGGGTTTGTCTTCTTCCAGGTTCTTTCGGCCCATGATGTGGATATTGCCCTCCTTCCACATGATCTTGTCCGGATCCTGCTGGAGAAATTTGAGGTCCCAGCGGGCAAATTTCCAGTGCGGCTTCCAACCGGTGACTATAATCCACTCATTGTTGTCGATGGCGTCTTTGAGTGCCGCCGTCATGGCCGGGCCGCTGGAGGCGATCAGCTTATAGTCGAGGTCATAGAGGTCGATGAGTTGATCCGTGGTTTTCATAATGCCCGCGCCTGCATCGATACCCACGATTTGTCCGTCAAACTTGTCTTTGTGTTCGTTGAGTTGGGATATGTTGTCGATGGTAACGTAGGCTGGGACTACGAGGCCGCTCTGCGTGCCTTCAAAGACATGCCCCAGGTCAACGACTTTGTCTGCATACTTGTCGATATAATCCTTATGTAATACGGGAAGCCAGGTTTCCATGAAGGCGTCCATGTCCTCTTGTGCCACTGCCGTATAGGCGGGTCCCACATCGGCGGCCGTAATGTTTACAGTGTATCCGGCCTTTTCCTCCAAAACCGCCTTGGCCAGGTTGGTATAGGCAATGCCTTCGGCCCAGTTTACATACACCAGATTGGCCACTTTCTCTTCTTGTGCTTCTTGCATGTCCGTTTCAGCGACTTCCTGTTGTTCCTCTCCATCACCACAACCCCAAACCCCGATAAGGGCGACCAGGGAAATGGTCAAAACCGCCAGTCTCATTAGCTGCTTGAGTCCTTTTTGCATGTCAACATCCTCCTTTTGTTTGAATAATCGTCATTTCAACTGCTGCGCCGACGCCCTAAAAGAGTGTCGGCGCAACGGCATACCTAAAGTGAATGGTTATAAAAACATGATCGCTCCTGCCGAACCCGCCGCCTATTTTTTCATTCCCATGGCCTGAGTGACCCGATCCAAAAATATGGCCAGAATGACAATCGAGATACCACTTTCAAATCCGAGATCGATACGCAACTGGGTGATACCCTTGAGGACCTCGTTACCCAACCCGCCGGCACCGATCATCCCCGCGATGACGACCATGGACAGTGCCAGCATGATCGTCTGGTTGATCCCCGCCATGATGGTGGGGAGGGCCAAGGGGAGTTCCGCCTTGAAAAGCACCTGACCGGGGGTGGATCCGAATGCCTTGGAAGCCTCTTTGATCTCCTTGGGAACTTGTCGAATCCCCAAATTGGTCAACCGAACCGCAGGAGGCATGGAAAAAATAAGGGTGGCAACGACACCCGGGACTTCTCCGAGTTTAAAGAAGAGAACGGCCGGAATCAGATAGACGAAGGCCGGCAGGGTTTGCATGAAATCGAGTATAGGCCGAACGGTTCCCTCCACCACATTGCTTTTGGAGGCCCATACCCCCAATGGGAGGGCAATCAACAACGCGATGAGAACCGACGTGATCACCAGGGCCAGTGTTTCGATGGTGGGTTCCCAAAAGCCCATGTTCAGTATTAGAAGCATCCCCACAGCGGTGAAAAGGGCAACCCCCTTTTTGGCGGTTAGCCAGGCGATTGCCGTGAGTATGGCGATGATGATAAGGGGATGGGGAAAAAGCATGACGGCTTTGAATACGCCCAAAATGGCGACAATGACACCACCTATCGCATCGAATAAGGCATCGAAATTTTCGGTAAGCCAGGTAATGATGGCTTCAAATACGTTTCCCACCGGTATTTTAATCATGGGTCCTTGCATCTCCTTTCAACAGCGTTTTCCCCGGTATCGTCTATAGCCATATCTGTTCGGCTACGTAAAGTTGGAGTTGCTCAGCAACTCCGGCTCTTCGTCGCCTCCGACTTCGGCGATGATCGAGGCGCGCTCTATAATTCCCAGAAATGTGCCTGTGTCATCCAGGACACAAATGGGGTATTTGTTGGTCAGGGCCGTGGTCAGCAGGTCACCGATCGGGGTCTCCGGCGATGTGATGGACACATCGGCGTCGACGGTATCTCCGAAATCTCTTTTATCTTTTTTCTCCAGTTTTACGGCGT
Source organism: uncultured Desulfobacterales bacterium (assembly GCA_964440795.1). Lineage (GTDB taxonomy): Bacteria > Desulfobacterota > Desulfobacteria > Desulfobacterales. The sequence continues at coordinate 10,969 of CAYTTQ010000023.1, read as the reverse complement.
CATCGATGCGGACGATGCCTTTGAGCTTCCTATCCGAATCTACCACGAACACGGTGGAAAAGCCCTCCCGTTTCATCCGACGTACAGCGACCGCGGGACCGTCTTTGGGGACGGTGACCGTAAGCGCCCTGCGCATAACCGCCGATGCCGTGATTACTTTGGTTCGGTCCACGTTTTGTACAAACGCCCGTACGTAGTCATCGGCGGGATTGCTGACGATTTCTTCAGAGGTCCCGATCTGAATGACCTTTCCGCCGGTCCCCAAAATGGTGATGCGGTCGCCGAGTTTGAGGGCTTCATCCAGGTCATGGGTGATAAAGACGATGGTTTTACGAAGGCGGGTTTGAAGCTGGATCAGTTCGTCCTGCATTTCCGCCCGTATCAGCGGGTCCAGAGCGCTAAAGGCCTCGTCCATGAGTAGTATTTCCGGGTCGTTGGCCAGTGCGCGGGCCAGGCCCACCCGCTGTTGCATGCCGCCGCTGAGTTCATCGGGCATGCTGCCTTCGTATCCCTCGAGGCCCACCAATTTGAGGGCGTCCCGCGCCTTTTCCACACGTGCCGTCCGTTCCATCCCGGAGATCTCCAGACCATATTCCACATTGCTGAGCACCGTGCGATGAGGGAAGAGTGCGAAGTGCTGAAAAACCATAGACATCTTGGTTCGCCGTAATTTCCTCAAGTCTTCTTGGTTTAAGTCGAGGATGTCGCTTCCATACGCCAACACCCCGCCCCTTGTCGGCTCAATGAGCCGGTTCAGACATCGAATAATAGTGGATTTCCCACTCCCTGAAAGGCCCATGATCACAAAAATTTCCGCCTCGTTGACTTTGAAAGACGCATCATCGATGGCCACCGTACACCCCGTCTTTTGTAGGATTTCTTCCTTGGCGAGGCCTTTTTCGAGCAGCGGGAACGCCGCATCGGGATTGGACCCGAAGATCTTGTAGAGATTCTTTACTTCGATAATGGTTTCAGGCATAATTTCTCTCCTACGGTATTAGGTGTCGTTGAAGAAGCCCCTACCAAACCCTTGAGTGGACAAGCGATGAAAAGAGTTCATGGGAGACCGTCCAGCGGTGGGGTCGTTCAGACAAGACACGATTACGATTATCATCACATAATATCCACGATGTGTACTACACGTCGGGTGGCCGTGTCAATGGGAAGAACAAAACCCCTTTCCAACCGCCCATTTCAATTGGTGATGTTCATAATAACGTATCGGTTGAAGGGAGTGGGTGACCGGTTTTGGAGGGGGAATCATTGCTCCGGCCCAAAGTGTGGGTCGGGGCCGGTTAACCTTTTCATCCGTTATATTTTGTGTTAACCCCAATATAAAACATATGGATGTGTATTCACGCACGCGCTAGAACCAACCAATCATAAGTCCAGTTGTTGGGCATTTACGAGAGTAGACAATTATGGAAGACCAGGTGGTGGTACGATTTCCCCCCAGTCCGAGCGGATACCTGCATATCGGCGGTGCCCGGACGGCGATCTTTAACTGGCTGTTTGCCCTAAAGACGCAGGGCAAATTTATCTTGAGAATAGAAGATACGGATGCCGAGCGGTCGTCGGAGGAATCCATCCGGGGCATTTTGGAAAGTCTCAAATGGCTGGGCATCGAATGGGACGAAGGGCCGTATTTTCAATCCCACTTCATCAAGGAGCACGTGGCGGTGGCCGAACAGCTGGTGGAGAACGGGCATGCCTATAAGTGTTTTTGTTCAAAAGACCAACTGGAGGAAAAGCGCCACGCGGCAAGAGAAAGGAAGGGACCGCTACAGTATGACGGTACGTGCCGGCACTTGACACCTGAAGAGGTCGCGGAACGCGATTCGAAGGGCATGGCCTATACGATTCGCTTAAAAGTACCTCAAGGGGAGGGGTTCGTTAGTTTTCAAGATACCGTCTACGGTATCATCGAAAAGCGTTACGAAGATATTGAAGATTTCGTTATCGTACGCTCCAACGGCCAACCGCTATATGTTCTGTCCAATGTGGTGGATGACATTCGCGACGGTATTACCCATGTCATTCGGGGGCAGGATGGATTGGCAAATACACCCAAACAGATTCTCATCTATAAGGCATTGGGTGCCCGGATACCGCAGTTTGCGCACATGTCGTTAACCTTGGACGGCAAAAAGGCTAAGATCTCAAAGCGTACCCATGGGGAAGTGGTTGCCGTTCGGTTTTACAGGGAACACGGTTTTTTGCCATGGGCCTTTGTCAACTATCTGGCCCTTTTGGGGTGGTCCAATCCCGATTCGAAGGAAATCTTTTCCAAAGACGAGCTCGTCGAGGCATTTTCTCTGGAGGGACTTAGCCGGGCCAATGCCATTTTCGATGTACGTAAGGATGACCCGAAGTTTTTTACGGATCCCAAAGCGATCAGCATCAACACCCATTATCTGAGGGAGCTGCCCGTGGAAGAGATCGAGCCCTATGTCAAGGCGGAACTCAAAAAGTCTGGCATATGGAATCCCGCCTTTGAGGAGAGCCAACGTTCGTGGTTTCTCCAGACCATAGATTTGATCAGAAGCCGGTTTCACGTAACCACCGATTTTGCCACTGCCGGCCGGGCCTACTTCTCAAATGATTACGCCATCGATCCCAAAGCCCTCAAGAAGAATGTGCTCAAGCACGAAGGCCTGAAGCAGTGGTTTCCCTTGCTGGCGGATCGCTTGGAAGCCCTGAGCGATTTCAATCTTCAAGGTACGGAACAGGTGGTCCGTGAAACTGCAGAGGAGCTCGATGTCAAGGCGGGCGTGCTCATCAACGGCATTCGAACGGCCGTCACCGGTCAGCCCAAGGGGCCGGGGATCTTTGACGTGATGGTCGCGATCGGACAACGGCGCGTCGTGGAGCGCCTTCGTAAGGCGGTGGCCCTGTTTGATAACCCGTGAGTGACGGAATCGTAATACGCCGGTTTTGCTCAAACTCTGTGAAATTATTTTTGCGTGAGCCCTTGCTCGTCGGCTTGATGGACGTCTTGGGCCAGGTGGCTTCCGTCGGCGATCATCATCGGGTGATCGGCGCTGTTTTTGATGGCGACTTTACCCGTTATCCGAATGTCCTTGCCGAACCGCACATCCCCTTGCACATCCAAAGAAATACAGTCCACCAGAGAGGGGGCACCGTAGGGAAACCGGGACTGAAGCTGATCGATCTTCTTGTAGTAGGTTTCGTCAAGCGATACGGTTAAGGGCCCCGGATCCCTGGCCGGATTCTGGGCCAAATGGTAATCGGAAGAAAGTCGGTAGGCATCCGACCAGAGGCCCAAAAGATCCTGGCATTTTTTCACCGGGAGAAATCGGCTTCGTGGCACCCGGACGGCGGCCGCCTGGTCGAACAGGGCGATTGCCGATCCCATGGCGGTTTCCAGTTGATAAACCGGGGGCGAGGTTTCGTCTCTCGGGTCAACCGTTTTGGGGTTTCTGATTATCGGCAAGGGGATGACGTTGTCGTGATCGTCAAGGAGTTGTTTCAACGCCTCCAGGTTGATCCAAATGCTGTTGGTGTTGAAGTATTTGAATAGGTCAATGTCCTTGAACTCGCCCAGTTCGTCTTCCGGACATTGAGCGATTTCCCTTAACACGAACCCCCCGGCTTTCTTGCGGGCCAAGTGCCCGCCTTTGGTATCGGCCTCGGTGCGACCGGCCACCTCCATCATAAAGGGAAATTCATTCTCGGCGAAATAACCGAGTATGCCCTCATCGATCACCGCCCCCAAATTGTCCACGTTGGACACGAAAGCATAGGACATACCTTGTTCCAGCAGCTTACCGAGCATTCCTGAAGTGACCAGGCTGGTGTAGATGTCCCCATGGCCCGGCGGGTTCCATTCCAGGTCCGGGTCCGAAGGCCAGGAGACCGGGGCCAGATCCTTTTGGCGGATTTTGGGGAATTTGTGCTGCAAAAAACCGAGAGGCAGGCCTCCCGTTGAAAGAGTCGGATAGGCCTGGAGCGCCTCAAGGGTGTCTTCATGGGTGGCGAAACTGTTCATGAAAGCCACCGGCAATGGTGCTCCGCTCTTAGCCCTGTAAGACAGCACTTGTCGGGCGGTAATGTCCAAAAAACTCAGCCGTTCTTTAACGATTAAGAGCGATTTGGCTTTGGACAGCCCCATGCTGGTTCCAAGACCGCCGTTGAGTTTGATGACAGCCGTCTTGCGGGCGGCCTCTCGGCCGGCGGTTTCTAGGCCGCCGAGTGTATCCAGGTCCGGAATGTCGTGTTTGTCCACCGGGTCGATTTCAGATCTGCCGATTTTTCCTGTTTCTCCGGAAACCAACCGATCATAATAGTGCCTGAAAGTCTCGATAACAACGGAATCCAGACCGTTTTCAGCCATCTTTTGGGCAAACGGCCGAAAGCGGTCCTCATCATGCTGCCGACGTGCCAATGGTTACCCTCCTTTCCCTTAGAAACCGGTCGTTACATACGGATTTGACGTTTTCTCCCGGCCCACCGTCGACGTGGGACTTCTCCCATAGTCATGGCCCGGCCATATGATCGTGTCGTCGGGGAGTGTAAGGATCTTCTCTCTTATGGATCTCATCAGCACGTCCATCGAGCCGCCCGGGAAATCCGTTCGTCCCACGGCACCCACAAAAAGGGTGTCGCCCGTAAACAAGTTGTTGCCGCCATAGAGACAAATCCCTCCCGGGGTATGACCGGGGGTATGTAAGACCGTCAGGCCTTCTTCTCCAAACGCGATGGTGTCTCCGTCATTCACGCATACGTCGGCCCGGGGGGAGGGCGCAAAGCCCATCTGTCGACCCATGGCTTGGCCTTCCGGGGTACCAAAGAATTCGTCGTCCCGGGGATGCATATAGATCTTGGCACCGGTGAGTTCCACCAGCCGTTGGTTCCCACAGGTGTGGTCGGGATGACCGTGGGTATTGACAATGGATTCAATGGCAAGTCCAAGCTCGCCCGCGGTGTCCACCACGCGTTCTTCGTCTCCCGCCGGGTCGATTAACAAGGCCTTCTGGGTTGTCTCACATCCCAGGATGTAACAAAAAACTTCCATAAAACCGACTTTGATCTGTTTGATGATCATCAGTTGAGCGGCCTCTCTTTTTTAGATAGGGTCCATTTATTGAGTGGGCTCATTGATTGGGCTGTATTGGGACGATCCATCCGAAGAGATCTTTCGTCCGGCCGTATTGGATATCGGTAATAGCCGTATATAATCGCTTTGCCATGGGGCCTACCGCCCCATCGGCAATCGTGATGACCTCGTCGTGCCACGCCAGCTGGCTGACCGGAGAGATCACTGCGGCAGTGCCCGCCCCGAATATTTCTTGAAGTGATCCGTCCCGGTGGGCGTTCATGACATGGTCGATGCTTATGGCCTCTTGAACCGCCGGAATATTCCAGTGCCGGGCCAGGGTCAGGACGGAATCCCGCGTAATGCCGGGAAGGATGCTTCCATTAAGCGGCGGTGTGACCAAGGTGCCGTCTATAACGAAAAATATGTTCATGGTCCCCACTTCTTCCACGAACCGTTGTTCCACGGCGTCCAACCAAAGCACCTGGGTATAGCCCGCCTTCTTCGCCACCTCCGCCCCGTAGAGGCTTGCAGCATAATTGGCCGGGGTTTTGGCTTCTCCCACCCCGCCACGGACCGCGCGAACGTGTTTATCGGTTACCCATATTTTCACCGGATTAAATCCTTCCGGATAGTACGCACCCACGGGAGATAAAATGACAAAAAAACGATATGTATAAGAGGGACGCACCCCCAGGTAGGGATCCATGGCGATCACGGTGGGTCGAATGTATAAAGAGGTTTCCGGTGCCCCGGGAACCCAATGGGCTTCCAACGATACCAGTCTCTTGATGGCGTCCAATGCAAAGTCTTCTTCCACCGGCGGAGTACACAGAATCTTTGCCGACCGATTCAATCGGGCGATATTTTGTTCCGGCCGAAACAGTTGCACTCGGCCGTTTTCCGCTCTATAGGCCTTCAGGCCTTCAAAAATGGCTTGACCATAGTGAAGGACCATGGTGGCGGGATCCATTTCAATCGGCCCGTAGGGTTCGATTCGGGCGTTGCTCCACCCGTTTGACTCGGTGTAATCCATGTTGAACATGTGATCCGTAAAGAGCTGTCCAAACCCCAATTGGGATTGGTCGGGCAGTGGTCGTGGATTGCCGACCTTACTGATTGATATTTCCATCACCCAAATTCCTCCTATCCTAACCTAATCGGCATTACTGCCATAAATATAGGCCTGTCCCTGCATCGTGGCGTCGTTCCAACGGGGTGCCCAATAGTTCCCGCACATAGATTTCCCCCGCGTAAATCGTGGTTTCAGGAAAGATATGCCCTCCGACGGTGTCGCCGTTCATGTCCGACAAGACGGCATGGGCGTGTACGAAGGGCTTTCCGTCCCTTAGTGAGACATTGCCACTGCATGATATGACTTCCAACGGCGTCTCCTTCTTGAAGGTGACATATACCTGCTGGGTTTGATCGTAAGCGCCGAGTGTGGCCTGTGTAACCGAGCCGATAAGCGAAAAAACCGCCGTTTGGATCTCATGCTCGGTGCACAGCGTCTCGATAACCGTAGTTAGATCTTGGTCCTTAGGAAGCCCGGCCAATATACACCGCCCTGCCTCGAATTCCTTTGCCTTCATAAAGGCCATCCTTTTTTGATCCCGCCCACAGCGGCGTTTTGTAACACGTCCTGATCAACAAACGCCGGCAGTCCCGTGTCCACCATTTCTCGAACAGGCGCCCGGAGGTGAACACATACCATATTTAGCCCGTAAATCAAGCCGTACTCGACTGAAGACTTCATGAGATCTTATGCACATGAAGGACGCTCAAGGATCCGGCACGGTCATCCCGGGGCGAGAAAAGCTAGGATCAAGTCGGCCGCTATGGCTACAAGAGAGAACAGGAAGATGATCAAATAATTGATATTTTCGGGCGATTGCTTTATGGAGCGAAGCAAATAGGTCAAAACCGCCCGTTCCGTAGGCGACAGGTGTTCCCCCGACCGGATGCGCTCGATCAGGTGGTATGTCTCAATGGTCTTTTTGGCGAGGTCTGGTTGTTTCATGGTGTTTTTTCGATCGGTGTGGTGAATCGAATAACCGGAATCGAATAAGTGGCCCGTATGGTTTGTTTAAACGCTTTTGATTGCGTCGGCAAGGGAATTCACGAAAGACGTTCTGTCCGTCGTCATGGAAGTAGGCTGTTTTTTTTGGCCCTTCGAGGCCGGAACGGGATCATTCGGTGTGCAATTTGCATTAATGGGGCCCTATGTCTGAGCCCAAGGCGGAAAACATGGAAGGAACAACCGGTGCGGTTCCTGCTCGTGTCCAATCGGACGGCACGCTGATGGCGGCATGTCCTGAGTGTGGTGGGCTTCAGCGGACAGAAAAAGACGCAACTGTCCAGGAAGTTGCGGTCCCCATGATGACGTGCACCTGCGGTCACATCTACCGGGTATTCGTTGAACATCGGCGGGCCCATCGGCGACATGTGGAACTAGCCGGTACCTACCGGTTCGTTTCTGGAAACGGAGATTCGGGAATCGCTTTCATACACAACCTGTCCATGACCGGGGTAGGGTTTACCACACCGGACATGCTCGGGGTTCCGAAACAGACCGAATTGTGCCTCCAGTTTACCCTGGATGACGGCATTGACGAGGAAATTGATGCCGCCGTCGTGGTCCGGCAAGCCCGCAATCAATATGTGGGCTGTCAGTTTATGCGGTTGGCCGCCCGGGATGAAGACCGGTTGGCTGATTTCCTTTCGCTCATGGCGTAGTCTGCCGCCGATTCCGTGCTTGTCAAATATATTCGGCTTTGTTATAAGAGTGTCATGAAGAGTCTTTGTCAAGCGCTTGTTTTCTCTTTCATTTCTTTATGGTCGGTCGTTGCAGGCCGGGCCTATATCCTTCCTGCTGAACAAGTTTTGACATACATGACGGATCGGGTGGGTCCTTCCCAAACCCTTATCGTTTCCCAGAAGACCCTGGTTTATGATCCGCTGATCAAAGAAGGGATGCAAGAGCTGGCGGAAACGCTCTATTACCTGTCTCCGGACAGATTCCGGTCTGAAGTCAGTGGTCCGGAAGTTGAAAAGATTACCGTCGTCGATGACGAGGATGTCTTGGTGGTCGTGGACGGTCGGATTTTGCGGGAAAGGCAAAACCTGTTTGATCATTTCAAGGACCTGATCCTCTACCGGGATGCCGAGGTCCTGGCTGACCGGCTGGTTCGGCTGGGGGTCGACGTGGACTTGGTGAGCCTGGGTAGATTTGGGGACCAGATTGTCTATGTCATCGGTGCCAAGTATCCGGACGAATCGGTCCCTCAGGTTTGGGTGGCCAAGGACCATTTCCGGCCGCTTCGTTTTATACTCAAGGCCAATGGTGAAGGAACGGGCAGGGAAATCGAGTTTGCCGACTATGTAGAACGGGACCGTGAGGGGGATTATCCGGGACGGACCTTGTTTTACGAAGGGGGCAAACTGGTTCGAATGCATGTGGTGGAAAATGTCGAGTCACCGGCCCGGATATCGGCCGAGCTGTTTGACCTGAGTCGGATTCGTGATAGGTACGCACCTGCGGACGCTACCGATGCCGGACCGGGCTCGGAAGGGGAACTCGATGAGGTGAGAAAAAGCCTGGAGGAGTTCCGGCGGATCTTTGAATAACCCGGGTCCTCAAGAAAAGGCCCCGACGAGTCTGGCAATGACGATTCTGAGAATTTCCGAGGTGCCTTCCCCGATTTCGAGCAGTTTCTGGTCTCTGTAGAATCGCTCGATATCGTAATCTTTCATGAGCCCGTACCCCCCGTGTATCTGAACGGCATGGTTGGCTACCCGCCCCATGACTTCGGAACAATGCAGTTTGGCCATGGCGGCCTCTTTCGAAAACGGCTTGTCCTGGGATTTCAAACAGCACGCCTGGTAAAGGAGGAGCCGGGCAGACTCAATTTCCGTGGCCATGTCCGCCAGCTTGAAGGCATTGGCCTGAAAGGAAGCGATGGGCCTGCCGAACTGACGCCGTTCCTTGGCATATTTTAGGGCCATTTCAAAGCATCCCTGGGCACCCCCCAGTCCCATGGCGCCGATGCTGAGTCGTCCGCCGTCCAAGGTGGCCAGCATTTGATGAAAGCCCTTCCCACGTTCGCCGAGCAAGTTCTCTTCGGGGACCCAACAGTCTTGGAAATAGAGTGTGCTCGTATTCGATGCCCGCCACATCATTTTGCCGTGCATCGGCTGGGAGGTATATCCAGGCGTGCCGGTTTCCACAATGAAGCAGCTCAGTTCGTTGCGGCCGTCTTCCTTCTGTCCGGTGGAAGCCAAGACCGTGGTCCCGCCGGAAATGTCCGTTGAGGCGTTGGTGATGAATATCTTGCTGCCGTTGATCACCCAGCCGCCGTTGTCCCGAACCGCATGGGTTCGGCAGGCGCCCGCGTCCGAGCCGGCATCGGGTTCGGTGAGTCCGAAGGCCCACAACATTTCACCTGTACACAGTTTTGGCAGGTACTTCCTTTTTTGTTCTTCATTGCCAAAATAGTAGAGGGGACCAATGCCGAGAGAGTTTGCAGCGGCGACGGTAGCTGCCTGGGAGGCATCGATGCGGGCCAACTCCTCGACGGCAATGATGTAGGAGAGATAATCGAGTTCTTGTCCCCCGTAGTCTTCAGATACGAATACACCAAATAGGCCCAGTTCCCCCATGGCCCGGGTGAGTTCATAGGAGAAGGTTTCCGTTGCGTCCAGGTCCCCCGCCAGGGGCCGGATTTCGTTTTCGGCAAAATCGCGCACCGACTCGCGGAGGATGTTTTGTTCCATAGAAAGGGAAAAGTCCATGACCACCTCCTTGGGGCGTTTCCCGTCCTTCGGTAATGCCGTGAGGTAGGCCTTCCGGAGGTCGGCAACGACGGTCGTAATGATCCAGCCTATTGTGGATGCACTCGATTAACAAAATGGGGGCCGGGCGTCAACGGTATAGATGGACTGTGCGGGGGACCCGATTGCCCCGGGGCGGTCCAACAGGCAGAAAAGGGTGTAAAAAGCTTTTTTCAGTTATTTTGCGAAATACGCCGTATACGCTAGAAAAGATGAGTTATTAAGGAATAAATAGCTTTTATTGCGCAAAAAAAAGGTTGCCATTGATTGTGGATGGTATTAAATGTATTAGTTTTTAATTATTCGCAGTTACCAGTACGGTTTTTGAGGGACACGCGGAGGCGCCAGCGTAGCTCAGCAGGTAGAGCTGCTGATTTGTAATCAGTCGGTCGGGGGTTCGAGTCCCTCCGCTGGCTCCAATGCGCTGGATATGCTTTCTACGGAGGGGTTCCCGAGCGGCCAAAGGGAACAGACTGTAAATCTGTCGGCGATGCCTTCGGAGGTTCGAATCCTCCCCCCTCCACCATTCCGCACAGGTAAGTTGCGTGTAGGAGATTGCCGGATATTCATGGTGCTATCGCGCGGACTACATGCAGTTTCTACTTTACGCTTACTCTATTCCCGGTTGCGGGGTTGTTTTTTCACCCCATAAGGGGTATCTAAGGTAAAACGGGTGTCTGTCCTGAGCCTCATGTTCTGCTGAAGGTAAACGCCTTTCTAGTCCGAATCCGATTTAGCACATAACCCGTTTAGCATATAATCGGGTTACTGTCGAGACCATACATGCGGGAATAGCTCAGATGGCTAGAGCATCAGCCTTCCAAGCTGAGGGTCGCGGGTTCGAGCCCCGTTTCCCGCTCCAGAACGTAATGCCGTTTTTTTTCGGCATGCCCACGTAGCTCAGTCGGTAGAGCGCTTCCTTGGTAAGGAAGAGGTTCACCGGTTCGATCCCGGTCGTGGGCTCCATACATGCGAGTCGGATGGGTTCCAACATGGAGATGCGAACAATTAGTGTGTCAGGGAGGGACGAGAGATGGCCAAGGAGAAGTTTGATCGCAAGAAGCCGCACGTAAACATAGGTAC
>CAYTTQ010000022.1:11239-35945 GCA_964440795.1 uncultured Desulfobacterales bacterium | reverse complement strand
CCTTCAGCCTTCAGCCTTCAGCCTAACCCCCTACATCATCCCCAGCCGTTTCAGATCGGCTACGAGGTCGGTTACGGCCCGGGCGGAATTGTCAAGGGCGTCTTTTTCATCCGGTTCCAGGGTGACCTGAATGATGTCTTCCACGCCGTCGCGGCCGAGCTTGACCGGGACACCCAGAAAGAGATCGTTGACGCCGTATTCGCCTTGCAAATAGACGGAACAGGGGAGAATCTTTTTCTTGTCTTTCAAAATGGCCGCGGTCATTTCCGTTACCGCCGATGCGGGGGCATAGTAGGCGCTGCCGGTCTTGAGTAGAGAGACGATTTCCGCTCCGCCGTTTCGGGTTCGGTCTACCAAGGCCTCGATTTTGTCCTTTCCGATGAACTCCGTTATCGGGACACCGGCGACTGTGGAATAGCGGGGCAGGGGCACCATGCTGTCTCCATGCCCTCCCAAGACAAAGGCGGCGACATTTTCCACCGAGACGCTCAGCTCCGAGGCAATGAACGTACTAAAGCGTGCGGCATCCAAAACGCCCGCCATTCCGATGACTTTATTTCTGGAAAAACCACTGGTTTCGAGTGCCACGTGGCACATGGCATCCAATGGGTTGCTGACAACAATGAATGTTGCTTGAGGCGAGAGGGGTGCGATTTCGGACACCACACTCCCAACGATTTTTGCGTTGGTCCCCAGTAGGTCGTCGCGACTCATGCCCGGCTTTCGCGGTATACCGGCGGTCACCACCACGATATCCGAGTCACGTGAAAGGTCGTAGGCATTGCTTCCCTGAACTGCGGCGTTGTGATATTCGATCGGGGCGGCTTCCTGCAGATCGAGTGCCTTACCCTGGGGCAATCCGTCAACGATGTCTATGAGTACGACATCCGCCAGTTCTTTTTCCGCTACGCGTTGCGCCACCGTGGCACCCACGTGGCCGGCTCCGATGACAGTCACTTTTTTGTTCATAGTAAACCTCCAAAAGAGAAGATAGATTAGCCGCGGATACACGCGGACGGAAACAAACACAAAAGAAAATTTAGCCACAGACACACACAGACGGGTGCCAAGAAAAAAAAGAAAAAAATATTTTAGCCGCAGACACACGCGGACAAGCGCAGACTAAAAAAGAAAAGAAAAAAGGTATAATTTAGCCACAGACACACATGGACACACACGGACGGGTGTAAACAAAAAAGGCAAAAAATAATTTAGCCGCAGACACACGCGGACGGACGCAGACTAAAAAAGAAAAAATTGGCCACAGACACACACGGACACACACGGACGGACGCAGACCAATGGCCCGACAAGTTGTCGGGATAATGCATGTCATGCTCAGCGAGGCGAAGTACGTTCATTTCCGGCTTTTTTTTTCACAGGGAGGAATAACTGTCAACTCCAAAGTCTATTTGATTCTTGACTTGTCGGAGGCCGAAAATGTAAGTAATGCTGAAACACTTTATTAATGTGAAGGAGGGAGCGTTGACAAGCAATACCTATGACACGATACTGGAAGACTTGAACCTGGTTCGGCAGGGTAAGGTTCGGGATATCTATGATCTGGGAGATGCCTTTTTGATGGTAGCCAGCGATCGGCTGTCCGCATTTGATGTGGTCTTGCCCGATCCCATCCCGGGAAAAGGGAAGGTGTTGACGCAGATGTCGGTGTTTTGGTTCCGGAAAATGGAATCGATCGTTCCTAACCATGTTATCACCACTGACGTGGGGGCATTTCCCGATCCTTGTCGGCCATACGCCGATGCCTTGGCCGATCGGACGATGCTGGTGAAAAAGGCGGACCCGTTGCCGGTGGAGTGCATCGTGAGAGGATATATTTCCGGATCGGGATGGAAATCGTATCAAGAGTCGGGGCGGGTTTGTGGTATCGAGTTACCTTCCGGGCTTAAAGAATCCGACCGGTTGCCGGAACCCATCTTCACGCCTTCTACAAAAGAGGAGGTGGGGACGCATGATGTGAACATCGATTTTTCTCGCACACAGGAGTTGGTGGGTGAATCCATGGCGAAGCGGCTGGAAGAGGTAAGCCTTGCCATTTACAAGCGGGCCGCTCAATTCGCGGAAGAACGGGGCATCATCATCGCGGATACCAAGTTTGAATTCGGACTGGTGGATGACCGGTTGGTGCTGATCGACGAAATCCTGACGCCGGATTCGTCCCGGTTTTGGCCGCAAGCGACCTACCAGCCCGGATCAAGTCAAAAAAGCTTCGACAAACAATACGTGAGAGACTACCTTCTTTCGATCAACTGGGATAAGAAGCCTCCCGCCCCGCGGCTTCCCGCCGAAGTCATTGAAAATACAAAGCGTAAGTATGAGGAAGCACTGGAACGCTTGACGAGTTCTTAGAAGGGAGACCATTGCGATACGAAACGCAGACCGTTTTTTTGTCCGAAATCGACAGGGCCGACCAGGCTTTCCGGCTGGGTTTCGATAGGGAGTCGGAAAGACTGGTTGAGTCCATGAAGACCCACGGGTTGATCAATCCGCCGGTATTAAGGAAAAGGTCCGACGGGTATTACACGATTGTTTGCGGCTTTCAGCGTGTGGGTGCCGCGGAGGCGTTGGGATGGTCACAAATCCCGGCGCGGGTCATTACGGAAGCGGTTTCCGACGGCCGTCTGATAGAGCTGGCCGTAAGTGACAACAGGTCCCACCGCGATTTGAACGTGATCGAACAAGCCCAGGGGGTCCGGAAACTGACGGCCTTGAGGCGTAATATGGACCTGGGTACCCTTTCCTCGCTGTTGGGATTTCCCGCCAACGAAAAGGTCTTTCGCAAAATCAAGGCCGTGGCGGCTTTGCCCGCGGGTGTGCAGGAAGGTTTGCTGCGAGGCAGTATCTCCTTCGAGGCGGCTGTAGTCTTGACGACGCTTTCGCCCGATGAAATCACGGCATTGTTTGACTTGTTGCAGGCATTAAAGCTTAGCCAGAACAAGGAAAAAGAAGTCATTGATATGGTACGGGAGATCGCCGAGCGGGAAGAAATTGCAATCTCGGATGTTATAGAAGGATCGGAAATAGAGGATGTTATCCGTAAAAACGACCTAAACCGAAATGAAAAGGGCAAATATATAAGAGAGTACTTGAAGAAAAGGCGGTTTCCGAATCTGGTAAAGGCGGAAAAAGAGTTTCATGAGGCGGTTCGAGGTTTGAAGTTGCCGAAATCCTTTCGAATCAATCCCCCTGCGAATTTTGAGGGCCCGTTTTATTCGCTCTGTATGACGTTTCGGGATCTGAAAGAATTAGAGCAATGCCACGAAGATCTTAAGGGCCTCTTGGATCATCCGGGGATAAAGGGGCTATTTGGGCCGCAGGAGGGTGAATAGCATTTTTTTTAGACAGGATTAATAGGATCGACAGGATTTAAATCAGTGTCTTGATTGTGTTTAATTGGCTGTTTGGCGACGCAAAACATGAATTCCTTATTCGTTAAATCACTTTCTGCCACATTGGCCCAAATAACTTTGTACTCTGGCCTCATTTCAGTTTGGCTTTTAATGAATCTTCAAGATCTTTTAAAACTTTCTCTTGTGATTTTACGTGGCCGTTTCGCACATCACTTTCACCCTGCGAAATCAGCTTCAATAGGCCGATAGAATTCCGCATATTCTCAAAACTTTTAGGGTCTTGAAGGACTGCTCGGGGTTCGCCATTCTGAGTTATAATTATAGGACGATGGGTTTCGTTTATTTGGTTCAAGAGGTCTGCGGCCTTAGATTTTAAATAAGTGACTGGTTTAATATCCTTAATCAAATTCATTTTATCACCTCCAGACTTTTTACAGTACTAAATAAAGACCGATTGTCAAGAATGTTTTTACTGCGACAATGATTTTCTGATGAGTGATGTGCGACAATTAGAAATCCCGGCTGATGCCGGGCCGAATAATCCTCTATATCTTGTAGATCCTGGTGCGCCAGGCGAAGCCTGGTCAGTTTAGTGAGCTGAAAGGTGCTCACCATGTAATTGTTCCGTTTGACATGTTGCTGTCGATAAGGAAGGAGCGCCGATTGAGCGAGAACTCACAGTCTTTGCCCGATACCTCACTCGCAAAACCTCGACATAGCCTGCTATGCCTGCGGTTTTGCTCAATCGGATCGGCCAAATCCGAACCAAATCCGAGCGCCCATTCTGTGAAGTTATTTTTGCGCGAGCCCTAAGGAGTCTCTTCAGAGCAAAACCTATCGCCCGCTCCCGGTGGAGCGGACGTTTATTCCCAAAGCCAACGGCGGGCTTCGCCCTCTGGGTATTCCAACGGTCCGGGATAAGAATTAAAATCATGATTTCAAAGGTATATATCGACCGGGCGGTCGAGAAGTCACCGGTTGCAGACGCCCTGTGCAAACGCTTGCAATGTGAAGCCGTCCAGGTGGTTGCGAACAAGCAACAGTTGGAGCGCCACCTTCAAAAGGCCTCCGATCCGATAGGGGAAGGCAAACACATCCTCTTTCTTACCGAAAACAAAGGGCCTTTCATCAAGAAGTGCCCGGGAACAAAGTCCTATATCTGTTGCGGCTATCAGATTCTCCACATCGGTACCTTTTGCACGATGGACTGTTCCTACTGCATCCTGCAGGCCTACTTTCATCCCCCCGTACTACAATATTTTGTCAACCAAGAACGGTTGTTCGACGAGTTGAATGAACTCCTCGGGCGTGAGCCCGTACCGTTTCATCGGATCGGCACCGGTGAATTTACGGACAGTCTCATATGGGAACCCTGGACGGGGCTTTCAAAGAAGCTGGTGTTGCGTTTCAGCGAACAGGAGCGAATGGTTCTTGAACTGAAAACAAAAACAGCGGATGTGCGAAACTTTGAGGGATTGACCCACAACAAAAAGACCGTCATGGCCTGGTCCGTCAACCCGCCCAAAATTATCCAACGAGAAGAACGGCGAACGTCATCGATAAGGGCACGCTTAGAAGCCGCGGCCCAATGTGAGCGGTGGGGCTACCCGTTGGCATTTCACTTCGATCCGTTGATTTTGTACGACGGTTGGGAAGATGATTACCAAAGCTTGATCGGCGACATCTTTCACAGCGTATCCCCCGAGAATGTCGTATGGGTAAGTCTTGGGTCATTTCGCTTTATGCCGTCTCTAAAACCGATCGTCCAAGACCGTTTTCCTCAGTCAAAAATCGTCTACGGCGAATTCATTACCGGTCTGGACGGCAAAATGCGCTATTTCAAGCCGTTACGTATCCATCTATACAAACAAATCGTGTCCTGGATTCGTGACGTGGCGCCACAGGTGGGCATATATTTCTGTATGGAAGACGAAAGCGTTTGGGAAAAGACGCTGGGTATGGTCCCGGAAAGGGTAGGGGGGCTGCCGCGGATGTTGGACGAATGGGCGGCGAGGCATTGTGGGATAAAGATAGGGGGTTAGGCTGAAGGCTGAAGGCTGAAGGCTGAAAGGGGCAGGTGAGAAAGGGAGCAATTAGCCACAGACAGACACAGACAAAAACACAAAAAATATTTTGGCCACAGACCCACACAGACAGACGCAGACAAAAAAAAAGCAAAAAATGTTTTGGCCGCAGACGGACGCCGACAGACGCAGACTGTTATGCCGACTAAAAGTCTGAATTTGAAGACAATTTGAACGAGCGAAGCGATCGAACGTTTGAACAAGCGCAGCGGTTGAACATTTGTTGAAGGGGAGAAAGGGAGCAATTAGCCACAGACAGACACAGACAAAAACACAAAAAATATTTTAGCCGCAGACACACGCAGACGGACGCAGACAAAAAAAAGCAAAAAATGTTTTGGCCGCAGACACACACAGACGGACGCAGACAAAAACACAAAATATTTTAGCCGCAGACGGACGCCGACAGACGCAGACTATTATGCCGACTAAAAGTCTGAATTTGAAGACAATTTGAACGAGCGAAGCGATCGAACGTTTGAACAAGCGCAGCGGTTGAACATTTGTTGAAGGGGAGAAAGTGGGAAAGTGTGTAGGTGGAGAATGAATCGGTTTAGAAACCAGAGACTAGAAACCCGGCAGAGGAGTGAATCATGCAAATCAGAATAGGCCGAAGTTGGATTCTTGCGTCTTTGTTGGTCCTGGCCTTTTCCGCCACAGCCTGGTCGGGTGGAGCGCTGCAAAAGGTTCGATGGGTCAATGACGGTGACACGATCGTTCTTTCCAACGGGGCAAGGGTTCGATACATCGGGATCGATGCACCCGAAACGGCACACGAAAATCGACCGGCCGAGCGGTATGGGCCGGAGGCAAAAGCATTCAACCGCGACCTGGTACTTGGCAAGATGGTTCGGTTGGAACTGGACCGGGAGCATCGAGACCAGTATGGGCGGATATTGGCCTATATCTTTCTTGAAGACGGGACCTTCGTGAACCGCGAACTTCTGGAAAAGGGATACGCCCACTTCGTATACAAAGCGCCGAACACAAGGCACGACGAAGCGTTGTTGATCGCTCAACGGGAGGCGATGGCAAAGCGCCTGGGATTGTGGCGGAAATTTCAGAACAAAGCCGGGCCCTACCTGGGGAACAAACGCTCAAAGCGGTTTCACCGACCTACGTGTCCATTCGGCAAGCAGACCTCCTCCCGCAACGTTACCACCCTGAAAGATCGATATAGCGCCTTCTGGGCGGGATACAGTCCGTGCGCCAAGTGCAGACCATAAATTCACCGCCCATTCGCTTCGCTCATTCAAGACGCAAAGAACGCAAAGATAAGCCCCATTATCTGTTTTCCTCCAGAGGAAAACAGATCAGACACTGTCTTTGCGCCCTCTGCGTCTTTGCGGTGAGTTGGATTTCCTAAATAAGGCTTATTCCTTCTTCTCCTGTTCCACGATTTTTTGGATGATGTGGGCGGGGACTTCTGCGTAATGGTCGAATTCGACCACGAAGGTTCCTCTGCCGCCGGTCATGGAGGTCAGGTCCGGGGCATATCGCTGAATCTCGCCCATGGGCACCTGAGCGCGAATGACCTGGTTTTTTCCTTTGGCTTCCATGCCCAGCACTTTGCCTCTGCGGCTGTTCAAGTCGCCGATGACGTCGCCCATGAAATCTTCTCGAACCGTGACGGTTGCGTTCATGATCGGTTCCAGCATAGTCGGGTTGGCGGCTTCCAGCCCTTTTTTAAAACACATGGAAGCGGCGATCTTGAAGGCCATTTCCGAAGAATCGACCTCGTGGGATTTCCCGTCATAGAAACGCACTTTTACGTCTACCACCGGGTAACCGGCCTGGATGCCCGAATCCATGGCTTCAACAATACCTTTTTCCACGGCGGGGACGAAGTTGCGGGGCACGTTCATACCTGCCAGGGCCTCCTCAAACTCAAAACCGGTTCCCTCGGGCAGGGGGGAGACATCAAAATGCACCTCTGCAAACTGCCCACGGCCGCCGGACTGTTTCTTGTGGCGGTAGACCACGCCCTTGGCCGATTTCTTAATGGTCTCCTTGTAGGGAATCTTCGGCGTATTGAGTTCGACCTCAACACCGAACTTGCGTTTGAGTTTTTCCACCATCGTTTCGATGTGAATCTGACCCATGCCTGAAATCACGATCTCCTTGGTTTCCGCATTGCGGTCCAATTTCAGCGTGGGATCTTCTTCCAACAACTTAGTCAAGGATGTAAATATCTTGTCTTCATCCCCCTTCGATTTTGGGGCTATGGCGTAGGAAATCAGTGTGGGCGGCGGCACCAGGGTCTTAAAACGGACTTTTCGGGATTCGTCGCAAACCGTATCACCCGTAGCGGTCTCCTTTAACTTGGCAATGGCCACGATGTCTCCGGGCCCGGCCGAACCCAACGGTTTTTGGTCCTTGCCGGCAATCTGGAGGAGTTGGCCGAAGCGTTCTTTGGTTTCTTTCGTGCTGTTGTAGAAGGCGCTGTCTGAATTGAGCGTTCCGGAGAAAATTCTGAGAATACTCAGCCTGCCCGAATAGGGATCGGCCAGGGTCTTGAAGACCAGCGCCCCGAACGGCTCTTCCGCTTTTGGTATTATCTCCACCGGCTCCCCTGTGGCGGCATCCTCTGCCGGAATGGGCGATTTTTCCAGCGGGGAAGGCAGGCAAGCATTGATGTAATCCATCAGGAGGTCCGCCGCGATGTTACTGGTGGCGGCCCCACACAAAACCGGCACGAGGTTGCCATTCAATGTGCCTTGACGAAGCCCCTTGGTGAGTTCCTCATCCGTCAAGGGCTGTCCTTCCAGATATTTTTCGAGCAGCGCATCGTCGGCTTCGGCGATATCCTCCATAAGCGTTTCTCTATGTGTATTTACGGTATCCTGGAGGTCACCGGGAATGTCCTTTACCGAGGGCTTGCCGCTTTCGTCATAAACATAGGCCTTCTGGCTGACAAGATCCACAACGCCTTCAAAGTCGTTTTCCGCACCAATAGGGATCTGAACCACAACCGGCTTTGTTTTAAAACTCTCGGATATGTCCGATAAGGTCTTGAAAAAATCCGCCCGTTCCCGGTTCATTTTGTTGACGAAGACAAGTCTCGGAATGTTGAGTTGGCCGGCGATTTCCCAGGCTTGTTCGGTTTGCACCTTCAAACCCTCGATCGCCTCTATGACAATCACCGCTCCATCGGTTCCCTGTAGACAAGAGCGGGTATCCGCGAAGAAATTGGCGTCTCCCGGCGTGTCAATTACGTTGACGGCATGTTTTTTCCAGACATACGGGTGGAACGCCGTGCTAATGCTGACATTTCGGCGAGTCTCTTCCGGTTCGAAGTCCATCACGCTGTTACCGTCGTCGACCTTCCCCAGGCGATTGATTGCGCCGGCATTGTACAGAAGGGCTTCAGCCAGGGAGGTCTTGCCGGAGCCGCCATGTCCCACCAAAGCAACATTTCTCAACATCTCAACGTTTTCCGCCATAGATACTGTCTCCAATCCGTCTGATTTTCATCGCCAAAAGGATAGGGCGAGTGATTTGGAGAAACTATATTTTATAGGCAAAAAAATCAACCCCAAAGTTTTTGTGGATTTGGCGGACTACCCCTTCACCGGGGGTGCCTTTACTTTGCCAAGACGAGATGCTAACGGTGGTAAAAAAAAGGGAGACAGGATCTACAGGATTGACAGGATATTTTATATGGTTGCCGGAGGCACCCATATGGACAAACCGTACGAGTTATGATTTATGACTCGTAAAGCAAGTTGGTCATGGGCTATAGCAAAAACAGTTCTATATAGTCGGTTGCTGCTCCCGATGGGTCTTTATTAAGCGGCACAGGCGGAGTTTCTCTCGTTTTTCTATCCTGTCAATCCTGTTAATCCTGTCTAGAACTAAGGACAACAATTTATGATCGAACTCCTCCACGGGCTTTACGAAGACGAAGCCAACGTGTTCGCTTTGACGTTGTCTTCCGCCGATATTGCTCACCGGGTGGTCAAACACAAAGACGGTGTATTCGGCCTTTGGGTCGAAAGCGGCGACGTCGACCGAGCGGTCAACGTCATTCGGGCGTATATGGACGAAAACAGGGAGAGCGAGGATGTCCCCGTTGCAGGAGATCATTATAGCGGAAAATCCTTTGCCGGCCTTTGGGGCGCCGCGGGGCTGATGATCCTGTATATCCTGATTGCCGTCGGGCATTACGAGGAGCAGCTGATCCGGACATACGCATCGTCGGCGTCACGTATTTTAGCCGGCGAGGTCTGGCGAACAGTGACGGCTCTCGGGCTTCACTCCAATGCCTTGCACCTGGCGGGCAACATGGTGGGTATCGCTCTTTTCGGCTCCGCCGTCTGCGGTATTGCCGGTTGGGGAGTCGGCGCTCTGATGATCCTCTTTTCGGGTGCACTGGGTAATTTTGCCAATGCCTTGTTCTATGAAACCCGGCATGTTTCGATCGGCGCCTCTACGGCGGTTTTTGGTGCCCTGGGTATTCTGGCGGGCCACCAGTTCTTGACCAAGATCAAACATCGACGGCAACGGGTCAAGGCATGGCTACCCCTGGCGGGAGGGCTGGCACTGCTGGCCATCCTGGGATCAGGCGCTGAATCGGATATTATGGCCCACCTCTTTGGTTTTTTCTCGGGGATTGTCCTCGGGCTGGGATACACGCTTCTCGGTATTCGGCCGAAGCGAACGTGGCAGTGGGTGGCATTGGGGGGATTCGTAGTGGTGATCTGCGGTGCGTGGGTGGTGCCACTGTTGAGGTGAGGTTTTTTGGATAGGAGAGGGTGGGGCCGGGAGAACCAATGACTCAAACGAAAAAAACCTAACAATTAGGGTTATATATTCATTGGTTCTAGTATATATGACGAAGCGCTGTGTGTTCGATTCTTGTGGTTAGAGGTTACGGTTCCCCCGGCCTGATTATTCTTATCGGCATATGGAGGCAAACCTTTATTTACTGTTGGGTGACGCGAAAGACCTCTTCGATGGTCGTGATGCCCTCTAAGACCTTTCGAGCCCCGTCTTGCCGAATGGTCGTCATGCCCTTCTCGATGGCCTGCCGCTTCAAGGCATTGGCGTCTGCACTGCGCAATATGAGGCTTTTCATGTCGTCATCAAGAAACATGAACTCAAAGATACCCCGCCGACCCTTGTAACCGGTGTGCAAACAGTTCGGACATCCAACACCGCGGTATACCTTGTTGCCGTCTCCCAACGCCTCGGCAGACAAGCCGATGCTCTCCAACGACGCCTCGTCCGGCGTATAGGCTTCCTTGCACTCTTGGCAAATGACTCGAACCAAGCGCTGGGCCAAAATCGCGAGAACCGAAGAACTGACCAGAAACGGCTCGATCCCCATGTCGATGAGCCGGGTGACCGCACTGGCGGAGTCATTTGTGTGCAGGGTCGAAAAGACGAGATGTCCGGTCAGGGCGGACTGAATACTGATCTGGGCGGTTTCCAGGTCTCGAACTTCGCCCACCAGAATGACATCGGGGTCCTGACGGACGATCGATCGTAGCCCTTTGGCAAAAGTGAGGTCGATCTTCGGGTTGACCTGGATTTGCGCAATCCCGTCCATCTGATATTCCACGGGATCTTCAACCGTGATAATGTTGATTTTCGCGGTGTTGATCGTACTCAGGGCGGCATAAAGCGTGGTGGTCTTTCCGCTCCCGGTGGGACCGGTAACCAGGACGATGCCGTAGGGACTTCGGATCAGATCGTGGAAGGCATCCAAACGGTCCCGAGGCATGCCCAGATCAGATAACTGTAGAATAATGTTCGATTTGTCCAGCAACCGAAGCACCACGCGCTCTCCGAAAGAGGTGGGAATGGTGGAAACACGGATATCTACGTTCTTGTCGGCAATGCGAATCTCAATCCGGCCGTCCTGCGGAAGTCGTTTTTCGGCAATATTCAGTTTGGCCATGATCTTGATTCTGGAAATCAGGGTCGACTGGATGTGCTTGGGCGGGGTGAGTTTGTCGTACAGAATGCCGTCGACGCGGTAGCGTATTTTGAGCTGATTCTGATAGGGTTCGATATGGATATCGCTGGCCCTGGCTTTGACCGCCTGGGTGAGCATCAGGTTGACCAGACGAATGATCGGGGTGTCACTGGTTTCATCCAGCAGGTCGGCGGTTTCTTCGATCTCCGTCATGATCGATTCACCGTCCTCGTCGTCGTGCATCCCCTCGATGACCTCTTCGGCCGAGTGGCGACTGATCTCGTAGGCGTTGTTGATCGTGGCCAGGATAGCGGAATGAGGCGCCAATACCGTCTCGACCCCGTTCCAGCCCAGGGCCAGTCGCAAGTCGTCAAGGGCCTGAAAACGGAGCGGATCGTTGATGACAATATATGAGTGGCCGTCTCTTTCGAGCGGGATCATGTTGTGCTTTTTCAAAAACTGAATCGGCACATGCTGAGTAAAATCCGTCCGTAACTTGTCCGACGGCACACTGGACCAGAAGGGCAAGCCGAATTGGATGCCTAACCCGTTTAATAAGTCCAATTCCGATACCTGTTGTTGGTCCATGAGGATTTGTCCGACGCGAACGGACTTTTCCTCCTGGACTTTCAAGGCGGCGGCCAGTGCCTCGGCACTCAGCCCGAATTTTTCAATCAGTATTTCACCGATCCGTCTGTGTTCCATCGGTTTCCTCTGGTTCCTCTGGCGGGACCTCTTCGTCCTTCATCTCTTCCGGTGTCTTCCCCTCTTCGCCTTCATCAGTTTGAGAAGGTGGTCGGTACAGCTTGATGTTGCTTTCCTGAAGGGTATCGAGTTGTATTCTTTTTTCTCCCGAAAGCCCCGCAGCCTCTTCGGGAGTCTCAAGAACATGGGGAGTTAAGAAAATAAACAGATTGGTCTTATCCCTCTCTCTCGAATAAGACTTGAACAACCAACCAAGAATTGGAATGCCACTTAGGCAGGGAACCCCGGTGGTGCCTTGACTGATTTGTTCTCCAACCAATCCGCCAAGAACTACAGTACCCTGGTCCTTGACCACCACAGTGGTTTTTGCCGTCCGTTTAAAAGTTTCCGGCCTGTCTTCCGCTCCAGTCCCGGAGAAGGTACTGTATTCCTGTTCGATTTGAAGCCTCACAAAGCGATTCTGATTGATCTGGGGAGTAATCTTGAGTTTGGCACCCACGTCCTTGTACTCATAAACGTCGTATTCCTGTTCTCCGGTGGCTGATTTGGTCAGAAAGGCCCTGTTGGTAACAATGTCGATGGAGGCTTCTTCGTTGTCGGTCGTGAGCAATTGAGGCGTTTGGAGGATGTGCACATCCGAATCCGATTTGAAGGCCTCAACAATTGCCCCTATGCTTGGAAACTCAAAGTCGCCGATTGTGATCGTCTCCCCGACTATCCCCATGCTTAATCCACCGCTGCTCTGTGCCACCGCGAGAGGATTAGAAAGCGTTCCGAATTCTGCATAGGCCCCGATGTCCCTGTCTTGGTTGTTGCTTTCATGAGAACCGATAAAATCCCCACCGTACCAGTCTACTCCCACTTTGAAAGCCGTTCCCGTACTCACTTCCATGATCAATGCTTCAATATACACCATGGGCCGGGCAATGTCTAACTTGTCGATCACATCCATGATGGCCTGATAATCTTGCTTGTTGGCTGTGATCACCAGGGAATTGGTTGCCTTGTCTGCAACGATCTGCACTTCCTTGGAAATAACCGGCGCTTTTCCCTTCTGGGCGGTTTTACCTTGGTCCGTGGGCAAATTGGTCAGAACGCCGGCCAGATCTTCAGCATCGGCATGTTGTAGGTAATGGACCCGGATATTTCCCGTTCCCCGGGGGGTTTCCTGGTCCAGGATTCCGATGAGGTGTTTGATGCGCAATGTATCGTGTTCGCTGGCCGAAATGATTAATGAATTGGTCCGTTCGTCGGCGACGATCTGGATGGCCGGAGCCGTGGCGCCGGCGGGCGTCTTGCCTCGGGTCCGTGCAGCCGCAGCGGATTGCCCGGTCGTTTGGAAGATAGTGGTCAGTGTCTGGCCTAGAATTTCCGCCGTGGCATGTTCGATGGGGATTACGGAAATCTCCTCACCCACGCCGACCACGTCGATGACGTCGATGATGCGCAGGAGGCGTTGAATGTTGGACAGGACATCGGTGACAATCAGCATTCCCGACGGGGGATAGGAGATAATCACGCTGCTTTTGGATATCAGGGGGGCGAAGAGCTTTTTGAGCTCATCCGGATTGGCATAGTCCAACCGGATTAGCTGCGTGACCACCTTGTCTTCCGGAACAATGGCTTCCTCGCGCAGGCGGGTTTCAATACTCTTTCCCCGTGCCTCCGTAGACGGGACGATCTTGATGACATCGCCCGAATCGATGGTCGTAAAGCCGTTAACCTCCAGAACCGACAGGAATACCTGATAGGCCTCGTCCACGGAAATCTTGGTCGGCGAGATAATCGTCACCTTGCCTTGAACCTTACGGTCCACAATGAAATTTTTTCCCGTCACTTCACTGATAAACTTGATAAACAGGAGCATATCCACGTTGTCAAAGTCGATGGTGACCGATTTTTTTTGTGCTTTTGTCTGCTCCGGTTTCACCTCACGGTCGGTTCGTTCAGGCGAAACGGTTTGGGCCTCGGCGGGAATGCGCTGTTGGGACCTTTCCTCAGGCTCTTGCGAGGTCCTGTCGGGCCGTGTTTCAGAACGCGGTTCGGCAGACGGGACAGCCGGTTGAGGCGACGGGGTTTGGCGAGGCGACGGAGGAGGGCTCGGTTGCGGTTCCCGTTGTTGCCGGGTTTCCGGTTTTTTTTCTACCTCCTCTTCGGATAGACGAACCGCCTCCGCACAGGTGACCGAGGCCAAGAGGCAGAGCGCGGCACACGCGCAGCACAAAGCATGATACCACATGCCGACTCGCCTAGGCCCCTTCAATAATTTGTTCATATTCACGATGTCCACGGAGGTTTTTCAGGTCCTTATCCGCTTTTGCCCATTGTCGAGCCTCTTTATTTAAAGAAACCGCCTTCTTCAGGTAGAACAGACTCCGCTTCACATCCTTTAATGTGCTGTGGAGACAGGCCAGATTATAGAAAGGATCTACAAAGGTGGGATCAATGCGTATCGCCTTCTCAAAGAAGACACGAGCCCTGGAAGGATTGTCTTCTTCCATATAGATGGCGCCCAGATTATTCAGTGCGGATACCATGCGGGGCGATTCTTGTAACAGCGCTTCGTACAAACGCTTTGCATCCGCCAGGTTCCCCGCCTTTTGATAAGCGAGGGCTTGGTCATACGAGGGTTCCTCCAGATCCGTCGGGGCGACAGCCTCGATTGAGCCGGCCTCAATTGAACGGGCCTTGATTGAACCGGCCTTTTTTGAACTGGATTGAGGAGAGCGGTCCTGCGACGAGACGTTTGGTGCTTCTTTAACAACGGAGGCGGTTGTCTTCTCCCGGGGCGTCTGGGCTTCCGGCTTTCGAGCAGGCGTCGGCCGCGACGGCGGCACCGTCGTTTTAGATGACGAGGGGCTGTCAACAGGGGCGGACGCCTTTTTGGGTGAAGGCATGACGACGGCGCGGTGGACGCGTTGATGACCTCCGTTCTTGTGGGCGGAAAGCTGGTCAATGGAAGATAGCCAAGAGTATGCCGAGAATCCCACAGCGATTCCAACAACGAGCAAAGGCGCCAACCACCGAGGCTTGCCTGCGTCGCGGCGGCTTTTCCGGGACCAACGGTCCGTGCATTGTGCGACAACCCGATGTTTCTCCTGTTGGGCCTTTTTTAAAGCATCATGTATATAGCTCATCGTATACGCCTCAGGCGGCCAAAAACATCAATAATGGGGTCCCGGAAACCCTGGACGATCGGATACCCATTTAAATTCAGCAAGATATAACATAAGCAATATCATGTGTGTCAAGCAAAAAATATTACTATATATTGTGTTCTTTTACGACGGATCACGGGAATCACCCGGTTGCCATCATTTGATAGATGAGTGCCCGGGTAGCGGTGCCGACCTTGCCATCCGGTTTCAGTCCGTAGTTGAGTTGAAAACGGGTGACTTCTTCGCTCGTGATGGAGTCATAGACCCCTCTCGGTTCAACCTTATAGCCCAATGCCTGAAGTTGCTGTTGTACTCTCAAAACACCCAGACCGGTCATTCCTTCAGCCAGGTGCCGACCCATTTGTTCGTAGGGATAGATCCAGGACATTTCTCCGTCCCAGTGTGTCAAGATAAAATCGTCAGTGACCGGACGTCGGTATCCCGCTTCATCGATTGCGATGGCACCGCCTTGAGTAACCGATTCGACGAGCAAATATCCCGGTTCCTTTTTCTCCGGCATCTGCACTCGGATCAAAAACGGCTTTTCAAAGGTTTTAAACAAAGAAGGATCGCCACGATAGGTATATAAGTTCGGATAGACCTCGTTTGTAGATCCGTCGTTTTGCGCCGACTCGACGTCGAAAAACGTAAGAAGCTTGCCCAAGCTTGTCTGTTTGTCCAAAATCCAGTCGACTTTGGATTCTTCCGTTTTAGTCTCTTCTTCAGCCGATTCCTTCTCAGAGGGTTCGAGCGGGGTGGGGGTGGGTTCCGCAAATGAAATGGGTTTGCGAATAAACGCCTTCCCTTGAACCATGGCCACATTCTCGGCTGTGGATAAAAGGTCGGAAAGTCGATGTGTTATATCCCCTCCGCCGATATTAATCACCATGAATGCCATCAACATTACCGCCGCCGCCGGGGCCAGCTTTCTTGACAAAAAGGCTCGGGTGACATCCTTTTCCGCCGATTTGCCCTGGACATCATCGATTCCCCTTTGAATGATGTCCCGTGTGATTTCAAACTCATCCCTACAATAGGCAATAAGGAGGGCACGGTCACATACGGCGTTGATTCGTCTGGGGTTACCGCCGGAATAGGAAAACACGGCCTTTATGGCACCCCGGGTAAATGCCACATGACCACGGTTTCCTGCCAGAAGCAACCGGTGGTCGATATAGTACTTGACGGACCGTCGGTCCAGTGGCTTGAGGTGGTAGCGGACAATGATGCGTTCATTGAGCTGTTTGAGTTCCGGGGTGGCAAGCAAATCGGCCAATTCCGGTTGACCGACGAGGACAATTTGTATGAGCTTTTCCTTGTCGGTTTCGAGATTCGATATCATCCTGATTTGTTCGAGCAAGGCCGGCGAAAGGTTTTGTGCCTCATCGATAATGAGCACCGCATTGCCGCCTTGTTGAAAGTTATCCAGAAGAAATCGATTCAAAAGGTCCATCTGGGTCTTCTTGGTCCGTTTACCCGTTGTTTCGATGCCAAACTCTTGATTGATGGTTTCCAGAAATTCTATGTCTGAAACAACGGTATTAAACAAGAGGGCGCTCCGGGTCGACGGCTCCAGCTGGTTCAAAAAGGCGCGACACAGTGTGGTTTTTCCGGTGCCCACCCCTCCGAAGACAGCGATGAAGCCCTTCCGATGGTTGACACCGTAGAAGAGGTGGTCGAGGGCCTGTTGATGATGGTTGCTCAAAAACAGGTAGCTCATATCCGGTGTCATATTGAAGGGATTTTCCGTAAAACCGAAGTAATCAGTGTACACAGGTGCCTCCCTTGCGCCGCTAATTAGTTGCTATTGCTATCTGAACCGGTATGTCAAATTCTTTGTTCTTCCCCGTCTCGTAATCTCTAAGGATATGGGAGACCCGGATTTGAGTTCCTGATAGAAGCCCAATATGTCGTCGGGGTTGCCGATCGGTCTTCCGTCCACATTCTGAATGACGTCTCCGTTTCGGAGTCCCAGACGGGTAAAGACGGTGTTGGGCCTGATCTGGGTCAACATGAGTCCGTCGGGTCTTCCGTTTTTGTAATGGGGACGGACCCGAACCTGGGACAACAGCTTGGTTACGTCACCAAGCGCCTGTTGTATCATATCCGGATCCAGGGTTATGATGCTCGTGGAAGCGGGGCTCGCCGATCGGGTTGGTGGAGTACTCGGTGACCGGCGACCGAAAGTCTGTTTTGACCCGGCGGTGTTTTCTTCCATGGTGAGAATCTGGTTTTTGCCTGCCACGGAAAGAATCACTTTCCCTCTGAGAATTTTTACGATTGTGGCATTCTGAATGGTATCTCC
This sequence comes from uncultured Desulfobacterales bacterium, assembly GCA_964440795.1. Taxonomy (GTDB): domain Bacteria; phylum Desulfobacterota; class Desulfobacteria; order Desulfobacterales. The sequence continues at coordinate 18,402 of CAYTTQ010000022.1, read as the reverse complement.
GATCTTATACAAGGACTGACTTCGTTTGGAAGGTTCCTGAATGACGGCGACAGCATTTTCGTCCACTCCGCTGACCGTCCCCAAAAGCGTGATGTTAAGCTGAGTCGCTTCCAGGTTCTCAATCTCGATCTCTTTCGGTTCGGGTTCAGTTTTTTCCGCTCGACCGAAAAAATCAACGTTTAAGGCAGCCTGATAGTAATCAAGAGGCTCGTGCTGGCGCGGTTTGTCCATTTCATTCAAATGGCGTGTCGTTGCCTGTTGGGTTTTGACCTCCGAGATTTTAGAATCGGCGAGGGTGTAAAATATATCGACACCGCAGTAGACGACCAGGCTGAGTACCAGGAGGTTGGCAATTGTATAATACTGGCTCGGTTTCACAAGTCCGTCTCAAATAGGGGTCTTGGATGAGTCTAACATTTTTTGTGGCAATCGGTCTTATGGCAACCGGAATCGAGGTTGCGCAAGCGTACCATGAATTCTAACCTGAAGCTGACTGGATCCGACCCCATTCATGAATAATCGGGCCAGGTTCAACGTCCCTTGGTCGTTACGCAAAAAACCGGACGACGGATCAATTTCTACTGTAAGGTCCAGCATACTTCGGCCCAGGCGCTGGTTCAAGCGTATTGTACCCCGGCCCTCGGCATTCAACGCATCTCCTTTCACTGAGAGCGTTTGCACAACGGCTTGCTCATCTTTTATACGCACACGGACAGAGATGGACTCAAAACCGAGTCTATCCAGGCCCATGAAAGGTTGAATGAAACCGACGGTTCCGTCCCTCACGGACAGATCCGCTTGGCCCGAACCGGCTAAAACCGCCTTAGTATCAAAGGCATACGATACCGCACCGCTTATAACACCGGTGCACTTTCTTTTCAACCTTTCTCTAAGCATCGGGTATCGTTCCAGTAATATACCTTTTAGATCTACGTCAGAGGCAATGAAGCCGTTAAAGTCGAAACTATCGAGGGCAAGCCGTCCGTCAATTTCCCCCCCGTAGGTATCGCAGGAAAAGCGAATGACAGGCCGCCATTCCAAAATGGTATCGATGGTCGGAAGAAGCACAAGGGTGTCTGCCACAAAGATCGGTGGGCCGGGTTTACTTTCTTGATGCACGCGTGTGTTTTTTAATTTGACGCCCAGGGGAAAAGACGGGCGGATGCCTTCGATATCTACGGACAGGTCAGGAGAAATGCGGGTTGCCGAGGCTTCCACATATTGACGGATTGCCTCGGAAGGAAAGTAAAGGTACAAAAAAAAAGACGCAATGGCTAAGAGAAATACCGCATAGCCGAGGATCTTTGCCAAACGTCTCGAGACCATCGTTATGTTGATTCCAGTGTGGAAATTTGCAAAGTCACATCTACATGTCCCGGCTTTTTCTGGTGCTTACGAATCGATAGTCGATCCACCCAGATGACATTGGCGGGGTTTTCCACCCGGTGTAAATAGGCAAAAAGCTGTTCCATGGTGATCTGTTCAAACTGCATTTCGACGGAGGCAACGGTGTATTCTCCCTCCGGTTGGGATGACGAGGGCTTGATATACTTGATATTGTCTTTTAGACCGGCCTGGGTGGCCACACCTTCAAGAAGGGAAAAGAGATTGAAGCCTTTGCCTCTGGCGTTGAGCCTTTGGTCTATACTGCCGGAATCCCCCTTTACGGCCTGATATTCGGCGCTCAGGGCCATCATTTCCTGTAATTCTTTCCGGTCGGTTGCAACACGCTTTTCCAACCTTTCTTTGCTGGAAAAAACAGGAAATACGGCCAGTTTCAGGATCAAAAAGAGGGCCACAAAACAAGCACCTGCGTAGACGGCGATCTTCTCCCTGCGGGCCAGTCTGGCATTGACGCCCTTAAGGATGTGCATACCTTTAATCGTAGGTAGTTTCATAACCGTTGCGTCCGTTCCTTAAAATCATTAGGGCTGTTCCATCAAGAGTTCAAAACGTATATTCTCACCACTCCGGTCAAGTTGGGCGGATGAGATGGAAACGCCCGTGAAATAGCTTGACTTACTTAACCCACTTTTAATCTTGTCCACCGAGTTAAACGTATCGGTACTCCCCCGGAGCCGCACCCGATTCTCGTCAAGAGTGAGCCGGTCCACATCAAGCGGCACCGACTTGGGAATATTGAGAAAAACGTCTCTCAAAATCTCGATGGTGGGACCCCGCCCCGCCGATTGTTGTGGCAAAAGCATGGCTCCCCTTGTTTGACTTATTGCCGCCTTAAGCTGGCGTACCGGGTCGACAACCCGCGTAACATCGGGTAAGGTCTTCTGGAAAATTTCGGTTATTTCTTTTTCGTAACTCTCATGGTGTTTTTTGAGGACGTAATAGTCCGCAAAAAAAGTTCCGGAAAGGGCCAAAAAGGCCACTAAGGCATAGATACCGATTCTGCCGAGTTGTTTCTTGACCTGGTCGTATTTTCTTTTTTTGGCAAATTTTCCGACCCGTAAATTAAAGCTCTCTCTGCCCCGCTGATCTCGCACGGCCAGGCCTAAGGCCGTGTTCATTAGTAAAGGATTCCACTGGTCTTGAGACCCTTCGGAAATTTGGATTCCCTTCAATTGTGCCAAGTCAAAGGTTTCTACGGGCAATTTCAGGTGGTCTTCCAGTATCCGGGATAGGTCCGGACACTGTGCGCCGCCACCGGTAATAAAAACCGTGTCGACAACGGCATCCGTCATTACTTCAAAGCGAAAAGCATGAAGGGTGTTTTGGATCTGCCTGGAAAGCGAGGCAACAGCGGCTTCGACTACCCCCGAGAGTGCCCGGGCATCTCCACCACATTTCAGGGCTTCGGCTTCTTCCCAGGGGATATCCTTTTCCTTTGCCAGGGCCTCGGTTACCGTAAAGCCACCGAAATGCAATGCCCGAACCAAGACGACTTCGCCGTTATTCAACAGGACAAGAGAGGTTATCTCCGAACCGATATCGAGAAATAGTGCGTTAAGGGGCTCATCGGCTTGCTTGGCATATTGAACGGCGGTGGATACGTCCGCAATATCAACAATTTCAGGGTCCAGATTTTGGGCGGCCAGGGAATTGAGATATTCACCGAAGGCATCCTCCGGAACCGAAGCCGACAAGACCCGGGTTTCTTCCGAATGGTTGGCCAGGAGACAATCGGTAACAATGGCATCCACGGAGAAGGGAAGCATCGGTTCCAGCTCAAAGCCGATGGTCTGGAGAATTTTTTTGCGATCCTTGAAGGGCATCGTTAGGTTGCGGAAAGAAATGTGATCGGGCTGGAAGGAAGCAATACATGTGGCGTCGGAAAGGGACATCTTTTCAGACAGCCGGACAAGACCGTCCTCAATTTCTGCTCCCGCTTCCAGTTGCACGTCCGCACACGCCGAAAGCGCGTACCCTTTCATGCCCCCGGTGACCTTGACGGCCTTGATGGATCGGCTTCCGATATCGAGTCCCAATATGGCGTCGGGCATGAGTGTAAAACAACCTTCAGATTTACTTGACTAGAGTTATTGATGGCGTCGTAAAAAGTCCAATATCTGCGTTGCGCTGCATCCCTCGTCACTGCGGCGTACGCTAAGTACGCCTCATTCCTCGGGATTTGCGGCGCCTTGATCTTGAACTTTTTACTTAGCCATCTAAAATCGGACTTTTTACGACTTGATCAGTTATTGTTATTACGAAAATCTTCCTTCCTGATCCGATACGCCAAAGGGCTCAAGGGCTCAAGGGGTCAAGGTGCCAAGGGTTCGAGGTGACGGAACCCATTACAAGCAGCACATATGATTTAAAAGACCAGGTGTTCTTTACCAAGCCTCTATTGGTATAATAGCATGGGTTGATAACCAACACAAACAGCTGCGCGCCGAAGGGTGAATTTTGGATAAACCCAACAATACCGAGCCCCTATTCAACCGACCAGAAGATGATACGAAAATCGGAGCCGCCTTGGATATTTTCGCCTTTGGTTTCCCGTTTGGCGATCGCCACGATACGTTTGGTCAAATCGCCGGAGCTACCGGTGGATATAATCCGGAACAGATCACTTTTGGTGGTGATGAGGTCTGGGGGAATTTCTATTTCTTTCAGAACACCAGCATCTCGGTACCATTTAGGATCTGTAAGGAGGGTATTGTCTTGCGCCTCCCCACATCTGTACTGCTCCATCAAATCGGCTTGTTCTTCTGCAACAGTAAGCTGTTCCTCAACATCCTCGTCAAGCATTAGCAGTGAAACAAGCACCTCACGACTTGCCGTGTTTATGTTGATTTTTCCTGCAATCTCTTCGTTTGAGCTAAACGTTGTAAAATGTTCAATAATTGCATTAAAAAGCTCTTCGCCGGTGACATATACGTCATCCACCCCATAATCATCGCTGGCTTCTTCGATAACTTCTTGGAGACGCTCAGGACTCAGCTCTTCTATCAATCTCAATTCCTGCACCGAGAACAACGGGCCATCTTTGGCATCGACGTCGGAGGCACCCCAGGCATCACGACCCTCTTTATCCGGATCGATCCAATCGAGTATTTCATACCACGGAAAGGCTGCACCCATGTCTTCATAATAGGACTGTTTGAGACCAAACTGGCGAAGGTAACTTTCCAAGAAGAGGTTTTGCAACCGAACCTCCTTTATTACGTCAATGATGCTATTCAGCTGAATTTTGCCACATTCGTCGATGATCTCAAACTTGCAGTTTTCCATTGGCTCAAATCGACCGAGTGAACAGGGAGACAGCTCCGTATCACTTTGGACCTCATTACCTGGTTCTGTGTCATCGGAACCGCCCTCACCCCAGTCGGTGTCGTCCGACTCACCCTCATCCTCGGACTCGCCCGCTGGTTGAACCCCGAGTTCTTCACATATCTCGTCCACTGTCTTGCCGTCTTCGCTTAACTGCAATTTCAATTCAAAAAGTGTGGTAACCTCCGGCGTATCATCCGCCTTTAAGAGGGCCAGTGCACACTGGACGCCGGATTTGGCTGCATACAATGCCTTTAAATCGTCTTTGTTGGTTCTAGATGATTCCACGTGCTTGTACATGGTTGTGTTAAACTGGATCGTAAAGCCTACGATTAGGCTGACCACCAAGATGGTCAGGATCAGTGCCACGCCACGGTCATTGTGCAAGCGTTTCATCAAAACCCATCATCCTTCGGGGCTGTTTCGACCTGCAAGGGGGCGGAAAAAGTAAACTTAAAGGAGGTTTCGGAATCCGAAGCGCTCGCGAAATGCAATTCAACCTGAACCTTTTTGGGAAGCGTCGCATCATCGGCCGTCGAATCCCAGCTATCCTCATCCACATCTTCTGCATCAATATAGGTGAACTTCACCCCGTCGACATTTTCGTGTCTGACCAAGTTCTTGCAAACAGGATAGGACGGAGGGGATTCCGGTTCGTCTCCCGTAACTTCACCACGGATAATATCGTTGAGCGGCACATCCTTTCGAAGGAGGAAATACCTACCGGTAGCGGTTTGCCTTGTATCTTCTCGGATTTCATAGGTCACGACGGCGATTTGGCCGGATTGAGCCTCCTTACCAAAGGCAATATGAGCCGTTGTGGGAAAACGCAGCGTGTCGGATTCTCCAACAAAACTCAACGACTCTCCCCCCACCGGTTCCTCCGACACGCCGAATCCGGACTCATTGGTGGATGTTTGCGGGGTATACACAAAGACCGATTCCAGATCTTCCCGGATCCGGTGCATGGCAATCCGGGCCATTTGATAGGCCTCGGCCTGGGATTCGGTTTCGTCTATGATCCGAAATGTTCCCGTATAGGAGGCAAATACGGTGGTAAGCACGGTTACCAGAATAAATATGGATATAAGGACTTCCAGGAGGGTAAATGCCTTTTGTCCGGTTGCCGCACCTGAATCCACAATCACCTCGCTTCGGAGACGAACCGATAGAACTCCAGGCGGTACTGGTACCGATCCGTGTCGTTGCGTCCTACCACGAGGACGATTTTCTTGATATATTTGGCCGCGTCCCCCAAAGTCTCCAAAGAGGGATTGGTGACCTCGGCTCGCCAGCGATAATCGGGAAAGTCTTCAAAGACACCGGATTGGGGATAGATTTCACTCTCCTCTTTCTTTTCCCAGTCGGCGGCCAGATCCAACAGCAGTGAAGACGCCCGGGTGGTGAACTTGGCTTCCGTGGCCAGGGAGACACTTTGAGACTGGGAACCGAGGGCGGCCACGAGTGCCATCGATAGAATGGCGACCGCAATCATGACCTCTAAAAGCGTGAAACCGGCAATTGATCCCGAACCCAGCGACTTATCGGTCATCGGCCATCACCGTTTCCAGCTCTATATATCCGTCATAAATGTCCAAAACACCCAGAAAAGGGCTCAAGTGCACGCTGTAGGCGTCTTCCACCCGGGTACCGAGATGAACCATGGCCGGTTCGACATATCCTTCTTTGGAAAAATGAATGACGACTTCGCCCGAATTCTCTTTGCCCGAATGGGGGAAATGGACGTCTATAACGGGCATCTTTTTTCGGTCTTCCTCGGCGTCCCCGAGAGGGCCATCAAGCACTTGATCGTCCGTGTCCTGATCAGGCCCGGCTTCCGAGGAAACCCATATCTCATCCGACGATAGGTCCAGATGGAGTTGATAGGCGTTTCTGTCCCTTACGGCCCGGCCCTTTATGTCCCGTATCTTGCCGATAAATTTACGGGTGTCGCCTTTGGGGTCATCGGACAAGAATTGGATGCGGGGAACGGTCAGGGTAAGCATCGTACCGATCAAAAAAACGACGATGGTCAATTCGACCAGGGTGTAACCGTTTAATTCGGTAATTTTTGCCGCAGATCCACGCAATTCCTCAATCCCTCAATCCTTCAATCCCTTAATCCTTCAATCCCTCAATCCCTTAATCCCTTAATCCTTCAATCCCTCAATCCCTCAATTCCTTAATCCTTCAATCCCTCAATCCCTTAATCCTTCAATCCCTCAATCCCTTAATCCCTCAATCCCTCAATCCCTTAATCCTTCAATCCCTCAATCCCTCAATCCCTTAATCCCTCAATCCCTCAATTCCGGAATTCCTCAATCCCGAAATTCCGGTTTACTCCGGTAGTTCCAGACTGCTGATGTCGGCGTTTTCCCCCTCTCCGCCTTCTTCGCCGTCTTTGCCGTATGATACGATCTCAAAGTCTCCGCCGC
>CAYTTQ010000022.1:0-11139 GCA_964440795.1 uncultured Desulfobacterales bacterium | reverse complement strand
TCTCCGCCTTCTTCGCCGTCTTTGCCGTATGATACGATCTCAAAGTCTCCGCCGCCCGTGACATCCGGCCCGAGATAATAAAATTCATTGTCCCACGGATCTTTGGGCACCTTTCCCTTCTCCAGATATCCCCCTTCCCGCCAATTCTTGGCTAGTTTTCCCACTTCAGGCGGTTCCACGAGGGCCTGAAGACCCTGCTCGGTGCTGGGGTACGATCCGGTGTCGAGCTTGTAGAGTTTCAGGGCGGTTTCTATGCTTTCGATTTGAACCCTGGCCTTCATACGCCGGGCTTCTTCGGGCCGGCCCATGATTCTGGGGATAATAAGTCCTGCAAGAATGCCCAGAATAACGATGACCACCATCAGCTCGATGAGGGTAAAGCCTTGGGCTGGATTTCTATCCGCCCTGAAGGGGGTAAAGCGGCGTGTTATACGCTTCATGATTGGATGTTCTCCTTTCTGTGAAAAGCCTTCGCGAAAGCGGCAACTCAGTGTTTTCAAGCACTTCTGGACTCCCCCCTTCGCGGGAGTGACGGTATATGGGACTTTTGCGACTTGATCAACCCTACCGAATCATCTGGTTCATTTCGAAAATGGGAAGCAGAATGGAAACCACGATAAACCCGACACCCAGTCCCATGACCAGGATCATCAATGGCTCCATCATCGAGGTCATGGCCATGATCTGGGATTCGACTTCGCCTTCGTACGTGTCTGCAATCTTTTGCAGCATGTTTTCCAATTCTCCGCTCTGTTCACCGACGGACATCATTTGAACCGCGATCGATGGAAACCATTGGCTCTGCCCTAAAGGCAGCGCCAGACTCTTTCCTGCCTCGATCTGCTCCGAGGCCAGGTCGATGTCTCTTTCGATGAGCGTGTTGTTGACAATATTCTTGACGATGTCCAAGGCGGTCAGGAGTTGCACACCGCTCTCCAGCAGGGTGCCCAGAGTGCGCGCAAACCGGGCCAACGCGATCTTTTGGTTGATTTCGCCGAGGATCGGAACCCTGAGCTTGATCAAATCCCAGACGTACGTCCCTTTGTCGGTCTTTATGAACTGCTTACCCCCGATAACGCAGGCCACACCGGCCAGGATAACGGCCCACCAGAACGATTTCAGGAAGTTGCTTGTGGTGATAAGGGCAATCGTCGGAAGCGGCAACGTTTGTTTCATGTCCGTAAAGACCGTTGTAATATTGGGTACGACAAAGGTAATTAAGAAAAACAAAACCAGACTTCCGATAAGGGCCATGAAAACCGGGTAGGCCAGGGCGGCCCGAAAGCGACCCTTCAGCGCTTCCTGGTGTTCCCCGTATTCAGCCAGCCGACCTAGAACAATGTCCAGGGATCCGGAGGCCTCGCCGGCACGGACCATGTTGACGTAAATGTTTGAAAAGAGTTTGGAATGGCGAGACAGGGAAAAGGCCAAGCTATTGCCTTCGTTGACCGATTCCTTTATCTGGGCCAAGATTCGTTTCAACAGCGGATTGGTGATTTGAGACAGCAGGGCCTCGAGGGCGCCTACCAGAGGGACGCCGGCGCCCAGCAAGATGGACAGCTGCCGGGTCATGACGGAGACTTCGCCGGGCTTGACCCGCTTAAACAGGCTGGAAACGGACGCAGAGGAACCGCCCGTGTTTTCTTTCTGCGACGCAGACGAAGATTCCTTGACCTCTACGGGGAAAAGCCCGGAACTGCGCAGCTTTTGGCGGGCCAGCACGGGGCTGTCCGCGTCAATGACACCGGCGGAACTCTTCCCTGATTTATTCAGTGCACTATATTCGTAGACGGGCATTTCAGTTGTCGGTTATCAGTTGTCAGTTATCGGGTATCAGTTGTCAGTTGTCAGTTATCGGGTGCCAGTTATCGGGTATCAGTTGTCGGTTGTCGGTAAACCGTCAAGCGTTGAAATCGTTCACGTTCGAGGTAATTAGGCTGAAGACTGAAGGCTGAAGGCTGAAGGCAAAGAACCAACGCCTTGACATGATAGCAAATAACTAGCTCTCTTAAGCCTTAAACCTCGAACCCGGAACCCTTGAACCTTTCTTTTTTTCTTCAGCCTGACTCTCTATCGCAACCCCTAACAGCGAATACCGAATACCTGTTTCTAAACCCAGAATGTTTCTCTTTTCCCTATGCCCTGTGCCCTATGCCTTGAACCCTTTTTTCTTCAGTCCCATCAAATACTCCTGATTTCCTTTCGGACCCAAAATAGGGGAGGGGATGAGCCCAAGTTTATGTAATTTCATAGTATAGAACGCCCGGCCGAGTTCTTCAAGCACTCTATGTCGGAGGGCGGGATCGCGAACGACCCCTTGCTTGCCCACCAGCCCTTTTTGAACCTCGAATTGGGGTTTCACCAGGCAGATCATTGTCGCCGACGGTTTCATGAACTGCAGCAAATTCGGGACCACTTTTTTGAGGGATATAAAGGAAACGTCGACGCAAACCAGGTCCAACGGGTCGGTAATGGCGGCGGGTTCAAGGTATCGGACATTGGTTCTTTCCACGACGTCTACCCGTGGATCCGACCGCAGTCGCCAATCGAGCTGGCCGTATCCCACGTCCAGTGCAATGACATGGGCCGCCCCGTTCTGGAGTAGACAATCGGTGAAGCCTCCGGTTGATGCCCCCACATCCAGACAGTGCCACCCCGTCACGGAAATCTGGAACTCCCGAAGGGCAGCCTCCAGTTTGAGTCCGCCACGACTCACATAAGGAATGTCCTTGCCCTTGATTCGGATGCGGGCCGTTTCCGGGACGCGTGATCCCGCCTTGGTCACTTTTTCGCCATCGACCAGGACTTTTCCGGAAAGGATGAGTGCTTGTGCCCGTTGACGACTTTGCACGAAGGCTCTCTTGACCAGAAGTTGGTCTAAGCGCGGATTGGCTTCTTTCATTGGGGGATGTCCGAGAAGTCCAAATTCAGCGTTGAACGCCGGCCAGCCTTTTGGGTTCTACCATTTCAACGACGGCGCCTGCAATACCTTGGGCGTCAAGGCCGTAGGCCTTTCTGAGGGCCTTTTGAGAACCGTGTTCGACAAATTGATCCCGGATTCCCAAACGGACGACATGATTTTGTGTCATCCCCGCGTCGGCGAGACATTCGAGCACGGCACTCCCGAAACCACCATGAAGGACATTTTCTTCCACCGTGACGATATTTTTTATCTTTTCCGCCAGGGTGGTTATAAGGTGAGAGTCGAGGGGCTTAACAAATCGGCTGTTGACGACCGTGGCCGATATGCCTCGGTCTTCAAGAATCCGCTGTGCGTCTAAGGCCGGTTTAACCGTGGCCCCGATGGCGAAAATGGCCACGTCTTGTCCTTCCGTGAGGATTTCTCCTTGGCCTACGGGTAACAGGTGAGGCGCTTCTTCCAGTACGGCACCTACGCCGTTTCCCCGGGGATATCGAACGGCGATGGGGCCGTCATGCGCTACAGCGGTCTTGAGCATGTGTTGGAGTTCGTTTTCGTCCTTCGGCGCCATGACCACCATGTTCGGAATGCTGGTCAGATAGCTCAGGTCGAAGAGTCCGTGATGCGTCGGTCCGTCTTCACCAACGATTCCCCCGCGGTCGAGGGCAAATACGACGTGGTGGTTTTCCAGGCAAACATCGTGGACGATCTGATCATAGGCCCGCTGCAAAAAGGTGGAATAGATGGCCACCACCGGGCACAGGCCCTCGACGGCCACGCCGGCTGCAAAGGTAACGGCATGCTGTTCTGCGATACCCACATCATAGAAACGTTCCGGAAACGCTTCTGAAAAGTCGGCCATGCCCGTTCCTTCCGGCATGGCGGCGGTGATGCCCACGATCTTTTCATCTTCTGCGGCCAGCTGGGTCAATGTTTTCCCGAATACTTCCGTGTAATTAAACGCCTTCTTCGGTGGGGAAATGCCGTTTCCCGTCTTTACTTCAAACGATCCGACACCGTGGAAATACGTGGGATTCTTTTCCGCCGGCTGATAGCCTTTTCCCTTCTTGGTGGTTACGTGAAACAAGACCGGACGTTCCATTTCTTTAACGTTTTCCAATGTGTCGATAAGATGATCCAGCCTGTGGCCTTTAATCGGGCCGAAATAATTGAAATTGAATGCCTCAAACAGCATGCCGGGCGTAACGAACGCCTTGAAGGATTCCTCAGTCCGTTTGGCCAGATTGTATACATCATCGCCGAACTTAGGCAGGGTCAAAAAGAACTCCTTGATCTCTTCGCGAATGTTGACAAAGTGCTTGGCCGACAGCTTGCGGCTCAGAAAGGAAGACAATACGCCCACATTGGGGGCAATGGACATCTCGTTGTCGTTAAGTATCACAATCAGGTCGCGACGTAAGTCCCCCGCCTGATTGAGCCCTTCATAGGCGAGCCCGCCGGTCATGGAACCGTCACCGATTACGGCGATAACCTTGGATTTATCTTCGTTGATGTGTTTCGCACAAGCCATACCGAGCCCCGCCGAGATAGAGGTGCTGGCGTGCCCCGTCGAAAAGGCATCACATGGGCTTTCACTCAAGCGGCTGAAACCGCTCAGCCCGCCATGTTGCCGCAACGTATGAAATCGGTCCCGGCGCCCCGTGATGAGCTTGTGGGTGTAGGCCTGGTGCCCCACGTCCCAGATGATCTTGTCTTTGGGAAGATCGAACACGTAATGCAAGGCGATCGTCAATTCCACCACTCCCAGACTCGGGGCCAAATGCCCGCCGGTTTTGGAAACGGTATCTATAATGACTCTTCGTACTTCCCTGGCAAGTTCGGGAAGGTCCGAGCGGGGAATCTTTTTGATGTCGTTGGCTCCGTTGATTTGGTTCAAATACCTCACGGGTCGTACCTTCTCCTCACGATCGGGTCATTTTGTTCAATTTTAGCAACATCTTTCGCTGGGATCCAGTATTATCAGTAGAAAAAGGATATGGAACCCGTTAGTGGGTCCTTTCCACGACAAAACGGGCGAGGGCGGCCAAAGGTTCTCCACGGTCCCCAAAGGTCGTCAGGACCGCCAGCGCCTTGTCGAGCAAGTCCGCGGCTTGCTGCCTGGCCCCCTCTACGCCGAGCGTAGAGATCGCGGTGGCCTTGGCGAGGGCCTGATCGCTGCCCACGGGTTTTCCGAGTAACTCGGGGTCGCCGTCGGCGTCAAGTAGGTCATCGGCAATTTGAAAGGCCAGACCGATGTAACTCCCGTAAGTAGTGACGGCGGCCACCTGCTCGTCAGTGCCCCCGCCCAGCACGGCGCCGACGCTTAACGACGCCTCGATCAACGCACCCGTCTTAAGCCGATGCAGGGCGGCCAATTCTTCCCAGGTAACGGTTTTTCCCTCAAAAAACAGATCCCTTTGTTGGCCTTGAACCATCCCTGAGACTCCGGCGGCCTTGGCAATGACGGTAACGATTCTTATCGCCACCGACGGGGGAACGCTCTCACCGGCCCGGGATCCCAGGATTTCAAACGCCGCCGTCAATAACGCATCACCTGCCAGTATCGCATTGGCTTCCCCGAAGGCCTTGTGACAGGTGGGCTTTCCTCGCCTCAGGTCGTCGTTGTCCATAGCAGGTAAATCGTCATGGACCAATGAATAGGTGTGGATGAGTTCCAGCGCACACGCCGCATAAAGGGCATCCGTTTGCCGCCCCCCGACCAATTCACACGCCGCCATGCATAAGATGGGCCGGAGTCGCTTTCCCCCCGCTTCGATACAGTACCGCATCGCCTGAATCAGTGTGGGGGGACTACAGGTTACTTCATCCAAAAACCGTCCCAGCTCAATGTTAACCAGGGTCTGCTTGTCTTTTAGGTAGGAATCGAGATCAAACACATCATTTCTTTCAAAAACGGTATCAGTTCTTCCAAAAACGGTATCAGTGCGCGAGCCCTAGGAGCCATCTTGTTCCTCGTCCGCGGCCTCGTCTTCCACGGCGAACGGCCGTTCCCGAATCGCTCCCGAGTCCGCCTCGACCAGCTCGGAAATCTTTTTTTCCGTTTCGTCCAGCTTCTTGGAACAAAAGGCGGACAACTTCATGCCTTGCTGGAACTTTTTCAGTGCTTGGTCCAGGGTCAAGTCCTTGTCCTCAAGCTCGTCCACAATCGATTCAAGGGTTTTCATCGCGTCTTCAAAAGTCTGTTTGGGCATATTCGTTCTTCCTTATTACCGAGCAGGTCATTTCTCCTTTGTAAAGCGTTACCAACACGTGATTTCCCACCTCAACCAGACGGGTGTCGGTCAGGACCGTGCGGTGCGGAAGGCTGCGGGTGACACTGTAGCCCCTTTCCAATATCTTTAGCGGATTGAGACCGTTAAGCCGCGTGACCTGAATCCCCAGCCTGTTTCGTCTCTCCTTTAACAGATATTCCATTTTATAGCAGAGGGTTTCGTGGTATCTATTAAGTATTATCTTAAGTCTTTCGGTCCGTGCTTTGAGGCCGTAGCGGGTGAGTCGATCTTCTGCCGACACCAGTCGATGCCGCTGCCTCTTGAATTGCCTGGACGCCGCTCCGTGGGCTCTCGCGGTCAAGTCGTCCAAGCGTAATCGTAAGTCGGCGAGGCGCTTGCCGGGGTGGCCCAGTCGAATTAATCGCGAACTCGAAACCGCAAGGCTGTATCGAAAGGCGTGGATCTTTGCCAGAATGCCTTTGATCAGCGTCTGCCGATGACCGGCAACCGTCTTTTCCAAAGCCGCCTTTTCGGGTACGGCCAATTCCGCCGCCGCGGACGGGGTAGGGGCCCGGAGATCGGCCGCCAAGTCCGCAATGGTAAGATCCGTTTCGTGGCCGATGCCGGAAACCACCGGAATCTGAGAGGCGGCGACGGCCCGAGCGACAACCTCTGTATTAAAGGGTTGCAGGTCTTCCAAGGATCCGCCGCCTCTGGCCAGGATGATCAGGTCGCAATGCCCATAGGTGTTCACGCGTGAAATGGCCCGGGCGATCTGCGCTTCCGCCCCCGAGCCTTGCACGGCAACCGGTACGACTTGAAGCTTCATGTTGGGAAAGCGACGGCCGATCACGCTGAAGATATCCCGAATTGCCGCACCCTTAGGTGAGGTAATGACGGATAGAGTCGTGGGAAGGACGGGAAGGGGAGCCTTGTTGTCTGCACGAAACAGTCCTTCGGCTTCCAATTTTTCTTTGAGCTGTTGAAAGGCAAGTTGCAATGCGCCGAGGCCGGCAGGCTCGATGTATTCCACGATGAGTTGGTAGACGCCTTTAGCCTCGTAGACATTCAGCCTGCCCATCGAAATAACGGTTAAACCGTCTTCGAGTGCAAAGCGCAACGCTCGGTTTTGGCCCCGAAACATGACCGCCCCGATCTGAGCGTGCGTATCCTTGAGCGTAAAATAACAGTGACCGGATACCGCACGGTGAAGATTTGAGATTTCTCCGGTAACCCAAACAAATGGATATGTGGCCTCAAGTAGCTCTTTGACGGCGCCTGTGAGTTCGGTCACCGTAAATATGTGTCTTTTTGGTGCATCCACGGTGTTCATCCGTCATTGTTCATATCATAGGGAATATGGGGCAACAATCTCTTTTATAACGTCTGATAATATATATTATGTAAACTAAGAGCCCCGCACTCAGTCTACCTCACTTTTTGGGGTGCCCCAGCCTTCTTTTGACTTCTGTGGGGCAATCAGCTCCCGAACAGCCGGCTTGATATACACATCCTCCAAATCAAGTTGTGCCACCGCGTCCAGCAGAACGTCATTCGTTTCACTGAGAGGTGCACTGCTGTCAATCAGGCAGCACGTCTGCCCTTTGACTTTATAAAGCCCCCCTTTGACCCATGGTGCGGTCGTCGACAACTTCTCGGTTTTGATGGTCACACCGAGGCGCCGCAAGAGGTCTTCCAGTTCGGCAAAGAGTGTTTGTGCATCCATGGGCAACCTAAAAATCAACCCCTTGTTTGGGTCCGAGTGCACCCCTACGATGAGGCTTCGGCGACCGGCGGGATCCCTGAGCCTTCGGGATAGCGCGGAGAAATGCTTTTGGGCCGAAGGTTTTCCGGGAACTGTCTGAGGAAAAACTTGTCGGTCATGCCGGCAATAAAGTCTCGCGCAATCTGCGGGGCGGACGTGTTGTCTCGATACTGCGTCGACATATCATTCAGGTACTGAGAAAAAATAATGGACGACCGGTTGTTTTGTTCCAAATCCTTGAGATAACGTTCATATAACATGTGAAACAACGTTCGTATGTCATTCGTATGTGGCTTGATACTGCGATTTAGATATATCCGGTTTAAGTTGAACGCCTTCAGGGCTTTTAGGGCTTCAGAAACCGGTCGGCTAAAGGAGACGGCGCTGGTTCCCATACTATTGGCGATTAGGTTGGTTACCAGGTTATAGACGATGGTGCCGTTGGTATCTCCCAACACCTCGACGCAACGCCGGGGAAGTTCATCTCGACGAATCAGGTTCAGGCGGATCGCGTCTTCGATGTCCCGGCCGACATAGCTGATGGTATCGGCAATACGGACCACACACCCTTCCAGGGTCATGGGCAACAAGGCCAAATCGGGATTGCGCGACTTGTCGGCGATTTCTTTGTCAAACGAGTCAAATGTCTTGCCTGGTTGCGGACTCAATGCCTGAACGTGTATCTCTCCGTCATGACAGAGAATCCCGTCAAGAACCTGGAGCGTAAGATTCAAGCCTTTTCCTTTCCGTTCAATATGTTCCAAAAACCGAATGCTTTGCACATTGTGCTGATACGGTTCAAGGCCATGGTTGACACAGACTTCGGAAAGGCAGGTTTCCCCATCATGGCCAAACGGGCAATGTCCGATGTCGTGCCCCAGGGCAATTGCCTCGATGAGATCTTCATTTAAGCCCAAAAACCGCCCAACAGTCCGGGATATTTTCGATACAAGCTGAACATGGAGTACCCGGTGGGTAATGTGATCGTCCTCGACGAGATAGAACACCTGGGTTTTGTCGATGTATCTGGCATAGGCCAGGGAATGAAGGATTCGGTCGGAATCCACCGCGTAGCTTTGTCGATGACCTGCATCGATTCGGTCTTCCGAATGTCGCCTGACAGCATCTTTACTGTAAGCGGCTGATTTGGATAGAAATTGAAGCTCTCGCCGGTTGAGGGAGGCTTTCACGTCCGGGAAGGTAGGTAAATCAGATTTCGTCATTTTCGATCATCTTTTCCATCATTTGGTCGTAGTCAATGCCCGCCTTTCTGAACCCCGCTTTTCCGTATTTCATATTCATTTCCAAGACCCCGTAATCTCCCTCATGCCTATATATGTCCAGACCCACGTCGTCAACCCGACACCGGCCGGCGATATCCACGGCGAATGCCACGGCCGCGTCGGGAATATCGTCCATGCTCAAGGTTGCCCCCTGGGAAACGTTGGTGCGAAACTCGCCTTTTCTTCCGATTCGCCAATAGGCATGGACGGCCTTGCCTGCAACGACCACCACTCGTAGATCTTTCGGAATATCAATATATTCCTGTATATATGCAGGCCCGCCGGTGTCTAGGTAGGCTTCCAGCTCATTTTCGTTTCGGATCAAAAAGACACCCATGCCGAGAGCGGATCCTCGAGCCACCTTGGCAACAAAGGGAAAGTCAAAGTGGTTACGGATTTTGGACTTTTGGCGTTTCCCGTAAAAGACCCGGGTCCGCGGGTGCCGGACATTCATCAAGCCAAAAAGCGCGGTTTGTTTGATCTTGTCCTGGGCGTACTTGTAGGTATGATACCCGGGAAATGTTCGCTTGCCCAAAGAATCGAATATATCTGCGTAAAAAGCGGTTGGGTAATATATCACCGGCGCATCTCGGATAAGCGCCAGTTGCCAATCTTCGTAATCGGCAAGGTTGGGACGGACGCCGAGACTGATGACGATGTCACTTTTACGGAGCCGGTTCTCCAGGGCAATATGCTTGGTTTTCATTTAAAGAATTTAAATCGAATGATATGAAAAAAGGCGGCCGCCCCGTCTCGCCAGGTGATCTTTTTGCCTTCTTCGTACCCCCTGCCACTGTAAGAAATAGGTACTTCGTAGATGCGGCATTTGAGTCGGGCCAGTTTTGCCGTAATCTCAGGCTCAAACCCGAACCGGTTGGATTTGATCTCAAGGTTTTGCAAGATACCGGACCGGAAGGCTTTGTACCCGGTTTCCATATCTGAAAGGTTGAGGTTGGTGAACATATTGGACAAAAGGGTCAAGGCTTTGTTTCCCACATAATGCCAAAAAAAGAGCACACGGTGAGGCCCACCCAAAAACCGGGAACCAAATACCGCATCAGCGCGGCCATCTTCTATGGGGCCTGTCAGTACCTTATAATCTTGTGGGTCGTATTCCAAATCCGCGTCTTGGACAATGACGACATCCCCGGATACGTGTTGAAATCCGGTTTTGAGTGCCGCCCCTTTTCCCTTATTGGTCTCATGGAACAAAACAGTTACATCCTTCCGGGGAGGCATCTGTTCCAGCCAATCCCGTGTTCCGTCGGTGGACCCATCGTCGACGACGATGATTTCCTTTTCACCCGATACCCGACCGGTTTTGTCCAGAATTTCTTCGATAGTACCCAGTTCGTTGTATACCGGAACCACGATGGAAAGTTTCAACCGCCCTCCCCTTTCTCCAAAAATTGATTCACACAATGGTCTCGTCGAACACGCTCTTGAGTTGATTTTCAAAACGGGTCACATGAGTCCCCGGCCAATAGATCTTGCCACAGTTTTTACATCGAGAAAAGACTTCTTGGCTGGCCCAGACATATTCGGGGACCCGGCCTGCGACGGCCCGGCGATCCACCTGTTCAAGCATTTCATTACAACGTGAGCATCGGGTGAAGAAGCTACTCGGATTCGGAACAAGCGCCAGGGCTTTCACAAGGAAGCGGAGTTGGGCTTTCGGCTCATCCGGAGGAACGAAAATATAGCGATGCGGATCGAGCCGTTCCACCAAATCGGTGTTTCGGGAAAGCAGAATCCGGTCCGGGGAGGATTCCAGCAACGATAACAGTTCCTCGTCCGAGACAGTGTTTTTATAGAAAGTGTCGTATCCCATCAGGCGGAGCCAGATGGCAAGCTTTCCCAACATTCGATCCGCTATAAACTTCATAACAAATTCAGAAAAGACAGCCCCAACGGAATTTAGGGTCTCTTGGGGCCGAG
>CAYTTQ010000021.1:34093-36498 GCA_964440795.1 uncultured Desulfobacterales bacterium | reverse complement strand
TGTCGGTGTAATAGGCCTGTGCCGCCGTGTACAGGTTCTTTATGTCGGCGTTGGCCGCCGTGTTGTAAGACCGTTTCCGGTAGCTGATAAAGTTTGGAATAGCGATCGCCGCTAGAATTCCGATAATGGCGATGACGATCATCAGTTCGATGAGTGTAAAACCTTCTTGATTCTTGCTGTTGTTCAGTTTTTGCATGATCATGGCGAAACCTCCTTCTTAAGTTAAGTAACGTTTTAGGATATGGTGTCAATAGGAAAATGATTTGTTGGGTTTGTTCGTCTTTCTTGTGTCTTTCACCTCCCCTCTTCTATTGTCCGTTGTTTTCATCATATCAAAAGACCTGCTTCATTCGTTGCAATTGCTGTGGTGCACTTTAGCAAGAAGCATACCGTTGTCTGGGACGGGGGGCCTTGACGACCTAACTATTGAAAAACAATAACGATTAAAATATTCGGCCATTTGGGCAAGGCGACAGGAAAAGCCCCTGTGCTTACAAAATTCGTCAAGACACCGACAAATTTTGTCGAGCCTGCCGGAACCCTTCGCGTGGATGTTATGATTTAGATTAAAAGAGGCCATTTTCTGCCTTTATCGGCAGGAAACACGGATGGCTTAAGCGTTGGACGGGGGGGGTGCCTTTTCCATTTTTTCGAGACGATAGCGAAGGTTCCTGCCGCTGATTCCCAGCAGATCGGCGGCCTTTTGCTTAACGCCGCCGGAAAGTGTCATGGCCCTTTGTACGTATCGCCGTTCGGTCTCCGCGAGCAGGCTTTCCAAATCGACACCTTCCGGGGGAATCTCCGGAGCGAGAGGGGTGTCAGTCTCCAGGGCCTTTTCCTTGATTTGGGTCTGTTTGTGGCTGGAAAGGGCCAGGCTTTCCGGCAGGATGATATTGGTCGAGGCGGTGGCTACGCTTCGCTCGATCATGTTCTCCAGTTCTCTAATATTTCCGGGGAAATCGTATCTGGATAGCAAATCCAGCGCGTAGGACGAGAGCTTATGTATAGATTTTTCCATGTCCCTGGAAAACTTCTCCAGGAAGTGCTGGGCGAGGGCGGGCAGGTCCTCTTTTCGTTCCCTCAGGGGCGGTGTGTCAATATGGATGACATTTAACCGGTAAAACAGATCTTCCCGGAAATTTCCGGCGATGACCTCATCTTCCAGATTCTTGTTGGTTGCGGAGACGATACGGACATCGACCTCGATGTCCTTGGTTTCCCCCACCCGCTTAAATACTTTTTCGTGGACCACTCGCAAGAGCTTGACCTGAATGGCCGGTGTGAGTTCGGCAATCTCATCCAGGAAGACCGTGCCGCCTTGACTGGCTTCAAACAAGCCCTCTTTATGCTCAACGGCACCCGTGAACGCACCTTTCCGGTGGCCGAAGAGTTCGCTTTCCATAAGGGTCTCAGGGATCCCCGCACAATGGATGACTGTGAACGGCTGGTCTTTTCTGCTGCTGTTGTCATGGATCGCCCTGGCGATGAGCTCCTTGCCTGTTCCGCTTTCCCCCGTGATGAGAACGTTGGTTCGGGTATCGGCCACCTGTTTGATGGTGCTGTAAATCTTCATGAGTCGAGGGCTGTTACCAACGATGTGCCCGAAATGGTAGGTCTTTTCAAGTTCTGCTTCCAACGCCTGTTTCTCTCGGTCCAGGGTCTTTCTTTCCAGGGCATTTCGGATGGTCTTCTTGAATTCGGCCACGTTGAATGGTTTGGGGATATAATCGTAGGCCCCGTTATTCATGGCGTCGACTGCCGTTTCGGTGGTGGCAAATGCAGAAATCAGGATCACGATCGTGTCGGGGGAACGTTTTTTGGCTTCCTTGAGCACTGCGAGACCGTCTATCGTGCCCATCCGGATATCGGATATAATGAGATCGAAGGTCTTCTTGTGGAGTAGTTGGATGGCCTGGGAACCGTCTTCTGCGTAATTAACGGTGTAACCTTCCGAGGTTAGCATGACCTCGAGCATTTCCCGCATGCTCAGGTCGTCGTCTACAATGAGGAGGTTTGCACTTGTATCGGTCATGGCTCTGCGGCCGTATCCGCTCTTTCCTCTATCAGCCCACTATCGTGAAAGACGATCTTTCCCTTCACCATGGTGATGATTGCTTTGCCCTTAAGTCGCCGGCCTTCAAATGGCGTGTTGCGGCTCTTGGACTGAAACCGGTTCGCCCTGACGGTGAATTCCTTAAGGGGATCGATGATGGTCAAATCCGCAGGATCGCCTGGTTTCAATCTCCTCGGGTTTATTCGCAAGATGCGTGCCGGATTTGTCGACATTTTGGAGATAAGTTGGGCTAAGGTCAGCGTTCCGCTGTGTACGAGTGCCAGGCTCAACGGTAGAGACGTTTCCAGGCCGATCAACCCATCTCGCTTCATTCTGCTTGACGAGGTAGACA
>CAYTTQ010000021.1:0-34083 GCA_964440795.1 uncultured Desulfobacterales bacterium | reverse complement strand
AGGCCGATCAACCCATTTGCGGCCATGTCAAACTCCACGTCCTTCTCTACACTGCTATGGGGCGCATGGTCGGAGGCGATGACATCAATGGTGCCGTCCCGGAGTCCTTCCATAATGGCCTTCATGTCCTGTAAGGACCGAAGGGGGGGATGAACCTTGGCGTGCGTGTTATAACCGATAACGGCTTCTTCGGTCAGGCTGAAGTAGTGAGGGGCTGTCTCGGCCGTTACCGGGACGCCTCTTTCCTTGGCTTCCCGAATTAATCTCACACTATCCCGGGTACTTACATGGGCGATGTGGACCGGCGCTTGAGTCAGTTCACTCAAGGCGATATCTCTGGCTACCATAACGCTTTCCGAGGCATTCGGTATGCCCGCCAGTCCCAATCGCGTGGCGGTGGCACCCTCATTCATAACCCCCCTGCCGGTAAGGTTTCGATCCTCGCAATGTGAAATCAGGGGTAAGTCAAAGCCTTTGGCGTATTCCAGGGCGCGCCGCATGAGTTGAGCATCCATAACCGGATTACCGTCGTCGGTAAGGGCGACGACTCCGGCAGCTTTCATTTCCCCGTATTCGGCCAGACTTTTGCCCTCCAGCCCTTGGCTGATGGCGCCCACCGGATGAACGCGAACACTGCCCAACTTCGCTGCCTTTTTGATGATGTAATCGGTGACCGATTGGTTGTCGTTGACCGGGGACGTGTTGGGCATACAGCAGATCGCGGTAAACCCCCCATGTGCAGCCGCCCGACACCCGGTTTCAATCGTTTCTTTATACTCGTGACCTGGTTCCCGGAGATGGGTGTGTATATCGATGAGGCCGGGGGTGACCAGTTTTCCTCGGACATCGATGACTTCACAATCTTTTGTTTTCGTATCGGGGCCTGGGTTGCCGATGCTTTCGATCTTGCCCTTGGCGATGACGATGTCGAAAACACCATCAAGCCCTGTATCGGGATCCAGAATGTGGCCGTATCGAATCCATATTCGTTTCACCGCGGTCCTCCCAGGAGAAGATACAAAATAGCCATGCGTACGGCGACCCCGTTGGTGACCTGTTCCAAAATGACGGAATAGGGCCCATCGGCGACTTCCGGAGCCAGCTCCACCCCTCTGTTAATAGGCCCCGGGTGCATGATAAGTACGTTCGGCTTGGCCTTGGACATGACCTGCCGATTGAGTCCAAAGAATTGGGCGTATTCCCTGTCTGAAGGGAACAACAGCGCCTGCTGGCGTTCCTTCTGGATGCGCAGCATGATAATGACGTCGGCGGACTTAACCGCTCGGCCGATGTCGTGGCCTACCGTAACGTCCAGTGTCTCCGTTCCGATCGGAATCATGGTGGGGGGGCCGACCACGTGAACCCGGGCTCCCATCTTGGTCAACCCGACAATATCCGACCGAGCGACGCGGCTATGGGCGATGTCTCCCGCGATGACCACTCTGAGGCCTTTTAACCGCCCTTTTCTTTGCCTTATGGTCAACATGTCGAGCAAGGCCTGAGTCGGATGGGCGTGCATCCCGTCGCCGGCGTTAATTACTGAACTTCTGACCAGCCGCGCCAGCATGTGTGGCGCGCCGGCCGACCCGTGCCGGAGAACGATGGCATCGGGACTCATGGCCTCGAGATTTCTGGCCGTATCGGCCAGTGTTTCTCCCTTTGCAATGCTGCTGGTCCCAGTGGAAATACTGACGGTATCCGCGCTAAGGCGTTTGGCTGCGATTTCGAAAGAGGTTCGGGTTCTGGTGCTCGGTTCATGAAAAAAGTGGACGATCGTTTTTCCCCGCAGGGTAGGCACCTTTTTTATCGGACGGTCGGATATCTCTTTCAGGGATTCGGCCGTGTCCAAAATGAGCGTAATGTCCTTCTCAGAGAGACTTTCGATGTCCAAAAGATCCTTCTTCTCGAACTTTACCTTTGTCATTGCGAACGTATTTCCTAAGGGCTGATCAACACAAAAAAAAGCCTCTAACACCAATAGGTGAAGAGGCTTTTGCCCTCTACAGTGATATTGCGGATATGCACATTCAAGTGATGAACCTCCGTGGCCCCAAGGCCGAAAATCCTATACCACTCAAAATTTGCAAAAGTCAAGGCGAAAAACAGGGCGATCCGATCCGACTACCTACTGGATGATATCACCCAGCCGGGACCATCTGACATCCGAATCCGGACCATTCCATGACCAGTATACAATAAACGCCTTCCCTTTTACTTTGGACAGGTCGACGAATTTCCAAAAGCGGCTATCGTAACTATGATCCCGGTTATCTCCCATCACGAACAGGGAGTCCGGGGGTACCTTGATAGGGCCGAAGTTGTCCCTCGGTCTAGCCCTGCCGGGGATGACACGGGGGTCCAAATGGGTACCGTGGGGGTCATCCATGGGCTTTCCATTGAGATAGACTTTTTTGTCTCGGATTTCAACGGTGTCCCCTTCGACCCCTATCACCCGCTTTATAAAATCCTTGTCGGGATCTTCGGGAAATTTAAAGACCACGATATCTCCGCGTTTGGGTTCTGAGATGGGAATCAACGTGGTGTCCAAAAAAGGCAACTTCACACCGTAAATGAACTTGTTTACCAGGATATGGTCCCCTACCAGCAGGGTCGGCTTCATAGACCCTGAAGGGATCTTAAAGGCCTGCACCACAAACGTTCTGATGAACAAGGCCAGGACGACGGCCACAAGGATGGCCTCTGCATACTCCCGTAAAACGCTCTTTCGAGGCGTTACGGAATCTTCTGTTTCCTTCGGGTCTTTAGGGTCTTTCAAGTCGATTCGATTCCTTTCCCGGTGTAACGATTTGCAGGGAAAAATAAGCCCCTCAATCAGGATATGGGAAGCAGTTCCTGAGGTTCTCCCAACATGAATTTACCGTTTTGTATCCATCGTTTAAGTGTTTCCGCAATTTCTCGTGCTCGTACCACACTCGATAGGGGGACCGTCGGCACGTCCTGGCCGTTGATTTGAATCATGCCGCTTTTGAGCTGACCGTAACTAACGGTGCCGTAGGTCTTGGAATTGCCTTGTGGGTAGTCTTTACCGTAATCGACAATCTGCGTGAATATCTCATCGTCCGTTACAGCCGTATATTTAACGATTTCTTCGTTCAACACAGGTATGGGGACGCCGAGACCGACAGCCAGCGAGCTGCCGTATCCCTGAATACTCACTCCCACCAGCCATTTGTGGCTCATCTTCTTAAGGTCTCCGGTCACCCAGAGGGTGCCTGCCGGGGACATGGGTACGCCCCCTTTTGTGCGTTTTACCTTGGGCTTGTGTTGCGTCCCGTGCCAGGTCACAAAGCCTTGGCCGCCACCGAGAAAGATGCGGGTGCCGATGCCGATGGTCTTGTAATAGGGATCATTCATCAGGGGACTCAGTTGTCCCGCACTGCAATAGTTGGCGTTGCCTATGTGGGGTTTCAATGTCCCCATATAGGTATAAATGGTCTTATCCGTTATGTTAATGGCGCAATTGTAGTTTTGGTACCCGTTTCGCGGGTTGCACAGCGTGGCCATGGGAAGTTTCTTGAGCGTAATGTCCTTTTCAAAGGCCCGGTTCGGATAACAATCCGTGCCATAAGCAGTTGCTTCCAGGCGTACCGTCTTGCCCGCCACCAGGTCCTGAATCACGTGTCCTCCCCCGTACTTGAATTCTCCCGGATGCACCCGATTCAAGGGGTCTTCCTTGCACAGTTCGGTGGCCCCGATGAACGCATCCACGGCGGCCAGGCCGCCATAAGCGGGAACGTTATTCAACAATACGCCTGAAGCCTTTATCCCCGGCTGGGACTGGCCGAAGTTAATAAAGGCCCCGGAAGAGCACATGGGAGCAAAGGTGCCGGTGGTGACGATATCCACCTGCTCGGCCGCCTTGACGGCACCCTTGTCTTTTACGATATCGATGATTTCCTCTGCGGTTGCAACCACGACCTTGCCGTCCTTAATCTTCTGGTTGATCGACTGGATGGTTTTGTTGATTTTGTGCCCTTTTGCCATCGTATCTCCTTGTCTTTGCCGGCCCTCATTGTGTGAGGTGGGTCAGTTTGTCGGTGATGTTGTGATTGATCCAGTTTTCGTCCCACCACTCGATAGGGTTCACAAATGTATCGTGTACCAACATGGAAAAATGGAGATGATCACCGCCGGCCATACCCGTGGTGCCGGTCAAGCCGATGATATCTCCCTTTGTCACCATTTGGTCTAAAACCACGTTCACCCGACTCAAGTGTCCGTACATGCTGAAAAGAGAAAATCCGTGGTCGATAATGACGGTCTTCCCGTAGATACCCAAACCGCCGGCAAAACAGACCCGACCCGTGTTGGACGCCGGAACCGGCGAGCGGGCGGTAGAAGCCAAATCGACGCCCAAGTGCAGTTGATTGTCCAATGTCTTTCCATTGTAGACGTAACTGCGACGATCGGCAAACCCGGCTTTCCGTGCCGATCCGGGCAGCCTCGTAAAGCTGCCCGTCCAGTACTTTTTAGGGTCGCTCTTTTCGCACACCTCTTGGACGGTTTTATAATTGGCGGCCCGCAAATCACGATTCACGACCAAAAATTTGTCCAGCAGAGAGTCCGCAGGCGGTCCGGGCAGAGAAAGCGAGTCGAATTCGGGCATCTTCTGTCGAAGGAACCGATCTGAGATATAGAGGGTGTCTTCCGGAAAGACTTTTTCGTTGATGTAGTACGATATCCCTCGTTTGGACGTGTTTCCAGCCTGATCGGTCGCCGATACGTAGAGCTGGGTTTGCGCCCCCATGGTGTGGGGAAGTGCGAAGAAGGCGATGTATCTGTCCGGTTGGCTGAAATATCCGGACTGACCGTCGAAAAAACGGTCGCCCACCCATATGCCGGTTGAATCGACCGGCTCGGATAAGGCGTAAACAACCAGGCCGCTTCCGCCTTGGTTGAGGTTGTGTTGTCTGGACAGTACGGTTATTTCAGGGGGCACCGTGTCGATGACGATGGGAAACTCTTCATAGGTTCGGTTTCCGTCCCACCAACGGCGATAAGAATAATCGGACAGGTTCACCCTGAGGATGGCGGTACCGTTTGAGAACCCATGGCCCTTCAGGTCAATGGGCAAGGAGACGTCATATTTATGAACCGGCCCCTCTCCAAGCCATCCGTTGGATTCAAATGTCTTATCCAGGAGTACCACTTCGTTTTCCCCCTGTAAGATGGCAATCCAGAGCTTTTTCAGCCCACTGCCTTCGTCGAGGGCGAGTCCTTCGAGGGTGTGGGTCACACCGATTGACTCGACAGGGGGCGTCAGTTCGAAACGCGGGGCGTTCGCCTCAAATCTGTCGACTGCCAGAGTCACTATGAAAATCGCGGCTACAGCGAGAACCACACCGCCTAGAATAAAGGTGACTCGGTGGGTTTTCCTGGTGGATTTTTCTTCACTTGCCATCTATTTACCTGCCCTGATTCTGTTTAATTGTGTGAACATAACAATTTGTATTCCAAGAATCAAGGCCCATTGGTTGCCCTACCGGGACCGCCAAGGATTCTTGACATTTTCTTAAGTCTAAGGTAAAAAAATGTATAATTGTTTATGTCTTAGGCTGAAAACGGACGTCGAAGTTGCCATGATGGCATGGATATAGCATGCAACATATTGTTAATGTGGCAGGAATAGACATTGGGCCGGGAGCCCCACCGGTGTTGATTGCAGGGCCATGCGTCATCGAAGACTATGAGACTACGCTCGGGGTTGCCACATTTTTAAAAGAACTTACCAGCGAGCTTGACATCCCCTTCATATTCAAGACCTCCTATGATAAGGCAAATCGGACGTCGGGGACTTCTTATCGGGGTCCCGGTCCCGCTAAAGGGTTGGAAATTATCGCCCGGGTGAAGGCCGAAGCAGGCGTTCCCGTCATTTCCGACGTTCATGCCCATACGGAGATCGCCCCTGCTGCGCAAGTGTTGGATGTTATACAGATACCGGCATTCCTGTGCCGCCAGACGGATTTCATCTATGCGGTTTCTGACGTCGGCAAGCCGGTCAATATCAAAAAGGGGCAGTTCCTGGCGCCCGGGGATGTGACACATGTTGTGGAAAAGGTCGTTTCCAGGGGTAATGATCAGGTCCTGCTGACAGAACGGGGCAATAGCTTTGGTTACCATAACCTGGTTGTCGATTTTCGGGGGGTGGCCATCATGAGACGCCTCGGCAGACCGGTGATATTTGATGCCACCCACAGTGTACAGCTCCCCGGAGGGGCGGGATGTGCATCCGGTGGGCAAAGAGAGTTTGTCCCGGTTTTGGCCAGAGCCGCCATGGCCGCGGGAGTGGATGGCATCTTTCTTGAGGTCCATCCGAGTCCGGACAAGGCCCGGTGTGACGGTCCGAATTCCGTTGCTTTATCGGACTTGAAGGAGATCTTGGTACAGCTGGTCGCCATCGGGAAAGCCGTTAGCTTGCCTGATTCAAACGACGGGGTGAATTTGCGTGTTTAAAATACGACTGATTGTTTTTGCCGCTTTTCTGTTGGTTGTTGGCGGCTTGGTGGTTCTGTTGCTCAGGGGGTTGGATGTCAGCCGGGGACCTGAGGCGATGCTGACGGAATTAGGTGATGACCTCAGCAACACACGGCTCAGTTCCATACACCATGTCGCCAAGAGAGACGGTGTTCGCGAGTGGTCGCTTGATGCCGGTTCGGCACGATATCAAAAGGCTCGAAACCGCACCTTACTTGAGGAGGTTTCGGTGCGGTTTTTTGGTCAAGACGGTGAAACCGTTCATGTTACCGGGGATAGCGGTGTACTCTATACAGACAGTATGGATATCGAGGTGTCGGGCAACGTAGTGGTGGCCGCCGGATCACGAACGCTAAAAACGAAAACGCTGCATTACGATCACGAGAATCGCTGCGTATTTACGGATACCCCCGTAACCATAGAGGATGAAGGCCTGACCTTGGCCGGGAACTCCATGCGGTTTTCCCTTTCCAGAAAGGAAGGGTCGATTTGGGGGGAAGTGAGGGCCGTTTTTGATAGGCCGGAGATGGTATTTGTCGGCTCTTGATTTATCGGGACAGAGATAATGGCGAAGATGACGTTTGTACCCGTTTTCGGGTCATGGCTATTTGCTTTATTGTTGGGGCTGAGTGTAGTATCTTTGGATATTGGGTATGCTGAAGAAGCAGACAGTGGGACCGACAAGGCGTCTCAGTCTTCGCCGGTACGGATTACCTCCCAACGAGTCGATTCGGATCAGAAGGGAAGATGGGTCAACTTTACGGGGAATGTGGAAGCCACCCAGGACGATGGGAAGATTTGGGCGGACAGCCTGAAGGTTTATTACCGACCTGCCGATGAGAAGTCCGAAGCGGCCGGGAAGATCGATAAGATGGTTGCCGAAGGAAATGTGAAGATCGTCTTCGACGGTGAGTCAAAGACCGCGACCGCCCAGAAAGCGGTTTATACGGCACAAGATAAAATATTGGTCCTTTCAGGGGGAGAACCGAAGGTTTGGTCGGGAGATAACTTTGTTCAAGGCGGTCGTATCACCCTTTATCGGAATGAAGGCAGGACCGTCGTGGAAAGCGGAGAGAATGACAGGGTGAAGGCTACTTTTTATACCCAAGAGGAAGGGGGATTGATAGACTAGGCATGTCGGGCTGGAAGGCGAGCAAGCGTTGCCATGCCGAGGTCTTGTGGAGCCGGCTTGGAGCTGACTTGGACTTAAAATGACAACCTTAAAAGCGCAAGACTTGGTCAAAAGTTATAAGGGTAAGCGGGTTGTCAATCAGGTCAGTATGGAAGTTGACAGCGGAAGCATCGTGGGGTTGTTGGGCCCCAACGGTGCCGGCAAGACAACGACATTTTATATGATCGTGGGCTTTGTGAGACCGGACTCTGGTCACGTCATCTTAAACGGTGAGGATATTACCAGATACCCCATGTATCAAAGAGCCCGCAAAGGGGTGGCATATTTACCTCAAGAGGCCTCGGTGTTTCGCAAGCTTACGGTTGAGGAAAATATATTGGCCATTTTGGAAACATTACCCCTGTCAAAGTCTCAACGTGCCCAACGGTTGGCCGAGCTTCTCGGAGAACTCAATATTGGTCATCTGGCTAAACAGAAGGGATATGCCCTGTCAGGAGGAGAACGCCGGCGGGTGGAGATCTCGAGGGCGTTGGTGAGTGAGCCGTCGTTTGTTCTGCTTGATGAGCCTTTCGCCGGTATCGATCCCATAGCGGTGATCGATATCCAAAAAATAATCGAACAGTTGAAAGACAAAGGAATTGGCGTGGTGATATCAGACCACAACGTGCGGGAGACCTTGGGGGTTTGTGACCGGGCTTGTATATTGAATGAAGGCGTGATAATTGAAACCGGCACGCCTGAGGTGGTTGCTTCCAGCAACGTGGCAAAGGAAATCTATCTGGGCGAGCGCTTTCGGTTGTGATAGGTGAAATTGAAGATGCAACTTGATCAATCCCTCAAGTAAGAGTGTGTAAGAATGGTATTGGAACTTCGACAGCAGTTGCGTTTGACACAACAATTGGTGATGACGCCGCAGCTCCAGCAGGCGATTAAGCTGCTGCAATTGTCACGGTTTGAATTGCTGGATGTGATCAACCAGGAAATGGTGGACAATCCCGTTCTGGAGGAAGTTTCGGAAGATCAGTCGGATGGTCAAGATGACCGTCGGGATTCCGCATCGTCGTCGGCCGTCGAGGATGCCAAGCCGGTCACTGTTGAAGAAAAAGCGCGTCAAGACATTGATTGGGCTAATTATTTGGGTGAGTATAGTTCGTCGGGTGCGGTCCACTACGAACCCGAAGAGCGTGAAACGCCTGAATACGAAAGTTTTTTGTCCCGGCGCCAGTCATTGGTCAGTCACCTTTCTTGGCAGTTGCTTTTGTCCAACCCGGATGAAATCGACGAAAGTATTGGTTCTGCCATTATCGGCAATTTGGATTCGGACGGCTATTTGCAGGCGACCGTGGAGGAAATTGCGGCGCTAACCGGGACCGAGTCTTCCCGGGTGGAAGACGTGTTGGGAAAAATGCAGGCCTTTGATCCGGTGGGAGTTTGCGCCCGGGATCTAAAAGAATGTCTGCTCATTCAAGCCAAGCATTTGCAGTTGGGAGATTCCCTGGTCGTTCATATTATCCAGAATCATTTCAAGCATTTAGAGAATAAAAACTATAAAGCCATTAGCCATGCCCTAGGCGTGTCCCTGGATGAGGTGTTCGCCTCTATCGATGTGATTACACAAATGGAGCCCAGACCAGGGCGCCTGTTCAGCGAAGAAGATCCCGTTTACATCAGCCCGGATGTCTTTGTGCATAAACTGGGTGACGAATTCGTCATTGTCCTGAACGAAGACGGCATGCCCAAGCTGCGGGTCAGCTCTTTTTACAAAAATGCGTTGAGTAAGGGAGGGGCGGTTTCCAATAACGCCAAAGATTACATACAAAACAAGCTAAGGTCGGCAGTCTGGTTAATTCGTAGCATCCATCAGCGTCAACGGACCATATATAAGGTTGTCGAGAGTATTGTTCGATTTCAACGGGGGTTCTTCGAGCGTGGTTTGTCTCATTTGAAGCCGATGGTGCTTAGGGACGTGGCTGAAGATATCGGCATGCATGAGTCGACGGTCAGCCGAGTGACGACCAACAAATACGTCCATACCCCGCAAGGGACCTTCGAGTTGAAATTCTTTTTCAACAGCTCTATTCACCGGTTGGATGGAGATGCCATCGCTTCCGCGAGTGTAAAGGAAAAAATCCTTCAACTGGTGCAATCCGAAAACCCTGCTAAGCCGTACAGCGACCGGAAAATGGTTGAAATATTGAAACAATCAAACATTAACGTGGCGCGTAGAACCGTCGCCAAGTATAGGGAGATGTTACGGGTGTTACCGTCCAACAAACGCAAGCGGATACAAGGGGGACGTTATTAATATGCAAAAAGCCATGACGTTTATCAATTTGGATTCATCGGAGGCCTTGAGAGCGTATGCATTTGAGAAGCTCGACCGGTTGGACAAATTTCTACAAAGTGCCGCCCAGGCCAACGTCGTCCTGACGGTTGAGAAGTTTCGTCATATTGCGGAGATCAATATCAAGGCGGACGGCTTCATGGTGAATGCCAGAGAGGAAACGTCGGACATGTATTCGGCGATTGATATGGCGCTGGACAAAATCGATAAACAAATAAAAAAGAACAAGAATAAATTCAAGAAGCGACGATCCACGTCGGCCAAATATAAGGTCCTGTCCAACGAACAGATGAACCAAGATAAACCGGCGGAATCCGAGCAAGATGACATGCCGAAGCTGATGACGATCAAGAATGTGGAATATAAGCCGATGGATGTCGAGGAAGCGGTAATGCAGATGCGTTTGATCAAGGACAATTTCTTGGTTTTTGCCGATGCGGAAACAGAGCAGATCAATGTGTTGTACCGCCTGAAGGACGGAAATTTCGGTCTGATACAACCCAGTGCCTAGACGGTGGATGCTGTTTCATGAAAATCTTGGATAATCTGGACCCGCAGGCCATTGTGCCTGAACTCAAGGCCACCGATAAAAACGGTGTATTGAACGAATTGAGTGCCGTTCTGGCTGACGTGTCCGGCGCGAGTCAGGAGGAGATGATGCGAGTCCTCTTAGATCGCGAGCGGCTGGGCAGCACCGGCATCGGGGGAGGGGTTGCAATTCCGCATGGGAAGTTGCAGTCTCTGGACTCACTATTATTGGCGTTTGGTCGGAGCCGCGAGGGCGTCGATTTTGACGCCATGGACGGAAAACCCACCCATCTATTTTTTCTGTTGCTGGCCCCGGAAGACTCTACCGGGGGGCACCTCAAAATGCTCGCCAGAATATCGCGACTGCTCAAAGATTCCGTATTCCGGGAGTCCCTCTTGAATGCAGGGAACGGAAACGACCTATACGCGATATTTGAGCAGGAAGACAGAGATTTCTAGGCGGCGATTTCCGTTGTATCGCCTGACCTGTAATCAACTGAGAGTGTGACGTTTTACTCTTGAAAAAACACAAGATCGTCATTGTAACGGGCCTGTCCGGTTCAGGAAAGAGTACCGCCATTAAAGCATTGGAAGATGCGGGCTTTTTTTGCGTCGATAACCTCCCCGTGGTCTTATTGCCCAGCTTTTTAGAGATTCGCGAACGTCGGGCCATAGATACGTCCCGGCTGGCGTTGGTTATGGATTTGCGAGAGAAAGATTTTCTGTCTTCTTTTTCCACGGTACGGGAGGAATTACGGGGGCAAGGATACCGATTCGAAATCATCTTTTTAGAAGCCTCGGAGCAAGAGCTGATCCGTCGGTATAGTCAAACCAGGCGGCATCATCCCCTGGACGGCGGGCAAGGGCTGCTGGCGGGAATACGGGCGGAACGGCGCCAGCTTGAAGATCTGAGAAGGGTCTCCGATCGGGTGATTGATACCTCCCGATACAATGTCCATGAATTGAAGGTGGTGGTATCTCAATATGCACTGAAGAAGGCCCATGGGGGGAGCTTTGAGACCAACGTAATTTCCTTTGGCTTTAAATACGGCATTCCCTTAGAGGCCGACTTGATCATCGATGTGCGTTTTTTGCCCAACCCGCATTTTGTGTCCGGGTTGCGGGAACTGGATGGTACGGCATCACAAGTTCAGGACTACGTAAAAAAATGGGGGGAGACACGGGATTTCCTGGAGCGCTTTTTGAGTTTGCTCGATTTCTTAATCCCCCTCTATCAAAAGGAAGGAAAATCTTATCTGACGCTGGGTATCGGGTGTACGGGAGGAAGGCATCGTTCGGTTACCATCGCCCTGGAGGTTTTCAACTATTTGGAAAAAAGATTGGAAAACATACACTTGACACATCGCGATATTGAGTTAGGGTAGTCTTTATTCATAAACGGCCCGCTTATGCAGTCTCTGTTTGACCTTGCGGCATTCAGTAATAGGGGACCGGATTGGAATCGGGGTTGGGGGGTCGTTCCTCGTAGACAACACTATAAGAGACAGGCTTATGATCGGGATTGTTATTGTAACACACGGTGACCTGGGAGAAAGCTTGATTCAAACAGCCGAATGCGTTTTAGACGGGTCACTGGAAGCAACCACGGCCGTTTCCGTGGACCTGAAACAAAACGCCGAAGAGCTGAGAAAGAAGATAAGTGCCGGGTTGAAAAAGGTTGATCAGGGAGACGGGGTCATCATCCTTACCGACATGTTCGGGGGAACACCGTCGAACCTCAGCCTTTCATTCCTCGAAGAAGCCGAAGTCGACGTATTGACCGGGGTAAACCTGCCGATCTTGATCCGGGCGGAAAAGATGCGTAAGGAAAAAGCGTTGGGCGAGTTGGCCCAGAGTGTACAAGCCTACGGGAAAGACAGCATTTCCCTGGCCAGTGATTTACTGAAGGGAAATAAGCGCAGCTCCAAGACCGATTGATCGAAAACAAATCGGCATTTTTTGGCGATAGAAACCGATGTTTGCAGTAAGAACAGGCAATGGAAATGAAAAGGGGGGGGACACATGAGCGTTCGCGTAGGGATTAATGGGTTTGGACGTATCGGGCGGCTGGCGTATCGGGCGGCCATGCAGAACGATGCGGTTGAGGTCGTTGCCGTCAATGACTTGACTGATTCGGCAACCATGGCTCATTTGTTGAAATATGATTCTGTACACGGAATCCTGAGTGGGGAGGTCAGGGCCAAGGAGGATGGCCTCGAGGTCGAAGGGCGGTCCGTGTCCTATACGGCCGTAAAGGATCCGGCCAAGATCCCCTGGGATGATCTGGATGTGGATGTGGTGATGGAGTGTACCGGGCTGTTTCGCACGCGGGAGGGGGCCGGCAAACACCTCGACTCCGGTGCTCGCAAGGTAATCATCTCGGCGCCTTCCAGCGATCCGGACGTCACCATCGTGATGGGGGTCAATGACGCTTTGTACGACTCTAAGAATCACAACATCATATCGAATGCATCGTGTACAACCAATTGTTTAGCCCCGGTGGCCAAAGTCTTGTCCGAAAGCTTTGGGATAGAAAGCGGGCTCATGACGACTATCCATTCCTACACGGGGGATCAGCGCATCCTTGATTTTCCTCATAAAGACCTCCGACGTGCCAGAGCGGCGGCGCTTTCGATGATTCCCACTACTACGGGAGCGGCAAAAGCGGTTGCACTTGTGCTGCCCGAACTCAAGGGAAAACTAAACGGTTTGGCGATCCGAGTGCCGACGCCCAACGTGTCACTGGTCGATTTGGTTGCCCGTTTGAGCAAGGCCGATGTCACGGTAGACCAGGTGAACGATGCGTTGCGGAATGCTGCTCAAGGGTCCCTGACCGGGGTCTTGTCCTATAGTGAGTTGCCGCTGGTGTCGACGGATTTTAATGGGTCCGCCTATTCCTCCATAGTCGATGGCCCTACGACGTATGTCGTCGGCGACCTGGTGAAGGTGCTTTCGTGGTATGATAACGAGGCCGGGTATGCCACGCGGATGGTCGACCTGGCGGCCCTCATCGGACGATCCCTCTAATGGATAAAATGCGGGATGCGGCAAGGGCGCATGGAGGAAATGTCAAACGCCACCCCCAGGACCAGGACCAGGACTAGGTAAAGGGGTGCGGCCCTAAGGAGGCAGGTTATGGCGACGCGTAGACCATTGATTGCAGGCAATTGGAAAATGTTTAAAACGCCGGCAGAGGCCAGGGAGTTTGCCGAACAACTTAAGCCGCTGGTGTTTAATTTCATAAAGGATGTCGATGTCATGGTGGCCCCGCCGTTTACGGCGTTAACCGTCGTTGCCGAGGTTCTTTGGGATGCGACCATACACGTGGGCGGGCAGGATGTTTTTTGGGAGCCGGAAGGAGCCTATACCGGCGAGGTTTCGGTGCCCATGCTGGAAGCTTCAGGGTGCGATCATGTGATCGTGGGGCATTCGGAGAGACGGCAGTTTTTCGGGGAGACAAACGATACGGTGAACCGGAAGGTCAAGGCGGCCTTGTCGGGAACGTTGACCGCCATTGTTTGTGTGGGAGAATCCGAGGCGGAAAGGGATGGAGACAGGACGTTTTCGGTCATTGAGTCCCAATTGCGTGAGGGGCTTGAAGGTGTCGACGTCTCGGCCTTGGGGCGAATCATTGTAGCCTACGAACCCATATGGGCCATCGGTACGGGCAAAACAGCCACAAAGGAGCAGGCCCAGGAAGTGCATGCGTTTATTCGCACGGAGTTGGGGAAGCTGGTGGGAAATTCCGTTGCAAAGGACCTGCGTATATTGTATGGTGGGAGCGTTAAACCAAACAATATCGAAGGCCTGATTTCCATGGAGGATATTGACGGGGCCCTGGTCGGCGGCGCGAGTTTGGATCCGGAAACCTTCGCAGGGATCGTTCGTCCCTGTTCGAGTGCCTCGGGAAGTTAGGAACGGAAACGGGGAAGGAATGTCGACGTTTATTATTGCAATCCACATTATCGTATGTATTGCCCTTATACTTATCGTCTTGCTGCAAACGGGTAAGGGGGCGGACATGGGGGCTGTCTTTGGCGGCGGAAGCAGCCAGACGCTGTTTGGAAGCTCGGGCGCGTCGACTTTTTTGACCAAGATGACCACCGCCGCCGCCGTTATCTTTATGCTGACCTCTTTAAGTTTGGCCTATTTTTCCGGCCAGCGAACGACCAGCTCCGTTATGCCCGCCTCCACTCCGGCTGGGGAACAGGCACCTGGTGAAATGAAAGATTCTGGTGCCGTCGAATCCAGTGGACAAGAGGCCCCCGATAGTTCGGCGACCACGAATGCCGTGGGCGGCAACGGGGCTTCGGGAGATACACAGGCAACGGATTCTGCAAGCCCCGTTGAAAATGCGCCCGCTCCGGGAGCGGATTCGGCGGGGACCGCCGGAGAACCCGGGCAGACCGGCTAATGATTTGCCGAAGTGGTGGAATTTGGTAGACACGCTGTCTTGAGGGGGCAGTGGGTTACGCCCGTGCCGGTTCAAATCCGGCCTTCGGCACCACAACCAGTAATATCAAGCACTTAGACAGCTTTTTGGCTGGCGGGTGCGTATAGGGTGCAGGTGGATGCGTCCAAGTCGTCGAGTTTATCGACGGCTTTTTTATTTGAGCCGGGGATTAAGTGTCCGTAAATATCGACTGTGATGTTGATGGAGCTGTGCCCCAATTGCTCCTTAACGTACACCGGCGTTTCCTTCTGTGTCAGGAGCAAAGACGCGAACGTATGTCGCAGGTCATGCAGTCGAATTTCCCGCAATTCGGCCTTTTTTAGAGCCCTTTTAAAAACCCGCCGGATGTAGTTCTGTTCGATCGGTCGCGCCTCCGTGTGAAATATCAGCTCCGGCATTTCTCCCAGACCGCCCCTAAGCGCTTCCTTTTTCCGTTGTACCCGTAACCGCTTCAAGGTGGCCGCTAACTGACCGGACATATCTACCTTGCGGTCCTTCCCGTTCTTGGTCGCCGTGATCCTGCCGCGCCTGTAGGATCGGCGAACCCAAATAAATGAGGAGTTAAAATCGATGTCCCCCCACTGGACGGCCAGGAGCTCGCCTAACCGCATTCCGGTGCGGGCCGCCATCAGGAAGAAGGGATAGAACTCGCTGTAGTGGGTCTGGCAGACCGAAAGAAATTTGGCCAGTTCCTCCATGGTCAACGGGTGGATCTCCGGCTTGTAATCCTTCCTGTTGAGCTCGAGACGCTTGGTAATACCTGTCATCGGATTGACACTGATTATTTCCTCGTCCACCGCGAAGTTGAATACACCGGAAAGGACATCTCTCAGGACACACATGGTGGCCCGGGAATAGCCTTCCTTGTCCTTCATGGTTTTGGCGTTGAGTTTGGACACCAGGAAGTCTCGAACGTCGCCTCTGGTGATTTCGTTAAGCCTTTTGGTTTCGAACACCGGCAAGACGTGGTTTCTCAAAAGCTCCTGGTATCTATCATGTGTCGATTCTCGCCGGACTGTGCCGATATAGTCAGCCCACAGCTTGGAATATTCCCCGAAGGTCGGCACCGGCTTTTCTTCCGGCTTCGATAGGTCCAGTTGGCCTTTTCTTATTTTCTCTCGTAGTGCACTGGCCACCTTGTCCGCGGCCTTCCGATCTCCGATTTTCATGGATTGACGTTCCCCATTGTGGCAGACAAAGACCCACCAGGGCTTGCCCTTGCCCCTCTTCTTTTGTCGCACCGTTACTCCCATAAAGCCCCTCACTTTCTCCCTTGGTTGATTTACGGGCAGGCGGTCAGGGTCACCGCTTTTCCCCATTTTTTGCATCACTCTATCGGATTGTTTTGGCAATCCCGCCCGTAGCTGCCCAATGCGCATGTCGAACAGTCACCGTTGTTTTGGGTACAATAGTGGGGCACCCCTAATCCGTCGCGGTAGCCGCGCCCGAGGTCTTGCCTGTCCTCATCGTTTATCAGGCTCACCCATTGCTGATGCTCATCATCCGTTCCGAATGCGTTCCCGTGATAGCGCCGTCGCAAACCCCGCATGTATCCCGACCAGTAGCCGGGTGCGTCCCCCGCGGCCTGAAATGTTTTCGCCTTGGTCATCTCTCTTTCAAATTCTTCCCGGGTAGGCCTTGGTCCCATGTGCCACCCCCTTTCAAAACAAAATGCCCCCACACCCGGCAATCGGTGAC
The DNA here is from genome assembly GCA_964440795.1 of uncultured Desulfobacterales bacterium. GTDB lineage: Bacteria > Desulfobacterota > Desulfobacteria > Desulfobacterales. Next base: position 17,433 of record CAYTTQ010000021.1, on the reverse strand, counting down.
AGTGTCACCCCTGCTGAATGTGAGGGCATGAAAAACGCTCAACACTTCTCCCGGCCCAGACAAGGCCGCCCTATATGTCACCACATAGGGTATATTGCAGTCTCTGGATGAACACCTAAAGCGAAAAGGCGTTGACTGGCAGGGCGCCGACAGCTGGACGGAACGAGAAGCAGAGTGAAAAGACATCTTTTCCGAATATTTGATCTCCTGTGTTTTGTCGCGGGGCCGGCTTCGATAGTTTTTGGCTTGGCGAGCTTTAAGTCCAGCAGTCTTGGCAGCGTGGTTTATTACTATCCGTTCGAATCTCGGGTTCTTCTTGTTGTTGGCGTTGCCCTGGTATGTCTTGGTTTCCTCTTTAGGTCTTGGAGGCTTTAGATAAATTCAGTTATCGCAAGACGGGAATTAGCGACCAAACCTAAATTGATAACATGATAGTTGAGTTATTGACAGAGTGTGTGGAGAAGCACGAGGAAGCGCCTCAAAAATGATTTACGTCACTCTGTTACAACCAGTGCCCCGTAGTGGTATATCTTTTCCACCTGCATACATTGTTTTCGCTTTTTTTCTTGACATTGTTTGCACCCACCCCCTATAGATAAGCCGTTGAGAGAAGGAATTAAAGGCGAGAAAGAAACCTGCCAGAGCTGATTGGCCTATAATTATCAAAGACTTATCGAAATCGCAGTCTTGCCAACCCTGAACACACTTTTTTATGTTCAGTTAATCTCACCACAAGGCTTGATTTTTGCAGATTTAACGCCGATGTTTATTAAAAGGGCACTGTCATGAAGAAGGAGAAGACAATGTGTGTTCACCTACGCTTTAATTATAAGAAGGCTGTTCAAGCTTTAAGTTTCTTGGCGCAAAAGAGCGGCGGCCGTATTAACAAGATGAAGGCTATCAAGCTCATATATTTTGCAGATCGATACCATCTCAGAAAATTTGGTCGCCCTGTCACGAACGATGAGTATTATGCAATGCCTTTTGGTCCTATCAACTCAGGTGCGAAGGACCTATCTGAAAGGACGGCATTCTTGGGTCCAAAGGAAAAAGATTATTCGGTTCAGTTTATCGAACCCATAGATTGGCTTGATTACAAGTCAATACACGATCTTGATCCAACTGTTTTCTCTGAGAGTGACTTGGAAGCTCTTTCTTTTGCCTGGGAGAGATTTGGGAACCTAGATCAGTTTCAACTTGCCAAGCTTACCCATCAGTATCCGGAATGGAAAAAACATGAAGAGGCTTTAGGCCAAGAAGACACTTCAAGAATTCCCATGAAGTATGAGGATTTTTTCGACGATCCGCCTGGCGAGTTCGATAAGTGCTACGCACTAAATAGTGAAGAGAGAAGTGACCGCATGGAGGAGCTGAAGGAATTAGCAGCGATTGAGGCTCTTTGGAGCTAAGCCTTGATAGATATTCCCGCCGATGTCCAACTCAAAGCAAGTATAAAGTCTGGCTCGGTGTACTATTTTCCTGACAAAGCCTTGCTGTCAGAAGGCCCCCATTATTTCATCGTAATAAACAAGGACCCCGTTACGGATGCGGTCCTTTTACTTGTCTGCTCATCGTCTCAAATCGAAAAGGTTAAGAGAAGAACCCGTGATTTCCCTGGAACAACAGTCCAGATTAGCAAGGCGGAATATGCCGGCTTTACTGTGGACTCGATTGTAGACTGTAACTGGGTGTTTCCCAGAGGGCTGGAGCTTCTTGTTCGTAAGCTGAGTACAGGGGAATTGAAAGTATTGCCAGAAATGGACACTGCAATTGTCAATAAGCTTAGGAGGGCTGCAATGCGGAGTCCGAAAGTGGAGGCAACCAAAAAACGGCTTATTGCTTCGTGGTAATTCGGATATTTGCTTTTGTGTGATTTGCGAGAGCTTTTCTACTTTTGGTTGTGTGGCCTTAGTGGCCCGAGCCTGAAAGGATACAAAGGACAATTCTCGTTCGGGCATTTCCCCTCCCCGGAAGACCCATAGCATTCCCGGCATTTCTCATGAATCGCAACTATTTCGGGGAGCAAGGTCTGTCCTTGGTAGAAAGTCAATGCCAGGGCGTCGGCCCGGTCCGGAGACTCCACGCCGCGTTTTTTCATATCCTCTTTCCTCTCGATTACGATCCGGCCCGCTGAGTCGAAGGAATACTTGGGGGAAGATAGTTGGGCACATAACTCGTCATCCAACAGGCTCAGTCCATCCTTGAGAGAATCCCTTACAGCTCCCCACAGCTCACCTCTCACACGACCGTATAATTCCCTGTCCTTTGGCCTTTCCGCGACGTTTACGCCCGTTGTGGCTAATCCTAGCTCTTTCAGGCGGTCGAAAACACCTGCACCGAACCCAATAACATCGACGAAGATGTTACTCGGATTTTCATCGGCTTCTGTTGGGAACAGTTCTCCCAGGTCCTTTCCGAGCGCCTTCGCAACTTTCTGTTTCTCATCGGGAGTGAGCTCCAACCGACCGATGACCGCACAGGTCAGGCGATTCTCGGTTAGGCCAGCTTGCTCCGCCACAAACTTTTGCCTAAACCCAGACTTAATAATTGCTGCTTTGAGCGGTGAGACAATCATGGTCCCCTCCTTGCACGAATATGCATGTTCGACTTACAGCCAAAAAAAACTAGGCAACCTTACAGAGTTGGTGACCTAGGTTATTGAAGACATTGTGGAGCTCAAATGTCCGAGTAGCACTTTCCCTTTCTTTATAAAATAAACCGATCTTTTCTTCTGGAAACCAATGGGGCCTATATTCCACCCCATGTATGTCGCTTTGTTCGTCCTCTGGATCCTGTTTTTGGTATGCAGCTAAAATTTCATCAACCCGGTAAACAAACTCACCGGTGCCGGGGGTGACGATACGTACAATCAAGCCAGGAAATGCGCCTAAAAACTGGCAGCCAGCTCTTGTCCTCGTAGGCCTAATCACGATGTATTTCGAGGGTATCCAGCCCTTACTCTCTAACCAAGTCCACAGGTCATTAAGTATGGTGCGAGCTTCTTGCCTCTTGAACCCTAGTTTGGCCGTCAAATATCCTCCCAAATAAACCTTGCAGGCCTGATCAAAGCTATATGACCTCGGCTTTCCCGAGCTTTGGCCGGCGTGGGGATCAGAACCCAAAAAATAAGCTCCCCACTGCTTCGCCTGCGGGTGAGTGGCCCATGTAGCCTTCGCAATCATACCGTTCGTGATTTCCATAAAAATTCCTTAAGACGAAAAATCATTGCTTGACAACAACAAAGTGTTGCAATTCGAACATATATGTTCGACTTAATATGGATTGTCAACATAAAATGCTGAAAAAAAATGAAGGGGGGCAAAAAAAAGTGAAAAACATCGCATTAAAGGTGGCGCTCCTGGAATGGGGCATATCCCAATTTCAATTGGCCCATCAGCTCGGCTGCCATCCCAGCGTTGTTTCCCGCATCGTAAACGGCTGGGAAAGGCCCGACGACGGCCTGAAGGACCAGATTTCCCATGTTGCCACGCAGGTAACGATGGCCATGGTGGTGACAGGATCGTCGAAGGAAAAAACCGAAAGCTTGACGAAGAGTACGAGGCAGGGTATGTACGGCTGAACACCAAAGCTTTATAGAGGACCTGTACAATGAAGGAGTCGTCCAACGTCCGACCGCCGCTACGAGAAATCTTGAAGCAGAAGCTCGTCAAGAAGTACGAGGCCGAGCTAGGCGAGAGATTGAGGCGCAAGGGGATCGATATACCGATGGCCAGAGGCGAGAAGGAGAAAGAGAGCTAGGCAAGTGGGAATGCACAAGCTATCTTCAGGCTGAACCGGTACCGGTGAACCCCTTGGTTTCGGGGCCTTATTATGCCAAAAAACTTTACGGTGCAACCCTGCTTTGCAAAACGCGGAAACTGGGTGCGGCTGGGGTGCAAACCCGACATGATTTAGCCCGAGTTTGCACCCATTTGTAAGGTCTAAGGTGTTGAAATTACGTGGCGTCTTGGAATCCGGCCTTCGGCACCAGATATATTCGGCACCAGATATATAATGACAGAGGAAATGAAAAGGTCGGTCGAAAAGGTCGACCTTTTGTTGTTAAGCGTTATTTTTGCACATGTCGAAACGACTCGCCTTTCCCCACGTTCAAAAAAAACACCTCCGCGAATGGTAATAGCGCCTTGGATACCTGTAACGTCCCGTTGGAGTTGCTTTCAGGGCCGGCAGGTATTATTTTGGGGAAGTGTCAATTTTTACGAGGGGGCTTTGGGGTACAAATATTGCGACAACATATAACTCTATGTCATTATTTTGAAAGGAGAGCGTGTCTTGAAGATTCCCGTTGTGAAGAACATCTTAGAGGCCAATGAGCGGATTTCGGAAGAGAATCGCAAGTTGTTTCAAAAGGAAAACGTGGCGGTTATTAATCTGATGAGTTCTCCCGGTTCCGGCAAGACCTCGCTGCTGGAATGGACGATCGACGCCGTCAAAGATCGGATCCGGATGGCGGTGATCGAAGGTGACATTCAGTCTACGCGGGATGCAGAACGGATTCTCAACAAAGGGGTCCCCGCGGTGCAAATCAACACAGAGGGGGCCTGCCACTTGGACGGCAATATGATTCGCGACACGCTTTCCAACTTCGACCTTTCTGCGTTGGATTTGTTAGTGGTTGAAAACGTAGGAAATCTGGTCTGCCCGGCTGAATTTGAAGTGGGCGAAGATCACAAGGTCACCATACTGAGTGTGACCGAAGGGGAAGACAAGCCGGAAAAGTACCCGCTAATGTTCCATGAGTCGAGTGTGGTGTTGATTAACAAGATTGACCTTCTGCCGTATGTGGATTGTGACGTAGGGTATGTCCGGGATATTTGCCTAAAAATAAACCCGAATTTAGAGATATTCGAGGTGTCCTGCAAGACCGGAGAAGGACTTGACGGATGGGCCGAGTGGCTGTTGAAACAGGTAAAGAAATAGCACACAAGGGCGTTGCCGCACGAATCAAGGGCATTGTTCAGGGTGTGGGGTTTCGGCCTTTCATATACAACCTAGCCAGAGACAATAATGTGAAGGGCTTTGTTTCCAATACGGCTCAAGGGGTATATATCGAGGCGGAGGGAACAAGCGACTCCTTGGAAGCGTTTCTTGACGCCATTCCCAAACAGAAGCCCCCTTTGACACATATCGTTTCCATTGAGACAGCCGAACAGCCGCAAAAAAGCTACGTCGATTTTTCCATCCATAAGAGTGAAGGCCAAGCGGAACGACGCACCCTGATTTCTCCGGATGTCTGTGTGTGTGACGATTGCCTGCGTGAACTCTTTGATCCCGAGGATCGCCGTTACGGGTATCCCTTCATTAATTGTACCAACTGCGGCCCCCGATATACGATCATTATGGACATTCCCTATGATCGACCCTTTACGGCGATGAAGGGCTTTACCATGTGTCCGGGCTGCCAAACCGAATATGATGATCCTCACGACCGGCGATTTCACGCCCAGCCCAATGCCTGTTGGGCCTGTGGCCCCGTCGTGCGCCTATGGGACGGCAATCGCCGTGAGGTGCCCGGCGATGATCCCGTTGCCGAGACCCGGGCATTGCTGAAAGCGGGGCATATTGTCGCCATCAAAGGGCTGGGAGGATTTCACTTGGCCGTCGACGCCACCAACAATGACGCGGTGAAACGGCTCAGGCGACGCAAACACCGGGAGGAGAAGCCCCTGGCGATCATGGTGGTCGATATGGAGGATGCCAGGCGGGTGGGGCACGTGTCGGAGGCAGAGGCGGCGCTGTTGAATTCGATCCGGCGGCCCATCGTCCTTTTGGAGAAGTCGGACAACAGCGGGATCGCTGACGCCGTTTCCCCCAGGAACAGAAATTACGGGGTCATGTTGCCCTATACGCCCCTTCACTACTTGCTGCTACGGTCGGATGACCTTTTCGCGTTGGTGATGACCAGTGGGAACATCAGTGAGGAGCCGATCGCCATCGACAACGAAGAGGCCTTCGAACGTTTGGGGAATATAGCCGATTATTTTCTCAACCATAATCGTGACATCTACCTCCGAAGTGATGATTCCATCATGCGGGTGGTGGGTAGACAACCGAGGCAGGTCCGTAGGAGCCGAGGCTATGTGCCCATTCCGACGTTTTTGAAGGACCCGCTGGCGCCTGTCTTGGCCTGCGGGGCGGAATGGAAAAATACCATCTGCATCACACGGGACGATCAGGCCTTTTTGAGTCAGCACATCGGCGATTTGGAGAATTTGGAAACCCTCAATTTCTTCGAGATGACCGTCGGGCACCTGAAGCGAATCTTGGAAATAGAGCCCGAGATCGTTGCTTATGACCTGCATCCCGATTACCTGAGTACCCAATATGCCCTCAAACAAACCGACATGGTGAGGATTGGCGTTCAGCACCATCATGCCCACGTGGTGAGTGGTATGGCGGAAAACGGGTTGACAGGCACCGTCATCGGCGTTGCCTTGGACGGCACCGGATATGGGACGGACGGGCACATCTGGGGGGGCGAGATAATGATTGCCGGTGCCGAAGACTTCAACCGATTTGGCCATTTTGCCTATTTGCCTCTCCCGGGAGGCGCAGCGGCGATCAAGAAGCCTTGGCGAATGGCGGCAAGCGCTCTCTATGACGCATTGGGTGAAGGACTTTTTGAAACCGGGCTTCCCTTTCTGTCCTCGATACCCCGGGAGCGCCTCAAGATTCTTGTCGATATGATCGAAAAGAGAGTAAATTCTCCGCTGACTTCCAGTTGTGGCCGTTTATTTGATGCTGTGGCTGCCATTTCAGGGGTACGAAACTATGTGGCCTATGAAGGGCAGGCGGCGGTGGAACTCGAGGCGGCAGCCGACGAAGATCGCAAACGTGTGTATCCCTGTGAAATCCAATCCGTTGACGGGGTGGAGCAGTTTCTGACCGGCCCTACCATAAAAGCGGTAGTGGAAGATGTGATCAATGGTGTGGGGACAGGGCTGATCAGTGCCACCTTCCACAATACACTGGTCCGGTTGTTTTATGAGGCCTGTGAAAGGGTTCGCGGCCTGCACGGTTCGAATCGAGTGGTTTTAAGTGGCGGGTGTTTTCAAAACGCTCGATTGCTGGTCGACCTTTCCCAAACCCTGAAGGCGAATGGGTTTGCCGTATACACGCAGTCGGCGGTTCCCAGCAATGACGGCGGCATTGCCCTGGGTCAGGCGATGGTGGCCGATGCCAAGTATAAAGCGGGAATGGACCAATTGGATGGCTAGTCCATTTTGTCGATATAGTGATTCTAATAAATAGTTGTTGATAGGGATAAGTACTTAATACCAATACTATTCAGGGAGGTATAATATCGTGTGTGTGGCGGCACCGATGAAGGTGGTTCAGATAGACGGAGACAGTATCGTGGCTGAACTGGGCGGTACAACGAAGGAAGCCCGCTTGGACATCGTGGATGAGCGGCCTGAGCTTGGGGATTATGTTATCATTCACGCCGGGTTTGCCCTCCATAGGATCGATCCTGAGGAGGCCAAGATCACCTTGGAGCTTTGGAAGGAAATGGGGGTAATTGATGAAGTACCTGAGTGAATACCGGGATGGAGCCTTGGCTTCAAAAATGGTCGAGCGGATTCGCTCTACCTCCACGAAACCGGCCCGATTCATGGAGATTTGCGGTACGCACACGGTGGCTATTTTTAAACATGGGGTAAGGCAGGTGCTGCCGGATCATTTAGCACTGATTTCCGGGCCCGGGTGTCCGGTCTGCGTAACGGCGACTCGTGATATTGACAAATCAATCCAGCTGGCCAGAATTCCAGAGGTTATTGTAACGACATTCGGAGATATGGTTCGTGTGCCGGGCTCAGAATCTTCGTTAAAGAAAGAAAAGAGTGCCGGTGCCGATGTCCGGATGGTATACTCGACGATGGATGCGCTCAAAATTGCCCGGGAAAACCCCGACAAGAAGGTGGTCTTCTTGGGCATCGGTTTTGAAACGACCGCACCGACTATTGCCGCCGCCGTGGTGGCAGCTGAGGCCCAGGGACTTGAGAATTTCTCGGTTTTGTCGGCCCACAAACTTCTCCCGCCTGCCATGGACGCCCTTTTATCAGGGGGCGAAGTGGATGTGACCGGGTTTATGTGCCCCGGTCACGTGAGTACCATTATTGGCACCGCACCCTACGAAGTGGTTGCCGACCAGTTTAAGACGCCTTGTGTCGTCATGGGATTTGAACCATTGGACATTTTGCAAGGTATCTCGATGTTGGTCGACCAGGTTGAGGCGGGAGAGGCTCGGGTAGAAATCCAGTATCGTCGCGCGGTATCCCCTGAAGGCAACCCAACTGCCCTGCGAACGATGGACAAGGTTTTTCAGCCCTGCGATGCTCCGTGGCGGGGACTGGGGATGATCCCGAACAGCGGCCTTGCTTTCAGAGATGTCTACCGGGCCTTCGATGCGGAGGCGGCGTTTGATCTTAACGTGCCGGATTCTCCTGAGCCCCCGGGGTGTAAGTGTGGTGACGTACTGCGAGGTGTAAACACGCCGACGGAATGCAGTCTGTTCCGGAAAGTCTGTAACCCGGAAAATCCGATTGGCCCTTGTATGGTTTCCAGTGAAGGGACGTGCGCCGCGTACTATCGATTCAGTGCCGTCTAATTTTACGTAAGACAGGAAAGTCGGTCGTTGCTCTAACTCGTGAGCAAGCCGACTTTTTCCTTTCGGATCCCCCTTCCTCGACACTCGGCCCTTTGATGTTTAAGTATTGTGGAGCGCAGACCGGACACATGGTTTCAACTTTTTAGGGATGATTTAATGAATAGAGCGGAGCTGGATTATTTCAAGGAATGGTTTTCCGAATATGTGGCCACCTTTCGCAGTGGGGACCGTGTTCTGGATAAGACCATAGCCCTGAAAGAAGCGCATACGCGGCGGGTATGTAAGGAAATTCGGATGATTTCGGGGGCCCTGAAGTTGTCCGACGATGCCATCCGTGTGGCGGAAACCACGGCATTGTTTCACGATGTGGGACGGTTTAGACAGTACCGGGACTATGGGACCTTCAATGACGCTGCATCAAGGAACCACGCCGAACTGGGATTGGACGTGTTGGCTGAAAACCAAGTTCTTTCTCGGTGCGGTGCCGTTGAGCGGCACATTGTTCAGCAAGCCATCCGCTACCATAACATGCGCGTGTTGCCGCAGGAACAGGATGCCAAGATCGTGCTTTTTGCTAAGCTGTTAAGGGATGCAGACAAACTGGATATTTGGCGGGTCTTTGTGGACTATTACGAAGGGCGATATGCCGACCTGGATTCAGTGGTCGTTTGGGGGTTACCTGACGAACCGGTTTGGTCTGCGCCGATTATCGATGCGTTATACGCCCGAAAAATGGCTGACACAAAACATATGGCTACACTTAATGACTTTAAATTGTTACAAATAAGCTGGGTGTTCGACGTGAATTTTGCACCTACCTTCCGTGCGGTACAGCGGCGTGGCTACTTAGCGAAAATCGCCCAAACCTTACCTCCGACACCGGAAATCGAAAAGGCCGTGGACATTGCAGGTGTCTATGTTGACCGGCGGCAGTTGCAGGACGGCGAGTCCGACCTGTCGGCGAATAAGGACGGGTCCATACGTCGGGCGGGCCAATCGGACATTACCCAATCGTAAGGTCGATGGCCGCGGTCTTTTTCAGTTTGCTGTCCGCATCCCATCCGACATATTCGTAAGTTCCATCCTCGCGTTCCAAGATTGCATATTCCTGAAGGTGGTAGGCATGCTCCCGATCCGGAATTAAGTCTTTCATCTCAACCCTTTCCGTAACTGATGAAATAACAAACGACTGGTCGGGGCGAGAGGATTTGAACCTCCGACTCCGTGGTCCCAAACCACGTGCGCTACCAGACTGCGCCACGCCCCGGATGAATATCTTCTTCTAGCATGTCTGGTTTTTGAACGCAACTGCCTCTATTGCCAAAGTAATCATTCAACCCTTGAACAATTGCTTCGGCGAGGGCGGTCAGGGCATTTTCCCCGCTGGTTGGGCTGTGATCGGCGGAAGAACGGATGCCGCCGATTTCAACTGAGACAGCCGCCATGTCGGCTCCTTTCAGTACATATATTGGTGCTCCCAGCGTGCCTCTGCCACTTGAATATCCGGCATTTGCCAGGTGACTGTGCAGACTGCGAGCCAGACGTCGGCTCTCGTTTTCGTGTTTTGACTGGACGAAGTGCCACATCGGCAATGCCGGAGCAGGGTCGTCGTCAAGCGCTCCTTGGTCAACGAGGGAAAACGGTCGTTCCGGATTCCCCACGTGGTGAAAAACCAGTGCCCCATCGTTTGTGGATTGAAAACTGTCCCCGGTGTGAAGGCTGATAAACACGTCCGCTTGTCGGTGGTTGGCCGAAGCGGTACGTCTTTCCAGGTCCACCCAGTAATCTCCGTCTCGGGTTAAGTGGACACGACATGCCCCGCGGAGGGCGTCCTTGAGGGTTAAAGCCAGCTGTAGGGTCAAGTCCTTTTCGGATGTGCCGGAGGGGTGACGGGCACCCTCGTCATGTCCGCCATGGCCTGGGTCGATGACGACGATCTTGCCTCCCGCAAAGCCCTCCGGGAGCAGGGCATGTTGGCTGAAAGCGGGGGAAGAAGACAAGGCAACCGCAAACCACACAATCAAGTAAGGTTTACATGTCTTGGCACTAAGTCGAAGGAGTCCTTTCAAGAGAAAGGCCGTCATAACTATGCTTTGCTCCGAATTGTATCCATTGGGAGAAAACCTCGGCTGGGAGTTTTCCGACAGACGCAAACGCGATCATGACCGGAATATCCACATCAGCATAGATTCTGCCTCCGTTTTGGCCAATAGGCAAGTCCTTTGTTGATAAGCACTCCCGGGAGTTTATCACTCAAATCCCCTTGACAGGGCATGCCTGAGGTACTAACCTTTGAATCTACGATATGGGAACCTAATACATTATTTTTCCCGGAAAAAATCATCAGCCGTACTGCGAGAGTGGCGAAATTGGCAAACGCACTGGACTTAGGATCCAGCGGCCCACAGCCTTGCGGGTTCAAGTCCCGCCTCTCGCACCATAGGCGCGAAGACTGGAGAACAGGCTAACTATGAAGGTGAATGTGGAAGAGCTAAGTCCGATAAAGAAAGTGATGCACGTCGAGATTCCCAAAGAAGATGTTACAAAGGAGCTGGAAAAGGCCTATAGAAACCTAAAGTCGAGTGTAAACTTGAAGGGATTTCGTCCGGGCAAAGTACCCATGTCGATTCTGGAAAGGCGTTTTGGCAGGCAGGTTCATGCGGAGGTTTCCGGGGAATTGATCCAGAGTTCCTATGGAAAGGCGTTGGGAGAGGCCGCCTTAAAACCCGTGGGCGAGCCTTCCCTTGATCAGGCGGAACTTGTGGAGAAGGGGCAACCCTATTCGTACTCAGCCACGGTGGAGGTGTGTCCGGTTCTCGATGACCTGGATGTAGAAGGGTTGGAATTGGAGGAAAGAACACACTCGGTGGGGGATGAGGAGATCGACGCCCAACTCAGGATGCTTCAAAAGCGGAGTGCGGAGCTCAAGAACGTTGATGAAGACCGACCTGTTCAAGACAAGGATATCGTGATAATCGACTATGAAGGGTTTCTAGATGGAGAGCCTTATGAAGAGGTTGGCAAGACAGCCAATTTTCAAGTGGAGATCGGTTCCGGTCAGATACTTCCGGAGTTTGAGGAGCAGCTTATCGGAATGAACGTCGATGCCGACAAGAAAATCGATGTTCCGTTTCCGCAAGACTATTCTAATACCAAATTGGCGGGCAAAAATATCACTTTCCAAGTGAGTCTCAAAGAGATCAAAGAGGAGATTTTGCCTGCCCTCGACGATGAATTTGCCAAGGATCTGGGAGAGTACGAGACATTGGACGAAGTCAAGGCGGCCATAAAGAGTGATCTGGAAAAGAAGTATGAAGCGGAAACGCAAAGGCAACTTCGGGAACAGGTTGTGGATCAGCTCATTGCCCAATCGGAGTTTGAGCTGCCGGAAAGCCTTGTGGACAGTGAGCTTTCCCGGATGGTACAGGATGCCCAGAGTATGATGACTCAAAAAGGGGTTGCCCCGGATGAGTCGGAAGAAGTCACCCAGGCCTTGAAGGAAAAGTACCGACCCTTGGCGGAGCGTAAGGTCCGCGAGTACTTACTCATGGAAAAAGTCATCGAACAAGAGGGTGTCGAATTGACGGATGAAGCGCTTGATGCCGCCTATCAGTCTTTCGCCGAGTCCATTGGTCAGTCGGTGGACACCATACGAAAATATTATGAAAGTTCGAAAGAGGCACAAGACGTGTTCAAACAAAAAACCCTCGAAAAAGAAGCGATGGACTATATTATCGGAAATAGTGACGTCAAGCAGGTCGAGATGAAGACCGAAAAGGAAGAAGGAGACGCGTAATGGCCCTCATACCCATGGTCGTGGAGCAGAGCAGTCGAGGCGAGCGAGCGTATGACATTTATTCCCGGCTGTTGAAGGATCGCATTGTTTTCTTGGGGACCGCCGTAAATGATGAGATTGCCAACTTGTTGATCGCCCAGTTTCTGTTTTTGGAGTCGGAAGACCCGGACAAGGAAATTAATTTCTACATCAATTCCCCGGGGGGCGTGGTGAATGCCGGATTGGCCATATATGATACGATGCAGTACATTAAACCGGACATATGTACCTTGTGCATGGGACAGGCGGCCAGCATGGGCGCGGTGTTACTTGCCGCCGGTGCTCAGGGCAAGCGCTATGCCCTTCCCAATGTGCGAGTCTTGATTCACCAGCCCATGGGCTCATTTCAGGGCCAGGCGTCCGATGTGGCCATTCAGGCTGAGGAGATTCTCCGAATGCGGGAATCGTTGAACCAGATTCTTGCGTTTCACACCCATCAGGATATCGAAAAAATCCGCAAAGATTCAGATCGGGACTTCTTTATGAGCGGTGCTGAAGCCAAAGAATACGGGGTTGTTGACCACGTAATCAGCAGTCGAGACGCCGGTACGAACGAGGCCGACGAGGAATAGTTTTTGCACTGGTCAGCAGACGTGGTAGCCGTGAAGGAGGCGAAATCCGGCGGGTCTTGTGGTGACCGGCCCGCCAATCGAAGCTGTAAGACTGTATTTCTTTTGTGATACTTAAGGGATAAGCCGGGAGGAAGGTATGGCTAAACGCAGAGGTGTGGACGGAGAGGGTTTACGGTGCTCGTTTTGTGGGAAGAGCCAAGAAGAAGTAAAAAAACTCATTGCCGGACCGGCGGTCTATATTTGCGACGAGTGTATAGAGCTTTGCAATGAGATTGTGGAAGAAGAATACGAAAAAGAAGCGCAGTCTCAGAGAAAGAATGAGTATTCGACACCGGCTGCCATCAAGGCGAGTATCGACGAGTATGTGATCGAACAAGAACGGGCCAAGAAGATTCTGTCCGTAGCCGTTTATAATCATTACAAACGGTTGGAGAGCCAACTGGAAACCGGTGATGTTGAGCTTCACAAAAGTAACATCGTACTCATTGGACCGACGGGATGTGGCAAGACATTGTTGGCCCAAACCCTGGCCCGATCTTTGAATGTCCCGTTTACGATTGCCGACGCCACGTCGCTGACCGAGGCGGGGTATGTGGGAGAAGATGTGGAAAACATCATTGTTTCCCTGCTTCAAAATGCGGATTATGACGCAGACCGGGCTTCAAAGGGTATTGTTTATATTGACGAAATAGACAAAATAGCCAGAAAGGGGGACAACCCCTCCATTACCCGGGACGTTTCCGGGGAAGGGGTGCAACAAGCGCTCCTCAAAGTAATTGAGGGGACCGTTGCCAGTGTTCCGCCGAAAGGGGGACGCAAACATCCCCAGCAGGATTTTATCAAGGTGGATACGTCCAATATCTTGTTTGTTTGTGGCGGAACGTTTAACGGCTTGAGGGAAATCATCGAAAGTAGGCTGGGCAACAAAATCATGGGCTTTGGCGCCAACATTCAAAGTCAAGGCGAGCGAAATATTGGCGAAACCCTTAAATTGGTTCAGCCGGAAGATCTTTTGAAGTTCGGCCTGATCCCTGAGTTCGTCGGTCGATTGCCGGTGATTGCCACCCTCGACGAGCTGAGCGAGGAAGTCTTGGTCAAAATACTCACAGAACCCAAAGACGCCCTGGTCAAACAGTTCCAGAAGCTCTTGGAGTTTGAGGGGGTTAAGCTTCGATTTACCGATGGAGCGCTCAGGGCGATTGCGGCAAACTCTTTACAGCGAAAGAGTGGTGCCAGAGGATTGCGGGCAATCATGGAAAAGAGCATGCTCGAAATCATGTACGATATTCCCTCTATGGACGGGGTGAAAGAGTGTGTCATTAACGAGGATGTCATTGTCAATAACGAGGAACCCATCTTGCTGTTCGAACAATCGGAAGAGTGGGCCATGTCCTAGGCTCGGCATTACCGGGCTTTTGCGAGATTCGACTAAGAGACCCACAGGGGGTTAATGAAATCTAAAGAGTGAAGCATGCACTTTCGCTTTGACGTCGCCCTAACCAAATTAAAAATATGTTTAATATCTTAAAAAGGAAAAAAACAATGGAGAATTCAGAAGAACGACTTAGCTTACCATTTCTCCCTTTGCGGGATGTGGTTATTTTCCCTCACATGGTCGTGCCCCTTTTTGTCGGACGGACCAAATCCGTCAACGGACTGTCGAGTGCCATGAACTTGGACAAGACGGTTTTTTTGGCGACGCAAAAAGATGCCTCCGTGGATTCACCGCAAGAAAAGGACGTTTTTAAAATCGGTACGATTGGGACCGTGTTGCAGCTGTTACGGTTGCCGGACGGGACCGTAAAGGCGCTGGTGGAAGGAAAACGTCGGGGCCAAATGATCCGTTTCGCGTCTAAGGACAATTATTTCGTGGCCGACGTGGAGCCGATCATAGAGCCGGAAACAGCGGACGTTGAACGAGAGGCGATGACCCGAACCGTTGTGGGCGCGTTTGAAGAATATTCGAAGGTGAATAAGAATATCTCGAAAGACGTCATAAAAAACGTGTCCAATATTAAGGACTTGTCTCAACTGTCCGATACCGTTGCCGCCCATTTCAATTTCAAGCTTCAAGACAAACAGGAACTGCTGGAAACGACGTCTCCGGTCGATCGGATGAGCTTGCTGTTTAGTCTGATGGAGACGGAGATTGAGATCTATAAGACGGAGCAACGGGTCAAGGGCCGGGTCAAGAAACAGATGGAAAAGACCCAAAGAGACTACTACTTGAATGAGCAGATGCGGGCCATCCAAAAGGAGATGGGTGCCAAGGACGACCACAAAACCGAGCTTGAGGAACTGGAAAAACGCATCGAACGCAAGCGGATGTCCAAAGAAGCCACGGCGAAAGCCAAGCAAGAGTTCAAGAAGCTCAAACTCATGGCGCCCATGTCGGCGGAGGGTACCGTGGTTCGTAATTATATCGAGTGGCTGATCAGTCTTCCGTGGTTTGTCCGCAGCAAGTTGTGTCTCGACGTGGACAAGGCGGAAAAGATTTTGGAAGAGGATCATTACGGGTTGGAAAAACCCAAAGAGCGCATCCTGGAATATCTTGCAGTGCAAAAGCTGGTCAAAAAGGTCCACGGTCCCATCCTGTGTCTGGTCGGTCCCCCGGGGGTGGGGAAAACCTCTTTGGCGCGGTCCGTCGCTCGGGCCACGGGACGGGAATTTATTCGCTTGTCTTTGGGCGGAGTGCGGGATGAAGCCGAAATCCGGGGCCACCGACGTACCTATATCGGGGCCATGCCCGGTAAGATCATTCAGTCCCTGAAGAAGGCCAAGGTCCAAAACCCCGTGTTTTGTTTGGACGAAGTGGACAAGATGAGTATGGATTTCCGGGGGGATCCCTCGGCCGCGTTACTCGAGGTGTTGGACCCGGAGCAAAATTATGCCTTTGGGGATCATTATCTGGATGTGGACTATAACCTGTCGGAAATCCTGTTTATTACAACCGCCAACAACCTGCACGGGATTCCTGCGCCCCTCCAGGACCGAATGGAGATTATACAGCTGCCGGGCTATACCGAATACGAAAAACTCCAAATTGCACTCGGCTTTTTGGTGCCCAAACAGGTGAAACGAAACGGACTGACGGAGGACAAATTTGCCATTACGCGCAATGCCCTCACCGCCATTATTCGTCGCTACACCCGGGAGGCCGGGGTTCGCAATCTCGAACGTGAGATCGCCTCGGTGTGTCGAAAAGTCGCCAGAGAAATCACCAAAGAGGGCGGCAAGGATTTCGTTCGGGTTACCGCTCAATCCATACCGAAGTTATTGGGGGCTCCCCGGTTCCGGTACGGGGAAGTGGAGGAAAAAGATGAAATCGGCCTTGCGACGGGCATGGCATGGACGCAAGTGGGCGGAGAACTGCTTTCCATCGAAACCATCGTGGTCCCAGGAAAAGGGAAGCTGACGGTGACCGGGAAGTTGGGTGACGTAATGCAAGAATCCGCACAGGCGGCGGTCAGTTACGTCCGTTCCAGAGCCAGCGCCCTGGGACTTGAAAAACACTTTTACAGAAAGGTGGACATTCACGTTCACGTGCCGGAAGGCGCTACTCCCAAGGATGGCCCCTCGGCAGGCATTACCATGGCCACGTCGATCATTTCGGCGTTAATAAAAAAGCCCGTTCGTCGGGATTTGGCCATGACGGGAGAGATCACGCTGCGTGGTCGAATTTTACCGATCGGCGGACTCAAAGAAAAGATTCTGGCCGCCCATCGGGGTGGGATGGGCTTGATTATTATCCCCAAGGAAAACAATAAGGATCTCAAGGATATTCCTGCAAAGATCGTCAAACGCTTTGAGGTCGTTATGACCGACCACATGGACGAGGTGCTCGGCCGGGCCATCGTTTTGAAGGAAGGCGAAAGCCTTTTCATGGAGGAGCCGGAAGAGATCATCTCCCCGGAAATGATCCCGGAAGCACAGGAACCGGTGAACAATTCGATTCAAATCAACTGATCGGCCCGATTATTTTTCTTGACAGGATTCGATGGGTTGGTTAAATCACAAGCTCTAGCAACCGGGCGTTGTTCCGGCCGAAGAGCGGATTGAAATACAAAGACAACTAAGCATTTCTTGCATTTGACATGCGGACGGGGACCCACCGCAAGCAAGAAGGACTTAAGGGCGGGTAGCTCAGTTGGGAGAGCACCGGCCTTACAAGCCGGGGGTCACAGGTTCAAGCCCTGTTCCGCCTACCACCAAATGGATTGACCGGGTCTTCACGGGGACGTAGTTCAGCTTTGGTTAGAACGTCCCGCTTTGTTAAGCGGGAAGACCGCGAGTGAGGGAACAAGCAAGAGATTCATTGTTGATATATAGTCAGGTAATACAGCGGGGACGTAGTTCAGCTTTGGTTAGAACGTCCCGCTTTGTTAAGCGGGAAGACC
>CAYTTQ010000020.1:0-40819 GCA_964440795.1 uncultured Desulfobacterales bacterium | reverse complement strand
AATCCTACAGCGGTGCCTTCAACGTGTCCTTTGGTTGATTGGACAGAGCCGTCAAAATCAAGCGTAATGCGTGGAAGGCCTTCACGCTGTAGCCCATGGAGCACCAATGATCTGGACATAACGCGTACATTGTCAACGCTTTGTGAATCCATACTGGATAGAGTTCGTGAGATAGTAGATACATCTGGAATTTTTCGAAGCCCTAATATGCGCAATACGAGCGGGTCATCACGGTAATAATCAACTGCACGTAAACGACGAAACCCCAATAGCAAATGAACCACAAGCAGCATGACAACCAAGTGATGGCCGAAAATGAAAGACACTTTCATGTGCGCAAAACATTGTTTCAGCTTTTGCTTCAAATCAAGTCGTTTGAAAAGTAATTGAAAAATCAACAACCCGGAGAAAGATGTCAGTCGTTGGTCTTCAAAACGAATGTCAGGAAAAGTGTGGAATTTTGCATGAATTTGTGATTTGCTGGATTTCACTTGCGGTGGCCTCCTGGATAGTGTTTTTTTTGTTTCTCTAAACACTATATATCCACTATTCATAGGCCTCCGCAAGCTTTTTATCTCTCCATTCATCACTTTTTTATGCAACTACAGGGCTATCTCTCGGCACCACTATATCTGGTATGGCCCACGGAAAACCGTGAAGGACCACAAAACGAAGGCGGCCAGAGTTATTCAAACGCTCTTGACTGACAAAGCAAATGTCCACGACGTGGAGTTCAACTTACTGGGCCTGGCAGCCCTTGGCAGACTGGCGGAAGACGTGGAAGTACCCGTTTCCGTGTTCCTCAGAAAGCTTCAAAGTGATGATCCGAGAATTCGGACACGGACCGTTGAGGTCCTGGCAAAAATGGGCAGCCCAGAAGCGATCTCGCCTTTGATTCGAATGTGTGCTCAGGATGCGGACAATTATGCTGTCATATGGGCCCTCGGTAAAATCGGCGGCCCGGAGGCAGTCTCTTTTCTGAACCAGCTGCTGGCCAGTGACAATGAGTTCGTACGCTATAATGCCTATCATGCATTATCCAACGTAAGATCATCGGCGAAAAACGGCGTTGGAAAAGACAACCAAGGGGAAACCGCTCGAATCGGTATAGAGAAAAACGTGCTCACCCCATACAAGAATGCCATGTCGATTTTATTTAGAAAGATAGGACTCTTGAAGAAAACATGGTCATAGCTATGTGACAGTAAAACGACCTTCACTTCACCGGTTTGGAAAGGGTCATAAAATTAAGGCTTGTCCTTACCCTTAAGGCGGCGCCTTTCGGCTTTCGTCTTTCCACACATTTGGACAACGAATTACTTCGATTCGCTCCTATCAGCTTTGAAAGTAACTGCAAGAGACGTTTCAGATCGATCACCTTGTAACTTGCCTTAGACTTAATCATTTCAAAACCCTCAGATCGGAGTAGCTTTTTTAGTGTCCGAGGAGAAAAATAAAAAAGGTGACCGGGAACAAAAAGCCAACAAGGTTTTTTGATCATCCGGTGCACAGGATGATCAATGTCGGGGACCTCAATGGCCAATAGGCCGTCCGGCTTGAGAATACGAAGAATTTCTTTCAACGTTTCTCTGGGGGAAGGTAAATGCTCCAACACATGAAACATCACCACCACATCGAAATGGTTGTCAGGAAATCGCGCATCCTGCAAGAAACCGGGGAACACTTCGATCCCATATTTCTCTTTCGCATAGGCACTTACGACCGAGGACGGCTCCACCCCGTAACACGACCAGCCGTTTTGCATGGCCACATTAAGAAAGGCGCCAATGTAGCACCCAACGTCCAAAATCCGTCCCCCTTTCCTGTATTTCTCGATTTCTTCAAGCCTGCTCGCATATACGGGCGTTCTAACATCCAATAGGTCAACATATGTATCGTGAATTTTCGGGACATTGAACCATTGCTTTTTACCCTCTCTGGGATTCACATAGACCAAACCGCATTTTCTACATTGAACGATTGGACCCGCAGCGTGAGGAACCTCCCGTTTCGCAAAGAGTAGTTCCGAATCATCTATGCCGCATATTTCACAACTAACTTGCTGCATCTCAAAACACCTTTTGTCAAATCGCTTTCAAACAAGCATTTTATGGAAAGTGGTTATCCCTAAAATTCAACTGGAAGTATAAGGACGCATGAACTTGCGTATTTCAGGTGCCGCATTACCGAATTTTAGCGGGCAACTTCATTATAGACCCGCCGATAAAGGCTCGCAGTCCGCTCCACCATCCTGTCGACTGAATATGTCTTTTTAACAAGCGCCCTTCCCGCCTTACCCAGTCTTTCCCTTAAGTGGTCATCCCTACCGAGTCTCGTCATACAATCGGCCATGGCCAATGTGTTACGGGACGGAACCAAGAGACCCGTGAGGTCATCTTCAATCAATTCACGAATCCCTTTTACCCGCGTACCCAATACCGGTATCTGGTTCGCCATCGCTTCCAAAACTGAAAGATTAAGGCCTTCCACCACAGAGGAAATCACGTAAATATCTGTTGCGGCCAGGATGTCTCGTACATCGTGACGCCAGCCTGTGAATAGGGTCCTGTCTGCAATGCCCAATGCTTTTGCTTTCACCTCCAAGTGGCCTCGCAATGGGCCGTCCCCAACAATGAGAAACTTCGAGTTCGGCAAAACACCCGAAACGATTCTTGCCGCGTCTAAGAACAGGTCGTGATTCTTTAGGGGAACCAGTCTACCGACAGCCGTAAACAGAATCTGTCCATCGTCAACGCCAAACTCCCTTCGGATAACGGCAGCGCATTCGTCTTGTCTTGACAAATTCGGTACTGTTACCCCATTAGGAATAACCTCTATCTTGTCTTCTTCAACGCCACTATCCATGAGTCGCCCCTTGAGCGCATCCGAGACGGTAATAAAGAAATCGGCCAGTCGATAGGTACTCATTTCTCTCAGATACATGAGACGGTCCTTCGCACTAATGTCGGCTTTTCCCTTTAACTCATCAACGACATGACTGTGAACCGTCGTCAAACAGACCAGCGGTCGCGGACTGATACGGCAAGCCAAGCGGGCATAGAAATTTCCGGTAATCGTGTGGGTATGGAGGATATCGATATTGTCCTTTTGTATCGAATTCAGGAGTTCCCACATCAACAGGGGATCGATCGCGGATCTCCTAGAAACCATCCTATAATTTAAATGCAACGCATCGGCATCTTTGAGTGAAGGGCCGGCCAAGAAGAAAAAGACATTGGTATCAATCTCTTTGTTCGGCAATAACCTAGCAAGCGCCAGGGCATGATTAACCGCACCGCCCCCATCCCCCTCTATAAAATAGAGTACACGCATCCTTGTCTATTAAACCCAATCAATATTCCGTAGACTACTCCCGGTAAAATCCCATGCAAATTGTTTCATTCGCCCAAACGAGGAGATATCCTCATCTCTTGAAAACCTTTTGCTTTCTATGCTCTATAAGCTCCGGCGGGCACAAATGATTGTCCTCCCGGCACTGAAGAAGACTCAAAACATCCTGCCGCGCCTTTACTATTGCCGTTTTCCACTTCTCCCCGAAAACTCTGGTCTTCCAACGCCGATAACAGGGACCAAGAGAGTCCCAACAAGAGCCACAAGTTTTGATCAACCAGGAAATTCGACCCCGCCATTAGAACTAAATGTGCAGAAATGCTCGCTAGGAGAGCTAGACACAGGTATCTAGACTTTCCATCGACTTTCCTGGCGAACCTTCCCACTTGAAAAAGTGTCCACCCAAGAACAAAAACGAAGACGGCCAAGCCAACCAACCCGAATTCTGCAAAAACTTGGGCATAGGTGTTGTGTGCCTTGATTCCCCACGACCGGGCCCCGGGAATCCATCGTGCATAGTCACCATAGCGAATAAAAAACCCATTAGGCCCGTTTCCAATAATAGGATGGTCCATCCCCATTTCTATGGCGATCAGTACGTTGTTTTTCCTGAACTTAATCCGGTCTTCATACCCGCCACCTATTCCAACTAAGCGCCCCACGGGAACTTTGGGAAATATTAAGCCCACGAGAAGTCCGGCACACACGATAACTATGGGGCTTCCTATCATCAAAGGCCACTTCCACCGATTCTTAAGCGGGACCAAAAAAACGGCCAAACCAATCATCAGCGCCGGTATTGCCCCCTTGAAAGCGGCCCCAAGGATATTGGCCGTAGCTAACAATACCATTCCAAGGGCGAAAAACTTTTTCCAACGACTGGTAGCAGTAAGCAAAACCGGCAGTGAAATAAAAAACAAGACAATCATTCGCCCACTATGAAACTCCGGGTCACCAAGTGGCCCATGGATCCTACCCGGATCACTCATCATCAAAACATTCTCTGAAACCGGTGCACCGAGAAAAGACTTCCCGCCCATCAGATTGTAGATATCCACTCCCGTGTAAGCTTCCACAAGACCCAACAAGGCGGAAATGACATAGGCAGCCAGCATATACTTCCACACTCGGTTAAAATGGCTCAGACGCCTCACCACAAAAACAATAAAGAAATATATTAGCACACAATAGGAAAAGCGCTGAAGCTGATCCAATGACACTGATAAGTTTCTACTGTTTATTAGAGAAACGACCATGACGGCCAGAAAGACGATGACAAACATGTGTACAGCCCGTGAAACCGGTATGAGAAACAACCGTTCGTCTTTTTCTGCCAGCGCCTTAAACACGTAGACTCCAAAGGCAAATCCCAGTAATGGAAGTGACAACGCAACGCCGTCATGGGTGACCGGGACATTCAGAAAATGTTCGAAAATGAGAGTAAATACAACGATACCGGACAGGATTTCCATTCCGTTAGTAGAGCTCCTCTACAAAAAGCGGTGTAGCGTTGGCCTTTATGTGGACTTTACCCTTTTTTGCCTCAACGTCACTCGTCTCGGGTTTTGCTTTACCCCTATCCGTGATCATTTCAGTGATTTTCACTTTCCGACTGTTCACTGACAGTTCAATCTCTTTCTCTTTTTCACCCCCCTCCATTCTTTCGTCAACCCAGAGTACAAATATCCATCTGCCCTGCTTTTTGAATGCAAAGGCCCAAACTGAATCAGCCACATTCACACGCTTTACCTCTGAAACGACGCCCAACATCTTTTGTATAAACAGCCTATAGGAATAATACGCGGGCTTTGCAAAAAACCCACTCTCCTTCCCGTCCCATGAACATTCAAAAAGCCCCGTCAACGCCCACTGGGCGCCTTCATGGCCCTTTTCGCCAATTTTCTGGTGCATCAAGAGTCTTGGATAATCCAGCAGACAAGCGACGCCAACGTATTTCACGCCACAGCCCAAAGCCACAACCGCCTTCTTTATTGTGGTTTCGGCCTGCATAGCGTGATACCGTTTTCGAACCCCATTATACTTCGCATGGCTGCTATCCCGAAGAATTTTCAGTTCCTCAGCAAATCCCACCTCCGTGCTCCTGGCATGGTTGACATAGATCGGCTTTTCATAACCAAATCTATCAAACAACACCGCCACATAATCGATCTGTGGCACCATGGCCCTCCATGAATAATTATACTGAAGGCCAAACATGTCGTAATCGTCCTTATTCTCCAACGAACTCACTAAAAAACGACGAAATCTCTCATGACTCCTATCATACTGTTGCCTTCGATCATTAAGATCAACCGTCTCAAAAAAAGAACCAAAGTTTGTCGCCCCTCTCCCAACCAAGAGTGATTTGTGGCCTTTCGACACACAGGACGAAGTCAAGTTCAACAAGCGATCGTACTCCTCCGGCGTTCCGCCATAATACGCCCAGTGTTTCCACGACTCGACCTCCCCACTTAGGGCAAAAAACCACAGGACGGGATATCCCATCTTGAAGGCATCCGCTTGTCCGTCTCCATCGTACCGTTCAACCAAGTTTCGAATTGCTGTACACAAACGGTCAAAATGGTCCGTTTTGACGGTTCCTCTCCAGTTCCTGTGACCCACCGGTTTCCTTGATCCGCCGTTAGCCTCCCGATGAGTCGGATAGAAAGTCACCTTGGCCTTCAAGCCCTTGTCATGAAGAATGCGCATGACCCTGTCCAGCTCCGACCAGCTGTAACCTTTCCCGACTGATGCTTCTATCTCCTCCCACAATACGTCGAAACCCAAAACACCTACATCTGCATCTGCCATGTAGCCGGTGGCCCGAGTCAAGAGATCTAAGAATCGGACTGAATCTCTATTGTTCTTTCTCATAATGTGTATGGGGCTGAACATCAAATCAACCCCAAAGGTGTCCTTTGAGATAACCGTCTCTTGACTTATGGCGCCCGGCTGTTGGCCGAGGCATACAAGCGGGCTCCATACTACAAAAAGCATTGTACAGATCCAGCATGTCAAGACATTTCCAGCCAACACCTCATACACATTTCTGTCTCGTATAAGCTTCTTCACGTTGCTACAATTCCAAAGGCCCTAAAAATACCCTAATCCTCTTAGACTTTCCTCAACAGCCTCTGCTTCGGAATCCGAAAAGTTGTATTCTCGATGCTTTCCCTCGCGAGCTTCTGACTTCTTGACCACCAACGGTGTATCTTTCAAAAAATTTTCCGTATAGACTTCCGTTAAGACGCGGCCGTCCATAACATCAGGAACCGGCAGCCCGAGTGCGAAGAGAATCGTGGGAGCCAAGTCACTAATCTTTGGATGACTGAGGGTCGCCTGTGTATTGACGTCTTTGCCTGCCATGGCCAAGATTCCCTCCAACCGGTGAGAACCTGGAGGATGCTGTAGCGGATCAATTTTGTGAACCAAGGACTTGCCAAAACCGTGGCTGTGAAAGTCGAAGGCATATCCTTCTTTTGCCACACAAACCAGGTCGGGAGCTTCCTGGGTATAAGCGCCTCTATATATGCTTTCCTTAAATAGAATCTCCTTAACGATCTTTTGCCCTGTTTCCGGGTCTGCAATTTGTCGAAGTCCCTCAACAATCCGCTTCTTCAGGGTATCTCTGTCGGTTGAGGAACGAAGCACCGGTTCAATGTAGACGAGTGCGTACGGACCCACCGTAGCTGCAAATGCACTGGTTCGCTCCCAATTGATCGTATCGTTACTTTCCTTGAGAAGCAGATTTCTTCTCTTTTCTGCCTTCAAAAGACGCGTTCTCAACCTGCGCTTGTCGATTCTTCGCAGAATATTTACCATGTGCGAAACGGCTCTTCTGGCTCGAAACCTTCCTCTCTCAACGATAAGCCCTTTGTCTGCAAGCCATTTATTTATAAAAACAACTTTTTGATCACCACCAAACCCATGATCAGACATGATCAATCTCAGTGCCGAAGATTCCGTCTCGGCCAGAAGCTCGCCGATAAGTTCGTCTAGTCGTCTATAGAAGCTGATCACAGCCATGCGTTCCTTTTCAGACACTCTGTTTCCGTCCATCAGTATGTTCCAAAGAACGTGTTGCAAGACATCCACAGATTGAAAGTGGACCATCCCAAGGTCCCATTCATGACGCCTGAGCAGATATAGCGCCACGTCCCTTCGTCTCTCTATCGTCTCAATGAGTTCACTCACGAAGTGTTCCAAGCCCTGTGAATAGTAGACATGATGGTGAACAACGGTTTTATATTTCCCAAGACTCTTGGTCAGGTCATAATAAAGGTCTTTGGGATACATAATATCGGGGCCGGCTTCGGGAACCGGAATTCCCGAAATCATCACCCCGTTGACTGGTACGGGGGGATATGTCATGGGTACGTTAACCGCCAAAATCTTTTTGCCTGCCGCACTCGCGATTTCCCATATGGTGTCCGTCTTGATGGCAGACGCGTTAACAAATTTCAGACGCGACGAGGCCCGATCAAATTGGATAAAATGAAATATGCCATGCCCCCCTGGCTCCATTCCTGTTTGAAAAGAGGTCCATGCACAGCCTGTCATTGGGGGTATCGTAGATTCCAAATCATCTACCAGGGCGTTTTGTGTAAACGCCTTCAGAAAGGGCATCTCACCCATGTCAATAAGCGAATTCAATACTTGCCAACTTCCGCCGTCAATGCCCAGAACAAAAACTTTTCGTTTCCTGTCATACATGTTGTTTCCCCCGTAATCGTTTCCTTACCTTGTCTAGTATCATCCTGTCCTCCCTGTTTAAACCAAATATAAGAAGCAGTGCGCCATATGAGACGAGTACGACAATAACACCTACTACCATATTACCGTAAGTGCCGGCTAAGCTTATGAGAAGACATGTTATGAGCATTGCCCCGATGCCGCAAATGACCGGTTTCAAAAAACCCCACTCAAAAGGTTGCATTCCAACCAGTCGCCACATCTCAATTATCATAACAATGTTCAACAGTACAATCGATATGCTGGAACTCAGTGCAGCGCCGGCAAGTGCCATTCTTGGAATAAGGAACAAATTTAAAATAACCCGAAAAAGGAGAATGCCCACGGTATTAACCAATACGAGGACGGTCCGGCCGGCCATTGTCAAGACAAATCCCACCGGACCACATGCCGTGTGTACAAGTTGGCCCAAGGCAAGTATAATTAAACATGTTCGCCCCTCTACAAACTCCGGGCCAAATATACTCAGGATATCTCCGGCGAAAAGAACCATGATAATCAACAAGGGCATACATAACTTAACGTTCCATCTGGCGACTACACCAAAGAGTTCTTCCAGCCTGCCGATCTCAGATTTGTTATATAAATCTGAAATCATAGGAGAAAAAATGGTATTTAAAGCGATCAATATCATGCTGGTAAGCATCGATGTTTGGTAGGCAGCGGAATAGAGTCCAACCTCTGACGAAGAACTCAGGCTGCCTAATAACAATGGCTCCATTCTCATCGACAAGGCCTGAAAGACCCCCACCGGCATGAGCGGTAAGGAAAAAAGAATGAGTTCCTTGAACCCGTATCTCGGCTTGACCTGCTGGTTGTCGAAGGGAAAGAGCCTCGCCAACGATCGCCAAAAGAGAAAGGCGCCAACGATAGTCGTTGCAACAAAGGCAATAAGGACACCAACAAGTTGCCAGCCAAGTGAGAAAAAAACGATTGTCAGAATGAGCTTACTCAACGGGTCAAAGAAATTACGAATGTATACTCGGTACCTCATCACCTTTAAGCCCTGCGTGGCGAACATGTATACGGTGGAAAGATTAAAGAAGGGAACGCCGACTGCAAAAATCTTAAATACTTGTCCCAACCGTGGTTCATTAAAAAACCGCACGGCCATAAAGTCAGACATAAAAAAAAGAAGCGCCGCACCAAGTATGCTGATGGGGAACATGACCCAACACCCTGAAAAGACGATCCCTTTTGTCTTACGATCAGAGCCGGAACCATTATATAAAGCCACATGCCGCAACACTCCCGTGTGAATCCCAGCCAAGGCAAAAAGGGTTGCGATGTTGAACATGTAAAGCCCCAAAGAATACATCCCGAAATACGTCACGCCAAGGGTTCTGGCAACAAACGCGTTGTACCCGTAGGTCACTAGATTACCAAACACGGCCCCTAAAAAAACAAGGCCAGCCCCCTTTGCCAGCATCGACAAGTCTGCCAAAGACGCACCAGAGGCCTTCAAAGTCCCATGCCGAAAAAACTTCCCCACAGAAAAAACCTTTTTATCTTATAGACATATGACTCAGGCACAGGATATGACACTCGCCCGCTTGTTGAACACCCTGCTTCAGGACTTCTTGTTTGCTGAGGGCAAAACCGCCAACAGAACGGGATACGCTTCACAGGCCATGGCCATTGAGGCGACACAGGTGAGGCTTTGGGGGGAATCTTGACAAGATGATTGCAGATCACATATAACCCAAACCTTTGAGTTGCGCTGTCAGGCGGGCTACTTCTTCCTCAGAACAGGCCTCTTCTGCTGGGCGGATCGAATCTGCAGACCGACATAAGTGAGAATACTCCGCGGGATGGCTTTCCTTGAAGTCTTCTCTCAGAATATCGGCCAACAAATTCCCATCCAGTTCTGCGGGGATGGGTATCCTCATGAGATTACAGATAGTTGGCACGATATCAACTATTCTTGCCCCATGAAACTTCTCCCCCTGCTTGATGTCCTTGCCCCAACCCATAAAAATACCGTTCATCCGATGTGTACCCGACCCCGTTGACCTATCCGGCCCCTTCATCAAGCGATTTACTGGTTTTACGTCCCCTGAGTATTCCCCATTTCTGAGAGCGAAAAGGATGTCTGGCGCCTCTTCAACAAAAGGACCCGAGTAGACATCTTCTCTCTTCCGGACCTGACTCACCAGGGGTCTACCATCTCCGGGGTGCCTAAGTCCCTTCAGGTTTTCGATGATTTCATCGCGCACACGCTCATAATCCTTACCAGGTCGAACGATTCCTTCCGATTCCCTCCCGGCCAGATTCACATAAATACCCTGTTCAGTATTTGATGCGGAGTAAGCTTTCGTTTTTGACCAATTGATACATACCAAAAGGTCATTGATCCCGTTTTCCTGTGCTCCCGAGCCTCGAGATGGTAGTCTTTTGGTGAGGCTTGAGATATCCATTCGGCCCGGAATCTTTTTGAGCATAGCAGCCAATTGCGTCTTCAAAAGAAAAAAGTTGCGCCTCTTCGCGTGATAATTCAAAAACCCTGTGTCAGCCAACCACTTGTTCATGAACAGTTTGCCTTTTAGCGCACCAAAGCCGTGATCAGACATGACAAAGAGATTTCCTTTACCCTCAATGGTCTTGCAAACCCAGCCGACAAGACGATCGATCAGTTGATAATATTCCAGAATCAAGTGATTGACATCCTGTGCAAACGGTGAAGATCCTTTTCGGTGGTCAATAAAAAGATAGTCCCAAAGGGCATGCTGAATCCTGTCGGCACCAACAAAGACGGTCATGAAGAAATCCCATGGGCGACTCTCCATAAGATATTTCATAACTTCTCCCCGCTTTCGCGTGCATTCCAGGAGGTCCAACAAGAATTCCCTTGTTTTTCGCAATTCATAATTTTGCCAATAGACGTCTATGACGTAGGGGCCGAATCTATCTTCAATTTCCGCGGCCAGATCTTTAGGATATGTGTATTGATGCATCGTACTCGGTGTGAGCATTCCGGACACGAGACAACCATCTATTTCCGGCGGTGGATACGTCAGGGGAACATTCAGGACGCATGATGTTTTTCCCTTCTCACTCAGCAATGACCAAATCGTCTTTGACTTTATATGGTCATAACTAACAACCTTTCGTCGCCAATTCTCAGGCAGACGATAAAAAAAGTCAAAAAGTCCGTGACCGCCCGGCCATTTGCCCGTCATAAACGAAGCCCATGCAGGCCCCGTCACGGGAGGAAAGCATGTCTCCAAATCACTTCTCACACCTTCTTTAATGAGCCTTGCAATATTCGGGAGATGGCCCTGCCCAATCAACGTATCCAGGACATTGAAGCTGCCCCCATCGAGACCAATAACTACGGATTTGTTATGGCTAGACATCAGACCCCTATAGTTTAACGGATTTCAGGAATAGTGCATAGAACCGGTATTTCGAGACGTGCCTCAATCTCAGTAGCTGACTTGAACGACTCATCCCAGTATTCCACAAAGAAAACCATACCAACAGACAACATTATAGATACCATGAATCCCAAAGGAAGCACTAACAACCACTTGGGCTGATCGGGCTTGACGTGTTCGGGAACAAAAGCCTTGTCGATGATTTTCAAGTCATATCCACTCATGTGAGAGATCTGCTGGACCCCCAACTCAGAGAACTTTTCCAATAGAGTTTTGTAAAGGTTTTCACTTGTCTCTCTACGCCGCTTCAACCCTTCTAATTCGGCTTCGATTTCGGACAGGGCAAATGCCTGCGCCTTTAATGCCTCCATCTCCTGTTGAAGGGCTTTCTTTTTGGCCTGTTGAGCCGCCACTTCGGAAATCAGTCGTGCATAATCATTTGGCAAGTCGGGATGTATTGACTTGAGGACAGCACTATCATTTTGGAGAATCACTCTCAGCTCTTTTGCAATTTTGTCTCTATTTTCCAATGTCTTCGCCTGGAGGGTCTTCACGCTTTCGCTTGACTCAGTATATGTTTCCAACTCTGCGGCCAGCTCGATCTCCACCTGATTCAAAGAATTCACCAAGCCTTTCAATGTCGCATTATTTGCAAGTGTGGGCGACTCTGATAGTGATCTCTTTTGAGCCGCAATCTTTTTGTTCATCTCATCCAGCCTGGCCCGAGCTTCGGAATGAGCGGTTCTGACATTAATGAGTGCCTGTTCTATGTTTTCCAATTCATCAAGTTTTGCTTGTTTTTGTTCCTCGAGACTGATGACACTGTTCTCCTTTTTGAACGTAATAAGGGCCTTTTCTGCTGCCGCCAGTTCTGTTTCAGCCTGCTTCATCTGTTCTTTTGTAAAAGCGTAGGCTGCCCTGGCGCTCGATTGCTCAAGATCTATGGCTTTTTGAACAAGGAGTTGCGTCATGTAATTGGCTATGTCTGTGGCAAGCGCTGGGGACTCTTCCCAAATACTCAAGTTTATGACATTGGTCTTTTCCTCCAACTGAATATTCTGGGCCTCCGTCATGAATTCTTCCACGGCACCAGCAAAATAGTTTGGAGGCGCTTTCTCAGCGTTAAACAAATTTCTAACCACATCAAGCACCGCACCCAGGGCATTGGAAAGATAGCCTTTTATGGTCCCTCTCAAATCTTCCGGTGCCTCTTTGCGTCTTTTAATCCTTTCGTCCAGCTGGAATTTTTCGACAATTTGCTGTGCCATTTCCTGACCAGTAAGGATTTGTATCAAGTCGCTGGCCGGATTAATGGCCGGGAGATCTTGCCCGGGTGTAGAAAGGTCTTTGAACAAGATGAGTTGCTGTTGGGGGTTGGATCGAATGAGTATTTTGGCCGTCGCCCTATACTTAGGAGTCTTCAAATAAGTAACAAAAAGAATCAACAGAAAAAAGACGGCACTAATGCCCACAAGGACCACCTGTCTCTTGAATAGCACACTCAGAATCTGGTAAGCGATTTGGCTCTTTTCCGTATCTCTGGTCAAGCTATCCGGCCTTTCTAACCGAAGAATCTCTCAAATACAAACCGTGGAATGTGGAATTTCCGCCTATTAAGCACCACGCCCAGTATGGGAATACCCCTTTCCTTGAACAATTGTTTGGCCCATTTCAAGTCATGAAATTGGGTTTTCTCGGCCTCAACGACCAGCACGACCCCATCGACATGGGAACCTAGGACTACGGAATCATAATAGCTCCCAGTCGGGCTTGAATCAAAAAGCACGAAATGAAACAATTTCTTGGCATTTTTTACAAACTTTGAAAACCGCCGATGATCAAAAACCTGAGACGGGTGGTAAACTACATTTCCACCGGGAATCACGGATAAATTAGTCCCATTCGAAGGTTTGGGCAATGCGATACTTTCTATTCCCCCTGCGAGGACTTCCGAAAACGTCATGTCACCGTCAATAGCCCCCGTCTGCTGCAAGGCGGGACTTCGTGTATTGGCATCAACGACCAAAGTTCTATATCGCCTCTCTTGGGCCAAAGACTGGGCAAAATTGTTCACAACGGTCGTTGTGCCTTCTCCGTGATCATAACTCGTAAAGAGAATCGTCCGTGGTCCCCCACTGGAAGCCTCGAGAACGATGCCGGACGTCATCTTCTCGAACTGGTGCCGAACTTCCGGTCGCAATGTACCAAACCCTCCCGTGCGCCCGGTCTTTTTTAACGATCGCTTCAACAAGTCCGAGAAGCCCTTTGCAGGTTTTGCCACTATAATCTCCCCGACGTATCTTACAAAATAGGACTGCTAAACGTATTTGGAACAACCGATTTTTTTGCAAAATATAAGCCAGATTCACAACTTGCGTTATCTGAAAGGCATTCGATCCGGATGAAAACCCTCCGTCTTCAAGTGCATTTCCTGTCCCCACGTCACAGCCTTCTATTTTAACCTGATGAATACTTCTAAAATTGCGGCCTCAACAGTAATCGCTATCCCCCATCGTCACGTACCACCTTGAACTGTCGAAGAAATATTCCCCGGGAATATCAACCGCCTTCGCATTGACTACCAAATAATGAGGTGCTTTCCTTTTTGAAAACCCCTTTTTTATAAATGCCGCAAAGATCGGCCAATGATCGAAAACCCAAGTTGAAACAACGTCGACATTTTGGTCGGCAAAATAGCTCATTCCTTGATCAAGCAATTGCTCCGCTACAGCATTGTGGCCCCATTCCACAAGGATATCAACGATCTTCCCCCTCTTGACGCCTTTGTCTTTCAAATACTTTAATACAATGAATCCCTTTACCGAATGATCCTTCTCGACACAGAATATCTTGTAAGCACTCGGACAGTCTACATACCGCCAATTCAGGTAGGCACTGTCCCGAATGACCGCAATAGGGTAATGATCTGCTTCCCGATCCCAAAATTCGTCAAATCCACGATCAAATCGTTCGACCTCAACAAGCGTTGTCGAATCTGGATATAAAGCAAGTCTCCTTTTATAAAGCCAGGCCATGACCCGCTTGCCAATAATCCCTGCAGATTGAATTGGAAGCCGTTTTCCTATCTTTTGCTGAATATACGGTACGGGATTCAACACCTTCGTTAGATTGAAAATGGGACATACACCGGTATATTCCAAGCAGGAAGCTAGACGGTAGGCAGTCTCATTGGGAAAACCGTAACATAAGGCTGCTTTCTTCCTTGGACCTTTCTCCATCGCCTTTTCGTGCATGGTTAAAAAAGTTCCGCCACTTCGATATCTTGCCAGGACAGCCATGTCTATATTTTGTGCCGAAAGCAGTACCTTCGAACCGCACTTGATTCTTCCCGCAAGATATCCCTGCACCCCAACGACTTCGTTGTTATCTAAAGCCACGGTAACCATATGTTCGCCTGCCGGGTTATAAAAATATTTCCACTCCCAGTAAGCGGCATCGTGATTGACATTGAGCACATCTCTAATAACCCGGGAAACCCCCGCTTCATCCTCCCGTTTAAACCGTCTAAAGTCCAGCGTTGCCATATGAATCGCCCAATCTCAGTATGTTTTGCCTGCTCAGTTGTCCACTCGATTCTTTTACAATGTTTTCGGCACTTTCTATAAAACATCTGAATCAAACTTTTCCCGGAAAACCATGATTGTAGATTAAGACATTGGCCGCCCGCCTGCAAGCCAAACCATTAACAACACCAAGTAAATTTGGACGGGCTTCTGGTGCCGCTCGAATACTACCCATTTACAAATCGCGTTCTTGACAAGCGGGTACGGGGTAAGTTTCCGATTCAAAACCCTTCGGTTTTCCAAGAGATCCCCTGCCATTTCGCAGGATATCGGAATGGGATTCCGCCTAATGGCGTAACGGTAAGGGTGATGGGTCTAGCAGATACCCCCGGGCCGTAACGGAGCGTTACGCGGCGACCAACATCTCTATCACTCGCCGGAATTTGGGTAAAAGCGCTGGGGAATACGGAAGGGAATAAAATGCGATGTCTTTAAGAGGCACCTCGGCCGTTTAGAACCGCCGGGATGGTCTGAAGGAGAATCTTCATGTCACCCGCCAGCGTCCAATTATCAATGTACTCCATGTCCAATTTCATCCATTCCTCAAATGAGGTCTTGTTTCTTCCCGTGATCTGCCAGAGACAGGTCAATCCAGGGCGGATACTGAAGCGTCGGCGTTGCCAATCCTTTCTAAAACCCCGATAGTCTCGCACCGGTAGAGGGCGAGGACCGACAAGACTCATGTCTCCTCTGATTACATTATACAATTGCGGAAGTTCGTCGATGCTGGCCTTTCGAAGCCAGTGCCCTACTGGTGTTATTCTGGGATCATCTTCGATTTTAAACACCGGCCCATCCATTTCGTTACATCCTTCCAAAGAACACTGCATCTGTTCCGCCGTCTCCACCATAGTTCGAAACTTGTAGAGGCAAAAGATTCGCTTATTATGCCCCACCCGAGGCTGCCGGAAAAGAATCGGGCCCGGCGACGTCAACTTAATCGCAATGGCGGCCCCAAGCATTATCGGAAACGTCAATAGCAGCAAGATAAATCCGGCCGTGATGTCCACCGTCCTTTTGGCAACGACCCGCCAGTCTTCCTTCGGCAGAGACGACATCTCCAAAACAGGAATGCCCCCCAACGTCGTGGCACTCAAAACCGAGGTCTTGGTATTGAACAAATGGGGCAGGCATCGTACGACAACGCCTTGTTCTTCCGCGCTCTCGATGATCTTCTGGATATTTTCATACTGTGACTTCACAGGCAAGGCGATGACGACCTCATCGACGATAAGCTCTCTTATCATGTCAGGAACATCCGCTAACTGACCCAACAGCATTATTCCAGGCTTCACAAGGTGTAATCGATCATCGACAAAACCGACAACGCGATAACCAGAGGCCCTGTTTTGCTTTATCATCTCAGCATATTCGTAAGCCCTTTCGTTGGTTCCAATGACCAATACGAAGCGTAAGTTCCGTCCTTGGAGGCGCAAATGTTTGAGAACATATCTTAGGAGACTGCGGAAGGAAATGGTCAGAACTGTCGTCGATACCCAGAAAAAGGAAATAAAGACGGGTGTAAAAAGAACAATATCAAAAATGTGGGCACCAACGACAAAAATGAGCGTTGCCAAACTCGTGGCCTTGACGATGTCCTTCCATTCCTGCCAGTACCCTTGGAGTCTTCGTGAGTTATAAAGCCCAAGGTGATAACAAAGCATCTGCCAGATGAACAACATCACCAAAAGGCCGATGAGGTTGACCAATTTGATCCGAATGGAGAGAAAGGCCGTCAGATCAACATGGGCGGCTCGGCTGGCCGTGTACCAGGAACTGAGAAAAAAGGCGGTCAACAAAATACTGACATCGGAAAACTTTAGCAGCCCGACGAGGAATTTCCTCCGGTAATATGCCATGTTTGGTCTCCAGTCTCATCCGGTAAAGACGTATAAGGTGATGGCATGTCGAAACCAGCGATCCATCACCAACATGCGGGGCGCAATATCGCCATCTCCTCCTCTCACTGACAAACAAGAAACATGCCACCATAAGGCAAGCCCAAAATGGACGGCCTTTTTCGGCCCTTGAGACATAAGCAGTTGACATTATGCGGTTTTGTAGAGTCCCTAATTCGGGCGGGATGGGTACAGCAGGGCGAGAATATGAAAATGAATGCCCTTTTTGGGAAAAAGTGTTCTCACCCTTCTCACGTTTCAGCTCGACAAGAGGAGGTTTCCCGGCAATTCAAGTGGAGCGAGGGGTAAGGACGGGAGCAAAGCCCCCCCAGTTAAGATCGTAATATGCATACCTTACAATTGGTTAGCAAAATCAACCCGGCACGTAGCGTAGAAACCGGTGAGTTCTCCCGGCCCACCATTGGGCCAGACCCGGACCGGCGGCGAAGAAGAACTGTTTTTCACACACAGGCGTATGGAAAAACGCTTAACCCTGTTCCTTTTCTCCTTCCGGCGCAGTGGCTCCAGACATATCCTCCTCATCTTTCTCCAACCCTTCTTGCACAGGGGCGGGACCGGCAAGGATCTTGACATTCCACTTCTCGTAGTATTTCTTTCGCTGGTTCTCCATTCGCTTTCGATGCAAAACCATCTTGATCCGGGGTTTGACTTCCTCAAGGGACTGGGGTGCCCCGCGTTTCTCGATCAGTTTGACGACCCCATACTGCTGATCTTCCAACGCCAGAACATCGCTGACCTGACCTTCCTGCAGCCCGACAGCCACCTTTTCAATGACAGGATCGACATCCCCCGGTTCGGACCACTCGACACCCCCCCCTTCCTCGGCGGACGGATGCACCGAGGTCTCCCGGGCCAAGACACTAAAGGGCATGCCCTTGCCTACTCTTCCTCGAACATTGTCGGCCTCCTCCCGGGTGTCCACGACAATCAATGCCAGTTTCAAGTGCAGGGGCCGTTCGAAGGCATCCAAGTTGCCCTCATATTCTTCAGCAATGTCATCGTCGGTAATCTTGGCGTGTTTTTCCACAACCCGTTTTCGGTAGGCATCGGCCAAAACATCGGCCTGCTTCCAGCGGATCTGGCGCGCAATCTGAGGATCATCCTCCAGTCCCGCCTTTTCCGCCTCCTGGGAAAACACGGTGGTTTCGATGAAATACTGCGTCCACCGCTTCTTGAGCTTTCCTCTTTCACCTTCTTCGGCCCGGGCCAGGATGTCCGCGATCAGGGCCTCCTCGAAGACCGTGTCTCCCACCTTCACCAGAATCCCTTCCCCGGGGGTATGTTCCACCGCAGCTCTTTGATAATAATCGTGAATCATTTCCCGCTTGTTTCGCTGCATCAACCGGAAACGGATCCGGGACTTGACGTCTTCAAAGGGGATCAAATTCTCTTCACTGGTCCCCAGGACCTTGACGACTTGATATTCGTTTTCCGTCTGTACAACACCGCTCACCGCGCCCACATCGACGGCAAAAACGGCCTCTTCAAGCGCCGGATCTATTCGCTTTCGATACAGCCATTCCTTCTTGTCTCTGTCCCTCAGTTGATCCAGCCTCGACCATTGCCGGGCGACTTCTAAAAACGTACCACCGTCCTCCAGGGCCTTAAGTGCCTTTTGTGCATCTTCCTTCTTCACTACCCGGATTCGCTGCACCTCCCGGCCTTCGGGAACCACGAATT
The DNA here is from genome assembly GCA_964440795.1 of uncultured Desulfobacterales bacterium. Taxonomy (GTDB): domain Bacteria; phylum Desulfobacterota; class Desulfobacteria; order Desulfobacterales. Next base: position 22,156 of record CAYTTQ010000020.1, on the reverse strand, counting down.
CATCCGTGCGGGTATCGTAATACTCCCTGATTTCCGCCTCGGTGGGTTCAATATTCGGTTCGACTCCTCGGGAAAGAAAGGCCCTGCTGAGAATCTCCTTCCGCCTCCGTTTCATTTCCCGCTGAAATTCCGGATCTTCGTGGAGACCCATTTCTCGAGCCTCTCGGGCGTACACCTCCGTGTCGGTTAGATAGTAAACGGTTCTCATCCGCAGCCTTTCACGGCTTCGCTCCGGAATGCGCTCGGAAACCGCATCGATGTCGGCCTCCAGAATGGCCTCTCCCCCCACTAGGGCAACGGCGTCCTCCGGGATCTTCTCCACCCCTTTTTTTGTTATCGTATCCGCTTCCTGATTCGCCGGCGCCGGCCGCTTTTCGCCACAGCCCATCATACATAAGAGAAAAACAGAGAAGATAAACACCGCTTTCGATCCAAATACCTTCATGTGATATCGGCCTCCCTTTCAGTTGTTGATCATCAGTTATTGCCTTAAAAATTTTAGCATTATTTATGCCAAAGGAAAGATGAAAGTCAAATATTTTTCAGACATGGACACGGCCCACATTGAGCTTGTGGACAGAGAAATTTATGAGACGAAAGAGATAAGCGAAAATATATACGTAGATATTGATCCGGAAGGGAATCTCGTCAGTATGACGATCGAGCATGCCAAAGCCAACGCGGGACTATGGGAGTTTTCATGCCAGGAAATGGCCCCTGCACTTCATATCACCGGAAAACGTCCCGACGAAGCTCCGGAGCCCTGAATTGGCAATTTAAACCAGTAACCGGCATCCATATCTAAACCCTAACGTTGCAAAAGTCGAGGATGCTGCAGATGCCCCGGCCGCGGGATCTCCGCTACGCTACGCCAAACCCTTAACCCGCGCCTGCCAAAGTCTTGTACGGCGGACGGGCAACGCGGCTCGCAAGATCCCGTGTAAACGGGGAAATGCAGTATACTCGGCTTTCCCGAAGGGTAAGAAACATGGATGTTCTTCCCCCTTCGCTGGATGCCACCAAGAGTGAATTCGACGATATCGCTCAAAACACGCTGAAATACTGGCCAGCATTGCTTTTGAGCTCATTCTGACATGTTTCTAACTTTAGGTAAAAGGCAACGAATAATCTGCCTGTTCAGTCCAATTGAAGGTCCCGTGCAATTTGTTGCGGGATCTTCGACCGTATGGAAATATTATCCTCTCTCCGCGCCCTTTGCGCCGGTGAACACGTTAAAAAACATAAAGGAGGGGGCACAAAAAAGCCCCCTCCTCCATTCTAATTGGTTAACAGGTTAATGATTAAAGCCAAAACCAGCCCGAAGTCGGTGCCGGATCTACGGTGACATGGCTTTCCTCCACCGTTTCACCCTTATCGTTCTTCTTGACCAGGTGAACCGCGCAGGCCCACGGCATTACCGACGAGCAGATCGACGATTCCTGAATCGGGGCGCCGGGAGCCGAAGTGGTTCCGTCCAGCGGCATGGGCGTCCACGTCCAGCTTGAATCGGAGAGCAACTCGGCGGCGGGCGGATAGTCTGTTTGCATTCGATTCAGGATGCTCAATGTCCAGCCACCGCAAGACTGTCCTGCATCCAGATGACATGTGGGACCCCATATCCTCACAGCCACAGACGTCGGCGGCGAGGGCCTTTTCCAACTCCAACAGGTCGGTTTGGCTCAGGCCCAGCGCTGCCGCAGATGCGGTGCAGTACTGCAAAAACTGCCTTCTGGTAATCTTCATTATTTTATTACCTCATTTTGAAAATAGAGGTCGTTTTCTTGAGTGTTTTTTTGTGGGCAGAGAGGGGAAATGCCCCCTCTCCGCCTATTGGCTCGATTTTCTCTATTAGTCTATTAGTTACAGGTCTCCGTATTTAAGATCTTGAGCTGCGGATAGCCGTAAGACAGGTCGGTGTTCTCACCGTTCTTTTGCACCCAGACCCAGAGATTCAACCCTTTGGCGCCTATCGGCACATCCACATAGGCCTTGATCAAAAGATTCGTCCATACCACCCGAGTCAGCTCAACACCCGAATTGGGGTACATGGAGCCCGTACCGACAAAGACCTTCCCATCACCTTGGGTCGGGCCAAAACCCCAGCCGTAGATCTTGATAAGCGAGTTCTGGGCGTAGCAGGGCTCGCCGGCTTCACAGATCGTGTCTTCATCGCCGAAGCCATCCCCCATGGTTTCACACCAGTGGGACCGCTCGATCTGGTTCGGAAACACCGCGTAGAGCGCCAGCCCGTTTTCCAGCGTGAAGTATACCGGATCACTGATGGTGGTCTGCTCGATCGTGTCGCCATCCGTATAACCGCCGGAACCATCGTTGTCTTCGTACACAATGCTCCTCACGTACACCGAATAGGTGCCCAGGGCCAACGACTCGCACTGCCGCAGCAACGGTTCACTTGCAGTATCGCGAATGAAGTCCCCGTCGAGATCTTCAAACAGATCGCCGAAGCGCACCTTGAAGCTGCTCGAACCCCAGGCACCATAGACCGTGGCCTGGTACGTGCCGGACGAGGCCACGAACTGGACCACCTTAACGACACCCGAGCTACCCAAAACGCCATCCTGCGACGAGCCAAAGTCGGACCCACTTACGGTGATGTCCTCTCGGCAAAGCCCCGTGCTCGGCGAAATGCCCGTTACCGTGGCACCGCTCTCAATGACAAAGTTCTCCACGTTGCTGTTTCCAATTTCAGTTACTACGACCACCTTGTAGCTACCCGTGGCGTAGACCCAGCAGGGAACCTGGAACTCGATCTGGGTGCTGGTCCAGGACAGAATCGGCACCGTAGACCACACAGTGCCCGAGGTCGGCCGGATCTGGACGGATCTGGCGCTCGTGTGCTCGTCGCCAAAGTGGTTACCCGTCAGGGTCACATACCCGTCGCAGGCGATGATTTGCGGCGTGACGTCCGTGATCACTCCCACGTCTTCGGGCGCTTCAGGCATCCAGGTGGGCAGGTCGTCGCCGTGACAGCCCATACATTGCTCATTGGCGCTGAATTCGCCGTACACCTCGGGCGGATAATCGGTGGTATCGACATTGCTCTCATCGGGCACATGGAACCCCACGGCCTCCCAGCCCCGTACCGCCGGCGGATCACCGGTTCCGCCCGTACCCACATGGGGTTCGATGGCGTGCAGGGTGGCGATGTCGTGACAGGTCTCGCAGTACCGGATCAGCTCCTCGTTGTAAGGATCCCAGCTCGGCGAATCCGGATCCGCGGAGTGACACCGTTGACAATCCGTTGAGACATTGCCGTTAAAGAGCATGTGGTGCGTGTCAAAATTGCTTTCGATCTTTTTGCCGTATTCAAAATAATCGTTCCAATCACCGGCCGTCGATCCGGTCATGCTGTACGCGGTGTACGGATCATTGTGATCGAAGGTGGACGGATGACCAGCGTCGGCCATTTCCCCCAAATTGTGTGGGTTGTTGGCCTGAGGATCTCCGTTTTGCCAGCCGGTTGACGTGGTGTTGGCAATGACCGGTTGTTCCCAGTGGCAGTTTTCACAGGAAAACGGCGTGGGGGTGACCACCGACGGCGGATACTGGGCAAACGGGACATAGTCATCATCCACGACCCGGTCCAAAAGCCCGGGGTCGTGACAGGCGATGCACTGATCCACGTCGGATTCCTGCGTGTAATGGTGCCAGCCGTTCGGCGGGGTTCCCGCCGCATCGGCCGGACCCAGGTCCGCACCGCTATGGCAGCCGGACGTTGTACAGTCTCTGGTTACCGCCACATAAGGTTCCGTCGACATGATTTCGTGGCAGGGCGTACAATACCCGGTCAAAGCCAGCTCTGAATAATGGTGCCTGTCCGCCGTACTCGCCCCGTGACAAAAACGGCAATCGGTTTCTCCAACGCTCGAATACAGGTAGTCACCGATGCCGATTTCCTGGGGAACATAGTCCATCAGCGGGGTCGGCCTATTGTAGATCTTGTCCGGCGTGAAGGCCCAGGACAACCCCACTGTGGCAAGCAACACCAGGACCGTTGCTCCCATAAAAATCTTGCGTTTGTTATTCACAATTCTCCTCCTTTCATCCTCCCTTAATCGTCTACATCACATCAGAGTTCCTCTTGGAAAACCACACTCCCGAATGCTTGACTCAATCACCTCCTTTTGTCCCCTCGTTCTTTCAAGGTTTTTGCATGTTATGGATTTACAATCCGGCTCACCATACTAACCTTACTCCCGCATTGAATCAGACTTCACTCCCTCCTTCACAAGTAACAGCAGTACATGAAAAAATCACCAACCTCGGCGTTCGTCCGGGCACCGGCATTGTTACCCCTTTGCACCTCGCCGCCACCTACCTTCCGATCCGCTTGATTCATGAGAATCTAGCATTTCAACCCCCGACCAAACGGCACGCCTTTTAGCGCTGCAAGAAGCATGCTAAATGGGCAACATCGGAGCATCAAGACCATGCATTTCATTGTTTTCTATTTATATCCAGATCTTATACGCCTATGACATCGAGAAAACTTCCGGCCATATGGAGCCTGGCTGGACAACAAAAGCTACACATGTGAAAAAAAATTCCATTTATGGGAAATGGAACGCCATGTGGGGCAGAAACTGCCCAGATGACTCCCGCCTTAAGCACCTTGCCCGAGTTCCACCAAGACCACCCCGTAAACATCCAAGTCCATGGTCGTCATGAAATCCCCACTCCCGGTTCCGCTTTCTATTATCTCCAGGTCAGGTCCCGAACCGTAATAGCTGTTGGAATGATTTCCATCAACCAGATAGACCTCATATGAAGAGCTTGAATGCATTAAAACTCGCCTTTGGAATCTTCGACCCGTCCATAGTGAACAGGCTGAAACGGCCGCCATATCCTCCGTCTTCCGAGAACGACCAGCAGGACAAGGTGCCACACCTTCCAGGCGGTACTTGCTATAGGTATCGGTATCCGCATTGAACTCGACCCGGTCCAGCCTGAGTTTAAGGCGATAAAGGCCGGCCCCCACTGAACGTCATCCTCGAGCATCTTAAGACCCACCGCTCCCTTGGACCAATCACCGGCGCTCGGGACGAACGGATGACCCGGTGGAACCCGATATGCATACTGTGCGAAAATCGTGCCCCTCCGGCTTAGTGGCCATGTCGGTGTTTATTCTAACAGTTACATATGGTTATACGAAACACTCGTGATACTTGAGAGGGGGTTGCGTTTTGAGGGTGTGAAAAGAATTTCAATAATGTGGCAAAAGAAGTCGCACAGCGAGGCAACCGGACGTGTTGCAAGCTGCCATGCGGCTTAAAAACCCTCCGAAGGGAGAAAAGGCGTGTAATGCCGGCTAAAAGGCGGGCTCACCGTTACACGGACCGGCTCCGCTGAAACGCACATTGTGGCCATGACAGACATCACAGCCCCCCCAGGCTTCATGGCCAGGGGCCAGATCATGGCACCTTTCGCAAACGGCGCTCCAATCCGTGAGTTCGTCACACGTGCCGGTATCTTCTGCAACCAGTTCTCCGTTGATCCATCTTCGGATCAGGTGCAGTCTTCGCTTCGACCCGTGTGGCTCATGGCAATCCGTGCAGGAAAGCACGTAGTTGGAATTCGTCGTGTCATCGTAGGGGGGTCTCAAGGTACCCTCGAAAGACGCTCCCTGATCACATGTATTGGACGGGTACGCCCCGTGCCGATCCCCTGAGGCGCCCCATTCGATGGCCTTGACATTCTGGCCACGAATCGGGTCATATTGCTGGTATTCATGACAGTCCATGCAGAAGGTCACATAGTCCGGCATATTCGACCCGTCCGATATGGAATCGTTCGCAGGCTCGAACGGACCTGAATTCGGGTCTCCCGGACTCCCGTAAAACGGTGCCTGGTAATCGTAGGAATCCATTCGTTCACCGGGATCGTCCCCCCAGAGACTCTCATGGTCCGAAGGACGGGAAATGGCCGTCTTGAGTTTTCCGTCCTGGAACTCCACCTCCCAATTCCTTTGGGCGAGATGCACGTTGTGACAGGCGGCACAAGGGTCCGGTTCGGAACCAAAACCCCACCGGTTCTCAATCACCACGCGTATGGCACCCAGGTCGTGGTTGGACCCGCAATTGGCAAATTCTGAATCGGTATTACAAAACTGCTCCCGGATATTAGCGTAGTGTTCCGTTCCCCCCCCGAATCGAACACTGTAGGGATAGTTAAAGTTGATGGCCTGACCTTCGGCATTCACCCCCCGGTGACACCAATAACAAACCAGGTTGCACCGGGTGACGACAAAATCGTAAAACAATGCGTAGGGATTCAGACTGTCCAGCGGTTCACCGTTCAGGCTGGCGTGTTGCTCGTGACAGTGGGCACAGTTGCCCGCAGCGTAGCCCACACCAGCCGTCCTGTTTCTGCTCACCCCGTAGGCACTGTTACCATGAGCCGAATCCAGATATGGCCCCGAAAACGACGAAGTCGCACTCGCCAACACAAGGACAATCCCTAGCAGAACCCTCAGTGAAAGGTTTCTTGAAGACCTGATCGACCACCCTCGGCCAGGCGGGACATTTGAACAGTCTGTCATCTTGTATCCTTACATCGCCCGTTTTCGGACAACTTCCCCTATTCCTCTCAGACCCTTGTTCTTCTGCCACTGCTTATGCTAGCACATAGCGTGCCAAGGCTACTTCTTCCCTGACTACCACGTATCAATGCAAAATCTCAGCAGTCGAGAGAGCCTTGCCCCCAAATCACCGGCAGATTATCCATCGTCCTATCCCGACAAAAATGACAAATCGACTCAGTAAGCCATTTTCTTACCCTGAGTATCGGAAATTTCATGGACATGGCCCATCACCACACAACTGGCCTCTCCAGCCAGGCTGAACGCGAAGGATCCGGCGTTTCGCTCTCCCGGATAATACCGATACGGCGCATTCACCCCATAGGCCGCTCTCTGCTCCTAAGGTCGTTGTTCTTCACCGATCATGAATCCCGGAAAAGGATGCACCCCCTTCGCCCTGCAAGCATTGACCCGCTGCTGCTCTCTCTCGTCCAGGAAAAAGATCCCCGGCGCACCCTCGGCACATATCGCTATTCAGATCAAGTAGTTCTGAGGATTCCCGGCAAGGATTCCGAAAACGTCCTCCATGCGGTCTGCAAAAAAAAACCTGATCGCCTCGACGGCTTTTTGAGATACCTCTTGCCTCGATTCGCCGACCATTGTCCGCCTCCTCGACTACCGCCCGCGCCGAAATCTCCTCTATTTAAGTAGCTTGCCGAAATTCGGGCCTTTGGCCAGCGGCACCATCAGACCCCCTCCTACGATGATGAACAATCAAGCGGTATGATACTTTACCGTTTCGCGAATGATTTGACAACCAAAACTCGGCCCCTGAATCGGGAAAGATTCTAAGGCTGACGGCCTTTTCAAGCCCAGGGTACACAAAAGAACTGGCCATCAACATCGCCTCGTGCTAAAATTTTATCAATTCTTGTCAGATGGAGGTGTATATCATCGATGAAGATTCTAGGTTATTCTCTATTTGCCATTGCCCTTTCATTGGTGTTTATCTTTATCCTGAACCCAGCGGACAAGGGTGATGGCCTCCCTGAACAGGCCCAAAACCAGCCGGTACTCCGCAACCCGGTACCCGAGGATACAGATCATTCGGCTCCGGAGGCGAAAAAGGCGCTCCAAGGAACCGACGGGACTGAAACCGAAGCGCCCCTGAATGCGGCACCAGAACAACAGCCCCCGGTCGAAGAAGCCGGGGCACCAAAAAGCGCGAACGACCCATTCGAACAACGTAGTGGGAATGTTCTGGTGGCCCCGGAGGATGACCCGTTCAGTTCCGCCGACACCGACTTCCCACCATTTCCCTCTTTGGAGGATGGCGACATGGATGACTTTGCCGATTTCCCGACAAGCGGGTTCGGTTTCGACCCCGAAGACGGCGTCGGGAACACCGGCGACTTGACCATGGAAGACCAGCTGCAAAGGTGGGAAACGGGCCCCGGGGAGCAACCTCAGTAAGAGACCCCCTGGGCGACAAGGCCTCAGGATAGAAATAGGACAGGCCGGTACCGTTAAAGTCACCAAGAAACGTCTTTGTCCTCGGCGGGGCGCACCGACGGAAGCTGGATGCCCTCCTTGATGGACCGGGAAATCATTATGTTGACAAGCTTCGACACAATATCCTTAAGCCCTTCGCCCGCGTCCGCATCCACGTTTTGGGCCGCCAAAAAAGCTTCAATCCTTACCCTCATCCGATCACAAACAGGCGATTCGCCTTGTCCTGCTCTTTCCCTCTTTAGTCTGCTCTTCTTTCCCATATTCCTATTTCACTCATGGTCACTTCAACACGTTCCTGGATCGTTGCCAAGATCGGTACCACCGAGGCCTAGAGAGGAAGAAAATATTGACTCGGAAGCCACATATGCTAAACTGACGAAAAATCACAGACTGTATAAGGCATACAGGAGGAAACAGCCAAATGTGTAAGCGTTTGAATTTCGGGCTTCCCATCGGTGTTGTCTTGGGAATCTTTCTTTTTGGGCTACCGGCCATGTTGCTCTCGGCCGGCTTCGACATGGGACGGGAATCATTGCAAGGCCTGGATGGCGTCCAGGTCATTGTGAGGAAACTCTCCTCAAAAACTGAAGCGGCAGGGTTAACGCGAAAAGGCATTCAGGACAACGTTGAAGCGTCATTAAACAAGGCCAACATCAAGGTCTTGTCTGCCAAAGAGTGTCTGTTTTCCCCAGGTGCGCCTTCTTTGGACATCGAGGTCAAGGTTAGTCCCGCGGCTTGTGGATCTGACAAGCCGGCAGGTTACTTCTATGCCCTTGACGTAAGCGTGACACAGGGCGTGTTTCTGGCCCGTGATTCTAAGGTCAATCTCCACGCGGATACGTGGACGGTTCAAGACGTCGGGCAGGTTTCCAGTCTGAAAGAGGTTCAGGCAAAGGTTCAGGAGATGATAGGTAAGTTCGTGGATTCTTATCAGGCGGCACAAGACAAAGGGAATGCGGGAGCACTCTCTGCACCCGGGCCTGAAAAAGAGTGAGAGTTAGAGGGAAACAAAACGTCTAATAATAGTGGCTGAACGAAAAGTAAGTAAGTTCAATATCAACGGTTGGAACAGTTCTAAAAAGACAACAGGGCAGCCCCTCCGGCTGCCCTGTCCATGTAAAATGAAAAATCCCGTGCCCGTTCAAAATAATCAGAAAAAACGGTCCGTTTATTGTGAGAATCTACAATTCAGGATCAACTGTTCTTCCCTTGATTAGCTCACGTTAAAGTATACTTCCTTGAACCGCTCCGCAATCATTGGGCCGCTCGGCGTATCTCCGAGTTGTAACTTGGCAACAAACTTTCCTTTTTCATCTGCATCTGACGGAACAGTTGACGACCAGGTCCAAGTTGTAACCGTGGACATACAACTCTCACTATTATTGAACGCCTGTTTGGAAACACCGCCGGTAGTCTTAATTATTTCGCCGGTTTCGTTTGGTTTCGTTCTCACAAAGAACGCTCCGGCGCCCAGAATGGAAAAACGGAGCTTATATTGGATTGGGTCACCTGGTGCGAAAGTGTTCTTGAGATTGCCTTCATCATCTTCCGTCCAGAGGTCGTCTATGACGAACAATCCTGTAGTATGGTAGGTTTCTGGCATATGACACTCAGTGCAGTCCATCTTGCCAAATTGCGCCGGGCCCCGATCCGTGCTTCCTGTCGTATGACAGCGCGTGCAATCCGCGGTATCGGCCCGCAGCGAATACGGATCTGCCGACTCCCCGTTGAGGGCCCAATGATTGATGAGTTCGGCTGTGTAAGCTGCGATCCCGGCTGCTATCTTACCACATCGGTCGGATTTATGCCCAAACCCGTAAGGACTTTTATCCGTCAAGCTGACACCTGCCTCGTAACACCATTTGCTTATGGATATGTGGCAAAGGGGTGAGTAAGATATGGTGTGGGCCAATACTTCATCATCAGGTATCGGGGTCTTGGCTACGTTCCAGATATCGCTGTACCCCGAACTCGTCGGACCGTAGTCGGGGTCAGAGTTGTGATAGATATCTGCAAGGTCCGCTCTGGGCCAGTTACTGCTGCTGTATTCACCCAAGATGTCGCTTCCCAGCCCACCATGTAGCCCGATGAGATTGAGGAGCGCGGCGGCTCCATTGGGAATCCCGCATAGGGAGCCCCATCCGCCGATACCGCCCCCGCCGTAAAGATACATGTCATAGGGAATTAAGTCCCAATCCGTCACGTCACTCGCAAATGCCGCCTGGAATGCTTGCATCAAACCTGATACAACAGACTGCATTCAGCCTTTGCCCTGACTGGAATAATACCACCACGTCATGACCCTCACATCATCGGGATCAAGAACAGGTATATTGGAAGCATTCGGTGTCCTTGTCGGAGTGCCTTCACTGTCCTTACAATAGGGCAACGGCAAAGTCGGGGCCTGCGCCCGGGCCGTGCCAGGAATGAAAAGGCCAGTACCCACACCGGCCGTAAGCGCACCGGCTCCGGCAATACTGCCTTTCAAGAAATTTCTCCTACTAACATCTGGCTCTTTCTTTTTCATCTTTTCCTCCTTTTCGTTTTCTATCTCCATCCTTTTCGCTCATCTTCTTCTCTACCTACTATCACCTCCCCTCTTTCTTCTTTTCGCTTCATTTGTTTGACCAAGACTTGCCGCCAAAAACGTATCAGCGTTTGCCGCACGCAAGGCCTGGAGGGAACAGACAGTGAAGATAACAAGAAGGCAGTTCTTGCAGTACTGTACGTCCTTCGACCTTCGTTGGCATCCACGGATGAAGCCTTTAAGGCTCGTGGGAGATCCAGTCGATAGGATTGTATGTGGTAGGTTCTCCACGGTTTCCCCTCCAGACCTTGGATACGGCAAACCGCTAATTGTTCGAATGGAAGGCTTCGTGCCTAATCCATATGCAAACAATCACCGCTTAGCGAATCCGTGCTTATCGCAACCCGATCTTTGTAACTCTTACAGTAATGAAGGAGGACGTTACAGTACTTCCCCTTTTTTCAGCATGAACAGTGCCAATGTTTGCAGGAGAGAAGAAATAATTAAAATATCTTGTTATATCCAATTTTTACCCGGACCACCCCTCCTTAGGTTGTCGCTAGGGCATTCTTCTGAAGGAACAATGTGAGCCCCAGCGCCCAATCTAATGGGAACAATTTAAACCTAAATGAAATGCTTCAGCAGGCACGATCGACTTGGAGCTGACCCTGTTCGTCCTTTGACTTCAGTTAAAAAGGTGGGCTCGGTTTATGAACGGCCACAAACGCAGGAAATACGAAAAGGTTTTTGACAGGCATCAAATTCGGTTAGGTGCCTTGCCTTTGAAAAGGCGCCTCTCTCCACCCGGAAATCTAATGCTCCACGTATGCTCTTTTTCTAAGAACCAACGCCACATCTCTTTGTAAGCACTTTGTAAACTCTGAGTTAGAAAGGTCATCTAGAGCGGCATTCTTTCCCATTTTGAATATCCTCTTTTGAGTTTCCAATCCCCGCTCTTCGAGGGCATCAGCACGTCGGAACCTTTCTCTTGATCTTTCGATGTCCTCATGTTATGTTTGACTTTAAAACACTCAAACATAAACATATCTTTTATGATGCAAACAGTCCAACGATGTTGACTTGACCGTAGCCCGCCAACCCTAATAGGGCCCAAGCCAATGAAAAAGGACGATATCGCCCAGCTAACCCTGCTCCAAGAGATCGAATCCGACGGAAAATGCAGCCAGCGGGAGCTTGCAAAGCGTTCGGGCCTGACCCTTTCCTATGTCAACGTTTATCTGAAGGACCTCGTTCGCAAAGGGTATGTGTCTGTACGAGACATGCCCGGCAGACGGCTGTGGTACAACCTTACCCCGACAGGAATCGCCGAGAAGGCCAAAATGACGCTGGAGTACATGAAATGGTCACTGGCCCGTTACGGGGATATCAGGGAGCGTGTGAGGACTGTTTGCAGAAAGCTCAAAGACGCCGGCAAAAAGGATCTGGTAATCTGCGGTATTTCCGATGCGGCAGAGATTTTCTACCTTGCCACCCTTGAGGTGGGTCTCCGGGTAGTGGCTGTTGTTGATGACGAAAAGGCAGGAAAGAATTGGCTGAATTTTCCTGTTAAACAAATCCGGGTAGTGGTCCAGTTTATTGCAGCACGTTTTCTTGTGGCTTGGTCGATCAAAAAGTGAAATTAACTAAGCAAATGAATAAGTTGGAACATCTTTGTTGGCTCTGCGTAAAAGTAGAGTGTCAACTATATATGACGCTCAAGCTCCATTACAACGCCAATAAAATTGAAAAATGGTGTTTTTAGTAGATTTGTAGACTGAATAACGACAAAAGTAGTTGACATTAGGTCCTCGCTCTGCTACCATCGCCTCCACACGTTAACACTGAGGGGGGCAAGGGCATGATCACAACCAAAAGTCAGTTTCTCAAAAAGGAAAAAATTGTCAATCCCAGGCCGCAAAGAGTTATTCATCCGCTCTTTCAAAAAGCTGAATTCTTCGATCCCCTTGATCTTCCGCAGGTTCGATACGAGTTGCTAAGATCGGCAAGGTCAGGGGAATTGTCGATCACTGAGGCCTGCAGACAGTTCGGTTTCTCAAGAGAGTATTTTTACCGGCTTGACAGAGATTTCATGGAACGGGGGTTCGTTTCTATCCTCGGTTCCCCTATGGGGCGACGACCCATCATTGCTCTAAACCAGGAAATCGTCAATTTCATCATCCAGCGTAAAATCCAAAACGCGAATCTCTCCGGTGAAGACCTCCGTCAAGAGGTTCACAAAAGATATAAAGTGGCGTGCTCACGCAGAAGCGTTGAGCGAATTGTAGAGAAGTTCGGTCTTGGAAAAAAGGGGCTCTAATGCCTTTGATTCTCTCCTTGAAATTGGAAAACTGTGACTATCGTCACCTTCTGTTCTTTGAGCACAGGGATCGACCGCAGACCATTTATGAAAAGGCTCGTAAAGCATGCCTTGATCGACGCGTACGTTGTCACGAGACCATCCTCAAGAGCTTTCTTGCTCACGGACTGGCAGGCTTGTTCATCCATCCCGAGCGTGTTCTGATGCCAACGGAGTTGCGGCAACACAGGTCTAATCCACGAAAAAACACAGCGTTTCATTGCGCCCATCTCTCTGAAGCAGCCTTCGAGACCATCGCCAAGTCTTTGGCCGAGGGTGTGGGCATCGCTACAACAGGCAGAATCCAAAAAGTAGATAAAAAGACTGTGTTGCTCGTGCTCAAAAAGGCCTCTGAATATGCTGAAAAGGCCCAAAGGACCCTCATGGCAAATGTCGAAGTTTCCGAATGCCAACTTGATGAAATGTGGTCTTTCATCGGTAAAAAAGAAAAGAACCTCGAACCCTTGGAGATGCTAAAGGGCGAACTGGGCGATGCTTGGATCTGGATCGCACTGGATGCCATCAATAAAGTGGTCCTTGCCCAAGTGATCGGTAAACGTACAACCCCCCACGCCGTGCGACTGCTCCAAGAGGTCAAGCGCGTCACTGCACATATGCCCGGTCTCTTTTCCTCCGACCAGCTCGACCAATATGAGACTGCACTGCTTCAAGTCTACGGGGAACTCATTCAACCACGTCGAAAGCCGGGACCAGGTAGACCCCCAAAACCCAAGCTGGTACCGCCAAAAGACCTATGCTATGTTCAGGTCGTCAAAAAGTACAAGGGGTACCGAGTCATCAAGGTTGACCGGAAAATCGTCTTCGGAGACCCCGAAAAAGTAAACCGAATCCTCGGCTCATCTACGGTCAGCAGGAAAATCAACACCGCCTATGTTGAGAGGGAGAACAACACCATTCGACATACAGACTCACGCTGTACGCGAAAAACCCTACGCTTCTCAAAGTGTAAGAAAAACCATGACCGGCAACTTGTTCTTAGCTTGGCCTATTACCACTTGTGCAGGCCGCACGGTACGTTAACTAAACGCTATGGCAAACCTACAACCCCGTTCATGGCAGCAGAACTCACTGACCATGTCTGGACGATGGAAGAATTGCTGCGATTCGACCCAAAAATACACCGTCAATAAACTGGACCACTACCTAAAAAAGACTTGACAGGTTATTGATGTACAATTATTGATATTAAATAATTGTACAGCATATTGAAGTACGTGTTTGTTTTCACTGTATGAGAAACCCCTTTACATTCCGTGTCATCCCGCCACAGGCGGCTTTTTGCAATAGAGCCGCCGAAATTCGTGAACTCGTCTCACATGCCCAAAACGGGACCAACGTCGTGTTGTTTTCCCCGAGAAGGTACGGCAAGACCTCTTTGATTCGGAAAGTCCAGGCGACCATGGAAAAGGAAGGCTTTCTGACCTTCTATGCCGACCTCTTTATGGTCACTTCGGAAAACGACATTGCACGGCGAATTTCAAAGAGTATCTATACCGTTTTGGATAGACACGAATCAATACTTAGGAAAGGCAAAAAGATCCTTGATACATTCAAGACATTTCGGCCGGTATTCAAACCATCCAGTACAAATGGGTTCTCGCTGACCGTAGAGGCCGCTTCTACATCAATGTCAGGCATAGAACTGCTTGACAATGTCATGGAAGAGCTGGGCACTTTCGTTCAGAAAGAGAACAGACGAGTCCATATCGTTTTGGATGAATTCCAGGAGATCACCGAACTGAAACAGTCACCGGTGGAAGGAATACTAAGAAAGCACATCCAGACACATGAGGCTTCTTACTTTTTTGTTGGAAGTCGGCGCAGGGTGCTCTTGGACATTTTCAATCAGAAAAAAAGGCCATTTTTCCAAAGTGCTATCATGTACCCTTTAGGCACCCTGCCTCATGATGAATTATCCGATTTTCTTATGCATCGGTTTAAAGACGGTGGCAAGAAATGTCCCAAAAAGTTCGCTGAAGGTATTTGCCGAAAGGTTGCGGACTACCCATATTATGCTCAAGCTCTGGCATACAATGTATACGAAGTATCGGGAAAAACAATTAGCGCAAAAGATATTGAGCGAGGTTATGAAAAGCTCCTCGCCTCAGAAAGATATGGATATGAAGCTATAATTCAAGGGCTTTCTGCAACACAAATCTCCCTTTTACGAGCGTTGGCCGCAGATCCTACCCGCAAAATGTTATCAGCCAGGTTCATGGCTCGCCACAGGCTTACTGCCGGAGGAATCCAACATGCCCGGAAACGGCTGGAAGCGTTAGACTTGATTGAAAAACGAAAAGACATTTGGGAGATTGTTGACCCCGTTTTTGCCTCATGGTTATCTACCTACTCTGCAGAACCTGTAGCCACATGACAACATAGCAAAGCGTATAAGGGCTCGCGCAAAAATAACTCTTGCTGAAACCCTCCCCACAGAAAAAACCTATAAGGGTAACGTCACTCGGCGTCGGCATCTCATCCACGTATCATGTTTAAAATTTGTGAATGCCTTGACAAAACCTTTTCCTTTATAGGATCAAGGACGCGGTTTTTCCAGCCGGGGCTTACCACTTATGGGGCACAGTACCCGCCAAACACAGTAGAATTCGTTTCAGAAACAATCCCCCCTTCCGTACCGGAGCATCCCCCCACTATTTCCATCGTGATTCCTGCACTAAACCAAGCCGACTTCCTGGAAAAAGCAATCCAAAGTATTTTGGAACAGCAATATCCCCAAGTCGAACTGGTGGTGGCCGATGGCGGATCTACGGATGGTTCGGTAGAAATTCTGGGAAAATACTCAAAACAGATTTTCTGGTGGTGCTGCGAGCCCGATTCCGGCCAGACCAATGCCCTGAACAAGGGGTTTTCCCATACCACCGGCGAGATTATGGCATGGCTGAATGCAGACGATCTGCTGCTTCCCGGAAGCCTTGCCCGCATCGCAACATTTATGGACGCTGACAAAAGCGTAGAAGCAGCCTACAGTCACCGGATCTGTGTGGATGAACGGGGCAGGGAAATCGGTCGATGGATTCTTCCGCCTCACGACAATCGAATACTGAAGTGGTCTGATTTTGTTCCCCAGGAAACGCTTTTCTGGCGGCGCAGCTTATGGGAAAAGGTCGGCGCAAAACTTGACGAATCGTTCGATTTCGCCATGGACTGGGAGCTCCTACTTCGTTTCCGCAAGGTCGGAGCCAACATCGTAAGGCTGCCCTGTTTTCTCGGCCTTTTTCGCATTCATTCAAAACAAAAGACCATCGCCGATATGGAAGAAGTCGGTCAGAAAGAAATGGACCGACTACGGAAGCGATCCCTGGGTTTTTCCCCGGCCAAACATCAAATAACATTCGGCACCCTCGATTACCTTCTAAAAGCACGGCTTTTGGAACTTATGTGGAAGGGAGGACTTGTTCGTTACGATTGATGTTATATGGCTTTGGGAAGGAATTACGGGTTACTGTTCACCCGGGCGCCTGATCGAACTTCCTTGTCCGCCACCTCTCCGACTCTGCAGCGAAACCATTTGCCAGCGAGAGTAATGCATCGCGATATTTCACAGATAACCCCTCTATTCATTGTCGGCTCGCCTCGCTCCGGAACAACCGTTGTAATGCGTGCGGCAGAAACATTGATGGATTACTACAGTCCTCATGTAGAGGGCCATTTATTACCGTGGCTTCTGGAGGGGGTGCAGAAGGTAATTGATAGCCCTGAGTACTACCCCAACGCCTTTCTGCCATCCTCCGTTTGTAACGGCAAAAACTTTGATAAGCTCATGGAATGCATTGGACAGGCCGTGGATCAATTCTTTCAACAAGTTGCAGACACACCGAATGCGCCAACAGGAAGCTGGATTGATAAGACCCCGGACATACACCAGATACGAAAACTCCCCCTCCTCCAACGCCTTTTTCCGAAAAGCAGGATCATTTTTACAACCCGGCATCCTCGTGATGTCGTTCTTTCCACTCGCAAGGTGTGGGATCCCCCTAACACAAACAGAGAGTTACTTGGGCGCTGGCATCGCCTGCACCGAGAATACAGGACCGCAATCAGGCCGCATTTGGACACCGAACGGGCATTAGAAATCCAGCAGGAAAGCATCGTGGCTCATCCCGATGCCGTGGCGAAGACACTTAGACAATTCCTGGACGCGTCGCCCACATCTGAAAACACTCTGGCTCAATTTTTTAACGAACAACAGATAAATCGGCAAAAAGCAAGCCTTAAGGGAGCATTCACATATCTTGATCAATGCGATTCCGGATTTCTCAAGTGCGTGGATGCCATTTGTGGGCATGAAATGTCGTTTTGGGGATACCGTTCATCTGATCAAGTCGGTCCCGGAGTTCTTGATTGTAAGAATGCAGACCCGAGAGAACCGCTACTGAGAAAGCTTAAAAGCCTTTCTGCTTCCTTTTCTCTGCCCTCGTCACTGGCAGCAGTTAGAAGAATTTCCGGAAAATGACCTCCGGTCGGGATGGCAAATGAATATCGGCTTCAACGTCGCCTCTATGACACCGGGTGCCAGTGGTGGGCACGAATGCTATGTGAGAAATATTATTCGGTGCCTCGCCGATATCGACAACACAAACAAATACGTTTTGGTCACCGGTCCGATGAACTACAAGACATTCGAAAGACCCGGACCCAATTGGAAGGTCTATCTTCATGAGGGAAGAGAAAATACACCGCTGGCGTACTTCTATTCGGATCCGAACGGCTTACCCTCAGTTAAAAACAAACACCTTGAGTATCTGCGAAGGATTTATGCCCGAGGGCGGGGTCATATCAGGTCCCGTACAACCCCCCTCTGGCGCGATGACTTATCTCGCTTGATAGAACAAGAAGACCTGGATATATGGTTTTGCCCGCTGATTTATACTTTGCCCATGGACATTGACGTTGCCGTCGTACACACGGTTCCCGATCTCCAGCACGAATATTATCCGGAACTCTTTGCTGAAGACGAATTGCGGTCCAGAGCCGCAGGTTATCAGTATAGCTGTAAAGCGGCCACAGCGACTCTGGCAACATCCGAGACCACTGCTCGGGATCTTTCCGAAATTTATAATGTAAACGCAAAGAAGATATTCATCACTCCCCTCTCTGTAGATCCGTCCTTTTTTGTGGGGTCGGATGCTCTACGAGAGTTGGCTAAAAAGGCCAAGGACAAGTACGGTCTAGAGGGAGATTATATCTATTATCCCGCCAACGGATGGCCCCACAAGAACCACGAAACACTTGTTGAGGCATTGCATTACTGCCGAAAAGACGGACTGGACCTGACGCTGGTCCTCACCGGAACGGCTTTTGATGTTATGGAACGAATAGGCAATATCATCGATCGATACGATTGTCGTGATTATGTACGACATCTGGGTCATGTTGATTCACAAGATGTTATCGGCCTGTATGGAGGTGCGAAAGCATTGGTATTTCCTTCATTGTTTGAAGGCTTTGGTATCCCATTGCTTGAAGCAATGGCACTCGGTACACCCGTGGCATGCTCTGACGTGACGAGTCTTCCCGAAGTGGGAGGAGATGCGCCGGTATACTTTGACCCAAAAGATGCGCAATCCGTTGCCGACAGTATTGCTCGCGTTCTTTGTGACGACAACCTTCGGACCCGGATGATCAATTCCGGGAAAAACCGGGTCAAGGCGTTTTCCTATGTTCGTACTGCAAGGGAAACTCTTGATATTTTCAAAAGAATCACCCACAAGCGAATCGATAAACCACAGATTGCTAGGCCGATGGGTCTCAGTTCGGACAATACCATCATTGGCGGCCACGCCCGCTGGTACTTTCACTGCCGTGATTTGAAAAAGCTCACCATCCGTCTGGTCCGGGATACGGACAAAACAGGGATTGGCCATCAGAAGGTAACCGTATCCTTAAACGACGAGGTAAGGCGGCAAGGCCACCTGGAACCAAAAGGAGAATATCGCTTTGTCCTGACACCTGAGCGTCCTGCCCCGGGGGGCTTTTACAGACTCGATATCCGTGTTTTTTTGAATCATAGCAACAAGCGGGATCATGTGGTTATCCGTGTTCTCTGCGTTGAACTTGAAGATACTTCCGGAGGCACCCTACATTTGTTATGCACCAGCGGCCATTAAAAATCTCTGTCGTCATGCCCAGTCTCAATCAGGGTCGTTTTATCAGGGAAGCGATTGACAGTATACTTTCTCAAGATTTTCCAGCTATAGAAGTTATTGTCATGGACGGAGGCAGTAGTGATGCCACACTCGACATACTGGAAAGTTACGGAAACCGGATAGCCTATAGTTCCAAAAAGGACAAGGGGCAGTCGGAGGCCATCAACCGGGGTTTCAAAAAGGCATCAGGGGACATTTTCTGCTGGCTGAATAGTGACGACCTTTTTGAACCAGGGGCGTTGTCCACGGTAGCTGAAGTTTTCAGAGATAACCCAAATGTCGAGTTTATTTATGGCAAAGGATATAGTATTAATGAGCAAGGTGAGATATTGGGCTCCTCGGGTGTCAAGCCGCTCAATCGCTGGAAATTGATCCATCATCGAAACTTTATCCAACAGCCATCTTGTTTTTTTAGGAGTTCCCTCTTTGGAAAAGTGGGTTGCTTGCGGGAAGATCTCCATTACATTATGGATTGGGAGTTGTGGATCCGGTTTTCCATGTACAAGGGACTCTTCCTCCATCGGTACTTGTCAAGAAACCGAATCTATCCGGAAAACAAAACCGTAGGAGGGGGGTTCAGGCGATGGAATGAAATCCGGCGAACGTTGGCTGAATATACCTATAAGAGGGTAACTCCAGCGGTAGTGCTCTATTTTGTCGAAGCCCTGTGCCAAGTATTACAAACCAAACACCTGGTCGGCCCGTTCATCGCCTTTCCGCTTCAGCGCTTTTTTATCTGGGGGATGGAACATGAATTCAGCCGTGTCGATTACAGTGCCGGAAAGAAATCCCTCTTGAGCAGTCTTGACCATAAAACGTAGCGCATGGCTTGTTTGCAACCATGAGCCCACTTCGATTTCTTCATATTCCCAAAACAGCCGGGACATCTCTAACGGAATCTTTGCACCGGGTTTACAGGGGGGCCGAATTTACTTTTTCGGGAAATCCACAGGAGGAAGCCGAAAGATATCGCACATTACCCGTTTCTGCACGGCAACGGATAGTCCTTATCTCAGGCCATGCACCCAGAATCACGGGAATCGATGAAATCGATACGTTACCGACCATAACGCTACTTCGCCACCCCGTAGACCGGGTCAAGTCTTTTTTCCGCCATGTAAGTGAAGGCAAAAGCCCTCACCTGGCCGGAATATATCCCCCGGAAACCTTTGATCTGGACGAGTTCCTGGACAGTGGAAATGGTGAGTTATCTAATTTTCAAGCTAAAACTTTGTTGGGAGAAGGTAACTACGACCTGCCTTCCTTGGATCGAAAAACACTGATTGCTCGAGCACGCGCCAGCCTTGAAGAGAATTTGTCGGCATTCGGAGTCGTCGAGCATTTCGAGAAAAGTCTCGTGTTTTTCCACCATCGGTTCGATTGGAAAAGGCGTCCTCTTTACAGGCAAGTAAATAAGAGCAGCACATCAAATCGAATCGACTTTCTCCCCAGTCACCTTCAAAGAATTAAAGAACTTAACGATGTAGACATACCACTTTATAATACCGCATGCCGACTATTCAATCGGCAGATCGAAGATGTGTACGGCCTTGAATTCGAATTGGCACGGTTTCGTCGGCATCAGGCTCTTTTCGCACCATATTTTTGTATCTATGCGTGGCTGGGTCGACTGAAAAGCCGAGCCACGCATAACAGTGATCCCACGACACACAAGCGGACGAGCATGAAATAGAATTTCTTTCTATGCGCTGTCGGCGACTGCGGTAAATTCGCTTTTGGACAAAACTAACCCGAAACATTCCCAAACACACGGAGGGGTACGATCATGCATCATACAGCACGAGTTTTTTTGGTATTATTGTCTGTAGCATTATTGTGGGATTTGGCGCAAGCAGCAGAAAAACAGACGGGCGTGCCTGTCATCCACATAGAAAATACTGTGTTCGACTTTGGACAAGTACCACGTGGAGAGCTCGTAAAACACCGCTTTACAATTCGTAATAACGGAAGTGCTCCTTTGAAAATAGAGAAGGTTCAAACCGATTGAGGGTGCAGCGCTGTCCGGTATGAGGCGATTATTCCCCCGGGCGGGGCGGGCCACATTACTTTGGAAGTACGAACAAAAAATTTTCACGGCCATATACAGAAATCTGCCAAGGTCTTTACAAACGACCCCAACTCTCCGGAAATAACCATCAGTGTAAAGGGCAATCTCTGGGTACCCATTTACGTGAGTAGTGGACGTGTAAGACTTAAAGGAAAGGTGGGCGAGAATATTCGAAATAGTATTCAAATTCGAGGGCAAAAAGACAACCCCCTGAAGCTTAAAGAGGTTTCGGTAAATGTGCCCGACAAGGTCGACGTACAAATCCACAAACAAGCCGAAAAACAAAACTACCTTGTGGCCTTTAGAAATAAGCTGAACACAGAAGGCCACTATATCGGTTATGCAACGATCACAACAAACTATCCCGACCAGCCGAAGATACAAATCCAGATTCTTGGTGCCATTACAGCCAATGTTCAGGCCAAACCAAAGGTGCTCAGCTTTCCTTTTATGACGAAAAAACGTTTGGACAAATTGAGAGACTCTGACGATTCCGTAGCGGCTCAGCCGGTTACAGTGTTCATAGAAGAAGGTGCCGATTTAAAGATTGCACAAGTCTCACTTGAAAGATCGCTTTATACATTCTCCATCAATGATACAAAGCCGGGCAAACGATACGAGATTCGAATCAAGCCGGTTTTGAAACACCTTGATGTCGGTATGAATCAGGATCTTCTGAAAATACATACAAATCAGGAGCACCATGAACTCTTTGAAATACCGATCCGTCTCAACTTGGGCAGATAGGAGGTTACACATTTCTCTCCAATGAGTGGTAAAAAGAAAAAGAAAGCAACAAAGCCTCGTGCACCAATCAGTATTGGCGCGGAAATCGGAAAGGCTATGCACCACCATCATCGCTGTGGTCAACTACAACAAGCCGCTGGAATTTGCCGAAAGATACTAAGGGTTGGCGCAAAAATAACTTCACAGAATGGGCGCTCGGATTTGGTTCGGATTTGGCCGA
>CAYTTQ010000019.1:0-41936 GCA_964440795.1 uncultured Desulfobacterales bacterium | reverse complement strand
GGAACGCAGAGCTGGCCGGCCTGGGCAACATGTTCCTGTACGGGTTCGACAAGACCGACCCAAAGGGCACCGTGACCCAGCTGACGGAGTTCGAGCTGCACCTGGACCCCACCGACAGCTCCCTGATGGTGTCGGAAGTGCCCGTTCCCGCGGCAGTTTGGCTCTTGGGTTCCGGTTTTGTCGGTATTCTAGGGCTAAGAAGGAAGTTCGCTAATCGGTAAACCGGCATCGCATAAATTAGGCCGAAAATTTAAGGGGGCAAGTCCTAGTGCAGGTAAGGGGGGGCTTGCCCCTTTTTTTCTCTGTCGCTGAAACTGTGTGCTCTCAGGAGGTTCAGAGCACGCAGTTGGGGGTAGTGGGTGTGAGTCGTGTTTTTTCAGCTTATGCCGTGGACCGTATACCTTGTACCGTCTATCTATCTTCTATCCCGAACACACCAGGTGTAAAACCGGTTGGTCTTTTTTCCGTTGACCCCTCCGCCGAGGCCGAGATGTGAAGTCCACACATACCTTTCATCCCAGTTGCAATCGGTGGATGTCCAATAATAGGAAGGTTCCACGTCCAGAAACGGATGACCTTCCGGCAGGGATGGAAACCGCTTGGTGCGATCAACGAGGCTTTTGAGTTCTTGCTTGGTGGGCAGACGCCATTCCCCCGCATTGGAGGCATCACTCAGGCCACACTGTCCTGAAGCAAGGTTTTGGCATGCCACAGCCGACTCCTGCCACGTCTGTTTGCCGAAACAGTCGGCATCTTTGGTCCAGACCAGGCCTGACCGGGTGTCTTTGATCGTGCCGTTTCCCTCGTCAATGAAACGTTCTTGAGCTGGGGGATTCATTTCTTCTGGGCGAGCCTTGCCGGGCGCGGCGATCTTCCTCGAAGGGATTTGATCGGGAGCCGCGCTACTTTTTGGGGGTTGCGATTCGGTGGAAGCCGTAGCCGTTTGAGGCGGTTGCGTGTCACCGGAGAAACGACCTTCCGATCCCCCTGTCGCACAACCGCTGGCCAGCGATAGGATTGCGACCGCTGAAAAGGTTTTTAAAAGGTTTGATTTCTTTGTTCGATGGCTCAACTTCATTGCTCGATTCCTCCTGTGGCATTTAATGAACGGGCAATTTTCTTGCAAAGTATTCCGGCAGATTTTTAGGGGCTGTTTGTTACAAAAAAGTGTCGTAACAATGACAATCCGCAGATTACGATCCGCAGATTACGCAGGTTTACGCAGATTAAGAACAAGGACTGTGACCGAGAACCGTAAAAAACAGGGGTCAGGGGTCGGTAGGCGAGAACGAACGAGGTGATTGAAGGAGCGATAGCGATTGGGCGGCTTGAACATTTTGAATGCTTGATAGCGAGTCAGTGGTCGAACAATTTGAACGACTTGAAACGGGAACTGAGGGATTTAGGAATTGAGGACTGAAGGAATTGGGGGCTCGATGGAGTCAGGGATTGCACCACTGAAATGAAGCGGCTAGAGAACAGCAGGGGGGTTGGAGCGTTGGTGTCGT
Organism: uncultured Desulfobacterales bacterium; assembly: GCA_964440795.1. GTDB lineage: Bacteria > Desulfobacterota > Desulfobacteria > Desulfobacterales. The sequence goes on along the minus strand of CAYTTQ010000019.1, from coordinate 40,428 downwards.
TCAAAGTATTCGACCGCTAACGCTCGTTCAAGGCGATACAACCATTCCCACCGAATACAACCTCGCTCGTCGCACTTGGCACTTTCGACCTTGAACCGCATGCCCTGCACCTAATGCCCTTATTCTTTCAATCTGCGCTAATCTGAGCAATCTTCGGTTTACCTGTCCCCGATCTTATTCCAGCAAACCGGACAACAGTTCCCGGTCCGTTCCTTCCTGCCCCGCCTTGGCCAGCAGTTGGTCTTCTTCGGTCGTGCATCCGGCGCAGCCGGCCAGCAGGATGTTGCCCTTCTTGTTCGTTTCGATCCAGACGATGCGGTCTTGGGGATTCTTCTTTCGAGGAGGTATATGCCGGTTTCGCGTTTTTACCATCTTGGCGGACCTGCCGTCTCCCGAGAGCATGACGAGTTCATGGCCCGGGATGGAGCGAACCGGCGTCTCGGTGGTGGTGTCTTTACCCTCTCCAAAAATGTGTAACGTATTGCCGTTGGGCAATGTCATCGTGGTTTTGGGTTCCCCACAGGTTTCGATCAGTCCCCGGACGCTGCGGAGGCTTTTATCATGAAATCGGTCTGTTTGTGCCGTTTGCCGTTGCTGTACTGAACAACCGACCATCCCACATAATAACGACCCGATTGCCAACGCTCTCCAGATTCTCCGCATGCCGCCTCCTTTTTTTACACAGCCGACGCCCTAATAGGCATCTTATCGGTGAGTGCCGGGCGCATCTTGAGAAAAGGACCGAAAATGTCACATTTCAACTTGGCTTTGTTTCAGACAGCACAACTTTGCGGCTAAATGGGATTGTAAGGTTTGTGAAACACAAATGACACATTACCCGGCTAAAAATAATCCCTTTAAGACGATCCGTATTCGGGATTTGAGCAACGATTTGCGAATCGGTCGATCTGGTCCGCATGTATGGAGGACATACTGCGCCACAATGTCTTTCGATGTTCTTGAGAGCATCGAAGCCGCCACCTTGCCCGGGTTAACCTCTCCTGTGTAACCCAAGGGGCGGAGCTGTATACTTCTCGGTTCCCGCCAACCCCTAAACCCCGGAACCTATTCTTGAACCAACCCATTAGAAACATAGGCGATGTGATCGACATCCTCCGGCGGCGAAAATATGCCATTATGGTTCCGTTCGCCGTCATCTTTGTCGGGGCTGCAACGGTGGCGTTCCTTTTGCCCCCGAAATACAAGTCGAGCACCACGATTCTGATCGAAGGCCGTCAAATTCCCTCCGAGTTCGTACAATCCACGGTCAACACCTTGGTGGAAGAGACCATCCAGAGTATCAACCATCGGATTATGAGCCGCCGAAGGCTCGAAGAGATCATCAATCGGTTTAACCTGTACGGAGACCTGCGGAAGCGGAAGACCAACGAGGAAATCATCGAAAAGATGCGCGGCGATATCGCCCTTAAAACCATCAGTGCTGAGGTGATCAACCCCAAGTCGGGGCAGGCCGGTGTGGCCACGATTGCATTCAGCATGTCTTACGAGGGAAAAGACCCCGGCAAGGTTCAAAAAGTGGCCAATACGCTGGCGTCACTCTATCTCGAAGAAAACTTGAAGAACCGGGAGGACCGGGCCAAGACCACGACGGATTTCATGGAATCGGAGTTGGAGGCCCTGGACGAGGCCATCAACACCCTGGAGGCCAAGATCGCCGACTTCAAGGAAGAACACCTGGGGGCCCTTCCGGAAATGACCGAGTTCAATCTCCAGATGATTCGGCGTCTGGAAGGCCAAATCAATGACATCGAGCAGGAAATCCGGAGCCTGGAGGAGCGGAAGGTCTATCTCAGGGGCCAGCTGGCCGGTATCGAGCCGAGTTCGCCGAACGCCGGTTTGTCAGACCCCAAAAACCGACTGGAGGCCCTCTACACGCAGTTTGCCACCGTCAAGGCTACCATGTCGCCGAAGCATCCCGACGTGATCAAGCTGAAAAAGGAGATCGCCTCTCTTGAAGACGAGGTCAACATCGACGATGTCATCGCAATGAAGAAAGACCAACTGGAAACGCTCAAATCGGAGCTGGCCGCCAAACAGGGGAGCCTGTCCGCCAAGCACCCGGATGTCAAGAAGCTCACGGGTGCCATTGCGGTTGTGGAAGAAGAGATCGAGGAAAAAGTTCAAGAGCGGGCAAAGAAAGATAAGCTTGATTTGTTGAAGCCGGATAATCCCGCCTACATCAATATCAGCACGCAGATCGAAACGACCCAACTGGAGATCAAGTCCTTAAAAGAGGAGGCGGAAACGCTCAAAACGAAGCTCGACGTATATGAAAAGAAGCTGGCACTGACGCCGCAAATCGAGCTTGAATACCGGATATTTACCCGGGATTATGAAAACGCCCGGCAGCGATACCAGGAGACGTTGAACAAACTCATGGTGGCCAAGAGCGCCGAGAGCTTGGAGAAGGAACAAAAGGGCCAGAGATTTGCCATCATCGATCCGGCCGCCCTACCGGAAAAGCCGTTTAAGCCGAACCGGCTGGCCATTTTCGTCGTGGGCTTTGTCCTGGGAATGGGTGGGGGCATTGGCCTGGCGATGCTCAGGGAAGTGTCGGACCATGCCATCCGTTCGGAAATGGTCCTGGCCTATCTTACGGAAAAGCCGGTCCTGGCCGTCGTGCCGAAGATTGTTACGAAAGAGGACCGAAAGAGGAAACGCATCAAGGCCGGTCTGTGGGGCGTCTCCCTCCTGACCACCGTGGGGCTGTGCGTCTTTGCCGTCCACACTTTGTATAGCCCTCTCGATGTCCTCTGGTTCCGGGTGCTGAGGAAGCTGGTGAGTTATGGGATTATCAGCCCGTGAACATCCACGGATTTCGCAGATTAACGCAGATTGAAAAAACAAAGGCATAAGGTTCAGGGTGTACGGTTCAAGGTCGAAGGAGCAAGGGGCGGATTCGAAAAACAGGGCTCAGGGTCCGGGGTTCAGGGGTCGGTAGGCGAGAACGAACGGAGTGATTGGACGAGCGATAGCGATCGAACGATTTGAACGATTTGAAACGGGAATTGAGGGATTGCGCCGCTAAACTGAAGCGGCTTGAGAGCAGCAGCGCCGCTAAACTGAAGCGGCTTGAGAACATCAGAGGAATTGACGGGTAAGCGACTGGCTGTCGAACACCAGCCGTTCACTGTTCCCGGTTCTCCATTCACGGATCACGGTTCTACCCGCTTAACACTGAAGCGATCGAAATCCTTGTCATAACTGTAAATCACATTTCCGGGATCTTTCTTCAAGCAGGCGATCAGGTAACAGTCTACAATTTCGAGGTTGTTGTCTCGCCACAGTTCCAGAGCATGTCGAATCACTCTTTTTTCGGTCATTCTTACGCCCTTGTATTCAAGCAACAAGAGCAGAGCGTCGGCAATGGCCCGCTTTTCCACCCGGTAGACACTTTTCAATACAAAAAGCGTCTGAAAGAGTACAATCAATTTCAGTTCTGCCTGTGTCTCACCTTGTTCGATGGATCTGAGGAACGCGTATGATTGACTGTATTTCGGGTTTTCGTCGGAAGTCAGGAAGCGGACCAACACGTTGGTATCTAATAGAGGGATCATTTCTTCCACCCTTCAGAAAACCCCTTTTCGGTTGCTTCGATCACGGCTTCCTTGGGCAATTTGGCCCGACGGGCAGCATCCCTAAAAATGCCAAAAAGGCTATCCGTCCTTTTCTTGGGAGAGGTCCTTTGGGGAGCGACCCTTAACAAGATCCCGTCGGGTCGTGGATGGACGTCAACCCGGGCGCCTGCTTCCAACTGGTATCTCTTCCTCAGTTTTGCCGGGATAACGACTTGGCCTTTCTGGAATATCTTCATCCGATAGGATTCCTTGTCATCCGATTCCATTTGTCAGCGCCCCCTTAGCAAAGTTATACTTCATAATATATCAAGTATAACTTCTTGTCAAATGGATTCCAAACGACGAATGGCGGGTAGCCCATGGCAGAAAATACAGGCATCCCTTTTTCCTTTGCGGTCCCCGATACACAGCCGCAATCAGCGGCTTCAATCTGCGCCAATCTGAGTAATCTGCGGATTCCTTCGTTCTTGTTTACTGACCCTGATACCTGGTGGCCGGCCCCTGTTTTTGCGGTTCGCAATTCACCGTCTACGAGTGATTAATGATCATTACCTGCCCCTTATGCCATAAGCGTTACAAGATTTCCGCGGAGAAGATACCCCCGGGGAAACGGGCCGCCGGGAAATGCCAAAACTGCGGCAGGCACATGGTTGTCACCCGAGAGGGGCTCATCGGTGGGGGGGGACCGATGAACACGCTACCCGTTCCCATCAGTTATACGCACAGCAAGATCGTCAAGGTGCCGGAAGAAACGCTGAAACGCAACAGGCTGGAAGCCTATTTCGATGATTCCCCCGCGGCGGAACACTACAAGGTCTTGAAGACACAGCTTCTGCAAATGACCCGGGAAAAGGGGCTGAATACGTTGCTCGTGACCAGCGCCGAAGACAACGTGGGCAAGTCCTTGACGGCCGCCAACCTGGCGATCAGCCTGGCCAAAGAACTCGAGCATACGGTACTCCTGGTAGATGCCGATCTCAAGAAACCGAGTCTGCACAAGTTGTTTGAACTCGCCCCGCCGGGGAGTCTCTCCGACGCTTTGCATGGCAATGGGCACCTGGCCGGACGACTCGTCAACCCGGGTATTAACAAACTCACCATGCTGCTGGGAAACCAGACGTTTGCCGGTTCCGCTGAAATCATGGGATCTCCGGCGATGAGAAACCTGATCACCGAGATGAAGACCCGTTATGAGGATCGCTACATCATTTTCGACGCCCCGCCCGTATTGGGTACGGCGGATGCCCTGATTTTATCCAAGTACGTCGATGGTGTCATTCTGGTCGTTGCCCATGACCAGTCTCAGGGGGAGGCGGTCTACAAGGCGATGGAACTCCTGAAAGAGACGAATGTGATCGGTACGGTACTGAACAAGGCGCCGAGCGGCAAGCGGAACAAGTACATCTCATAGAACCGTGATCCGCAGATTACACAGATTTACGCAGATTTAGAAAAACAAAGGCATATGGCTCAAGGGGGAAGTGAAAAGGCACAAGGTGCAAGGCAAAGGGTGAAAAGCAAAAAGAAGAAAGTCGCGGATTTGTTTTTGCGTCTTTAACGAGCGTCAGCGATCGAACAGCTTGAAAGTTTTGAACGCTTCTACACCCGTCGCGCAAGCGGTTTCAATATGCGTAATCTGCGGATTCCTTTGTTCTTGTTTACTGACACCTGTTCCCTGACCCCTGTTCTTCCCATGCACGGGGGACATATTTAACCTTGACTTTCAATCTATCCATGCTATTTTGCAAGTATGTTTTCAAGATGGCTAAGAATTCCGGCAGGCCAAAGTTGTTTGCTCGTGGGGCCGAGACGTTCGGGCAAAACGACCTTGCTCAAGAACCTGTTTCCGCAGCTCCCTTACAGAACGCTGGACGATCTGGATGACCTGGATTGGGCGAAGCGGGACCCCAAGGGGTTCATCCAGGCCTTGGGGCAGGCCGCCATCATCGATGAGATTCAACGGTTTCCCATGTTAACGGTTGCTGCCAAGTACGCCATCGACAACGAAGACGCCCGATTTTTGATGACCGGATCCAGCACGATTGGTTTGCTGGACGCGGCGGCCGACAGCCTGGCGGGACGCATGGAACTAATTTCCCTTCCCGTTGCATGTTGGGGAGAGCGAGAAGGTCTCCCAACGCATTCGATATTCCACGAAGAAGCCGACCTTCCCCAGATAAAGGAGGCGAACCGAAAGCTGAGTGAGGCATTAACCTACGGTCAATTCCCGGAGGTTGTAACTAAGGAGAACGCCGAAGCCAAGAAACGGGTTCTCGTCAACTACAGGAACAGCTATTTCACCCGGGATTTGATGCAGCTTTCCAACATCGAAAACTTGGACGGCTTGTTGGCCGTGTTTCATCATCTCATTCGATCACTCGGCTCGCATCTTGAAGTGTCCAATTTCGCCAGAGAGGCCGGCATCAGTCATCCGACCGCCAAGAAGTATCTGAATGCCCTCAATCAGGCGCAGATGACGTTCAAGTTGTACGGCTATCAACATGGTCCGGCCAAGCGTTATGTCAAGGCGACAAAGACCTATTTTTGTGACAATGGGATCATTCTGAGTTTTCGCGGAGACGTTGCCGAAGCCCAGTTATTGGAAAACTTCGTGATCTGTGAGTTGGAAAAGCGTAGAAAGCTCGGATTCATCGGGAGCGACCAGCTCTATTACTACAAGAGTGCCGCTGGAAGGGAAATTGACATCGTTTTTGAAGCGGACGACGCAGTATATGCGGTGGAAGTGAAGTCCACGAAGAACCCCGGCCCCCGAGATATCGGAAATCTCGCCGACTTCAAGGCTCGCCGCGACCGCCCTGTAAGGCGCTATCTTTTCTATCTGGGAGATGAATATCAGACCATCGGCGATGTCCAAATTCTGCCCGTTGCATCCCTCTTTAGAGGACGCTGAAATTGCGAGTTCCTTGGACTGTTCGTGGACGGGAAGAACTAGGAGGGGGCACGGTTCTTTGTTACCGACCCCAGATCCCCCGTTCCCTGACCCCTGTTTTTGCGGTTCACGCTTCTCGGTCGTCACGCCCAGTATCTTCTACCTTGAACCGTGTACCTTGCACCTTATGCCCTTATTCTTTCAATCTAAGTAATCCGCGGATTATAGTTTCTGGATCACGGTTCTCCGCTTTCTCCATCCACCACCCCACTGAAAGCACTTACCAATGAACGATTTTTTCAATGAAAAAAGAATCCTCGTGACCGGGGCCTGTGGCACCGTAGGCCGCGAGCTGGTCCGCCAACTTCTAGAGGAATACGATGCCGGGGAACTGATCGGCATTGACAACAATGAAAGCGAGTTGTTTTTTCTCGAACATGAATTCTCGGTCCATCCAAACGCCTTTTTTGCATTGGCGGATGTTCGGGACAGGGACAAGCTGTCCAAACAGATGCGCCAGGTCGACGTCGTATTCCATACCGCCGCGTTCAAACATGTTATCCTTTGTGAAAGATCGCCCTTTGAAGCCGTTCAAACAAATATATTAGGCATTCAAAACCTGATCAATGCGGCCTTGGACAACCATGTGGAGCGGGTGATATTCACCAGCTCTGACAAGGCCGTCAACCCGACGAATGTCATGGGCACTTCCAAGCTCATGGGGGAAAGACTCATCACGGCCGCAAATACCAACACAAGAGGGAATAGTTCCATTTTTGCCTCCACACGATTCGGTAATGTCCTGGGTTCCCGAGGGTCGGTTATCCCCATTTTTCGGGAACAGATTCGCAAAGGCGGGCCGGTGACGATAACGGATATGAGTATGACTCGGTTTATCATGAGCATTAAAGAAGCGGTGCGCCTGGTCATCAATTCAGCGGTGGTAGCCTGTGGCGGCGAGGTGTTTATCACCAAGATGCCGGTGATCAGGATTCAGGACCTGTCTCAAGTGATGATCGAAAAGCTCGCCCCGGAATATGGGCATCAGCCTGCCGACGTTCCTATCGAAATCATTGGTATCAAGCCCGGCGAAAAGATGTATGAAGAGCTGATGACCTTGGAGGAAACACGGCGGTCCTGGGAGCTTCCTCGGTATTTTGCAGTCTTACCCGCTTTCAAGAATCTCTATCAGAAGAATGTTCATGATTACCCGGATGTCATTTCACGAGATGTAACGAATCCGTACCTTTCTGCCGACGAAACCCCTTTGTCCAAATCGGAACTGGCTGCGTTTCTGGATACCAACCGGCTCCTTGAAGAGACTTTAGAGGTCAGACATCCTGCCGAAAGGCTCTGGCCGAAAGGGATGTAGGACTGCTTGATTCCCAAATATGGAGAGCAATTCTAAACGATGCGTGTGATGATCCTTGGGGCGGATGGTTATCTGGGTTGGCCGACGGCAATGTATTTTTCCCAACGCGGTCACGATGTGGTGGCTGTGGATAACTATCTTCGGCGCCGGTTGTGTCTTGAACACGACCTAGAACCGCTCTTTTCCGTTCCCAATCTGGCGATCCGGACAAAACTCTGGCAGAAAACAACAGGCAACACCATAGAGTTTGCCATTGGGGATTGCTGCGACTACGGGTTTGTTTCTGACCTGTTTGAACGATTTAAGCCGGATGTGGTGGTGCACTACGCCGAACAACCTTCGGCACCCTATTCCATGATTGACTATTCTGCGGCGCGACTAACGGTAAGTAACAACCTCCTGGCCACACTGAATCTGGTGTGGGCGGTCCGACAGTTCGCGCCGGACTGTCACATCATCAAGCTCGGGACCATGGGGGAGTATGGTACGCCGGACATCGATATCGAGGAAGGGTGGATCGACATTGCGCACAAGGGCCGCAAGGATCGCTTCTTGTTTCCGCGCCAGGCCAGCAGCCTGTATCACACGACGAAGATCCAGGATACCGACATGCTTTGGTTTTACGTACGCACGTGGGGCATCAAGGTCACGGATCTAATGCAAGGGCCCGTATATGGAATTGAAACGGATGAAACGAAGATAGGGGATGGGCTGGATACCTGTTTCAACTATGACGAAATCTTCGGTACGGTGCTTAACCGGTTCATTGTCCAAGCCGCAGCCGGCCATCCGCTCACGGTGTACGGAAAGGGTGGCCAGACCAGGGGTTATCTGAACATCAAGGATACCCTTGCCTGCGTGGCGCTTTCAGCCCTGAATCCGCCGGCCGAGGGTGAGTTCCATGTGTTCAATCAGGTGACGGAGACCTTCTCGGTCAATGAACTGGCCGAAAAGGTGCAACGGGTTGGTCGCACGTTGGGGCTGAAGGTGCAAATCAAGCAGATTGAGAATCCGAGGAAAGAAAAGGAAGAACACTATTACAATCCCACGTACACGGGTCTACAGGATTTGGGGTTAAAACCCAACTACCTGACAGAGGATGTCCTGGCCGGCATGATGGAGACAGTGATACGTCATCAGGACGGCATCTTGCCGGAGCGCATTTTCAGGGGAATCAAGTGGTGAAGCGGAAAAGTCGCTACAGCTTCCAATGCCGACGAACTTGCCAACCGTTGAGAGTGCCGGCATTGGTTTTGGTCTTTGTTCTGTTAACCATCGGATGGGGGTGCAAGGTCGCAGCGGCAGCAAGTCTACCCCGCGGCGAAAACCCGAGCCAAACTGCCGTTGAATCCATAGCGTTGAAAGACGGGCTACTGGGCAGGTGGCTACATGATTCTCGGGAATTACCACATGGCAAAATCGAGGGAAATGTCCAGTGGGAATCGACACCCAACGGCCCCGCGGCCGTATTTGACGGCAACAGTTCCTTGCAAATCGGGCAAATTAACGCCGATCTATTAAGACACACCTTTACCGTTGCGGTCTGGTTCAAGCCACAAACTGTGTCTGGGAGCATCCTTGGAGCATGGGAGTATCCTCGAGATCGAAGTTTCGCCCTTGTTGTCGACAAAAAGCGTCGCCTGCAATTTGTTGTTTCCGCCGATGGCAGTGCATCAAACAGTAGCCGTCTAATTGGAAAGAAAAAGGTCTTTTTGGGAGAGTGGCAGTTTGTGGCTGCCATTTTCGACAAGGGACGGTTGACCCTTTATCAAGATGATGTTTCGGTATCCAGGCAAGTGAAGGCAAAACAGACTCACTCCGGACAAAACACGATCCAGATCGGTTCGTTGGGTTTGAAAGGGCCTTTCAACGGTGGCGTTCAGGATATCTATCTTTACCATCGGGTTCTGAATGAAACCGAGGTACGCTTGTTGGCCGGCCGGGGCACTTCATTTACCGTCCAGCATACCTTGCTCTTCCCGAAGGAAAAACCGAAGATTCACTTCCAGAGCGCAAGGAACCTTGTGGGTGCCGACTTACAGGTGAGTTTGGAAAAAAGCCGACAGGTCGTCTGGGATAAGAACATCGATAACCCGCCGCAGCAGCTGAGTATCACTGTTCAGCCATCCACACTGCCTGACGATGGTTACTATAATGTTTCTCTGACGCTTCAAAAACAGGAAAATATCCTTTTTCAAAAAACTAAGCCGGTTTTTATCCGACGGGCCGGGCACGTAAAAGACATTCTTTACTTCAGCTTTTACACACCGAGATATGGGGAACTTGAGTTGCATCACCTTCGGGCTCTGAAAGAATCACCCTTTACCAGCATGAACGCGTCCTTGATGGGTGCCTACGAAACGCACGCGCTCACGAAAGAGAGGTTCAACAAGGTAGTTCCGTTGATTAGGGATTGTTCCAAGGCGGTATGGCCGCTCATCTTCATCAACCGGATGGTTGGTTCTTCGGAACATTCCCGTTTTGATCAACGCAACGCTTACTGGAAGAAGCGCAATATTGCCGACACACCGTTTAGTAAAATAGATTTGCTCGACCTATACGACAAACAAGGGGCCCTTACCGATTTTTTAGCCAATTTTCAAATAGCCTTGCGGCTTGCACGAGAAACGAATGCGCCGGGCGTTTTTATCGATTCCGAGCCGTACAACTGCCACCAGTCTAGAAAAATTGCCAATCTCAGCCTCCTGAATCTTAAAAGTGGCAAGCAGGTTGTGACCCGGTTAAAAAAAATTGGCGCGGACATGGCCGATATGGTGAACGATATTTACCCGGAGGCGGCTCTCTATTTCTACAGTGCCGACTTTACTATCACACACAAGGGGTGTGACTACATCGAACGTATCTTGTTTGAAGCTGGCCTGACCGACTCAGCAAAATGCTTTCAGAGTTACGCGTATATCGTGCTTGGGATACTGCAACGTGCCCAAGAACGGGACTACGCACTGAAAGTCATCGATGGTGAGGTGGGTCAGTATACCTACAACAATATGCAGCATCTAAAATACAAGATAGGTGAAGTGATACGGACCATCTGGCCCATAAAGGAGAAACATGGCCGGCACTTGTTTTTTGCAGGACGTATTGCCCCATTCTACGAATATGAGAACTTAAGTGAAAACAGTTGGATCCGCACCCGATTGGCTCCTGCAGCCGCATCGGAACACTTGGAGATACGTTCTATCGAAGATTTCGAGAAGCCTTATGCATTTCTGTTGAAGGCTATGGATTACGTTTGGATATACGGTGCCGGGGTTGCAGGCAGACGGGAAGGGTACAATCTCTTTTCTGAAAGTAGTCGTTTGCGTTACAATCACATTCTAGGTAAAGCCATCGCTGGTCTCAATCATCAAAACTGAACGAACCCGGCATGCATGATGTTATCCGCTGGATGATTATCACTGCATCATAGTGAGTTCCTTGATACAAAAAGCGACCGCAGATAAGTTGTTAAAGCTTCTTAAGGACGGTCGTACCGTCAACCCTGTGCACGAATTGATACGGGGCGCCGGGGCCTCTGTCGCCCTCAACATCGGTGGGCGGTGCATAACTCTGCTTACCGCTGTGATCCTGGCCAGAACCATGGGTAGCCATTCTTATGGTATCTTTGTATTGGTTTTTTCCTGGATGGGCCTTTTGGTTTTGCCGGCCAAACTGGGTTTCGATTCTGTAATCGTTCGGTATATCCCCCAGTATGAAGCAAGAGAGGAATGGGGATTTCTCAAAGGGATTCTGATATATGCGTTTCTGATCATATTGGGTGGAAGCATCGTTATTGCTGTATTACTAAGTGGGCTAATAACATTTGTCTTTCGTGATACGCTTAACTTCGAATTACGGTATGCGTTTTACCTGGGAGCATTGTCATTACCCTTAATGGCCGTGGCAAACTACGCTCGTTCGGCACTCAGAGGTTTGAGACGCATTGTTTTATCTCAAACGGCCGATCTTATCATACGCCCCACCTGCCTTATTTTTGGCGCTGCGGTTTTTTACGTTATAGTTGGGAAAGGCCCAAATGGATATACAGCGGTCGGCATAAACGGACTTGCGTTTTTATTGGCTGTTGCTTATTCGCTTTTTTGGCTATGGCGTAAACTCCAGAAGAAAGTTTGGCAATGTACGCCAAACTATCAACAGGGAGAGTGGTTTTCGACAGCGTTACCGCTTCTTTTGCTTTCGGGCATCAGCACTCTCTTGAACCAGACGGACAAGGTAATGCTTGGGTTTCTCTCAAATGCCGAGAGTGTCGGGATTTACAGTATTGCCCATCGCATTACGACACTCATCTCTTTTGGTTTATTAGCAGTTAACGCTATTGCCGGCCCGATGATTTCAAGACTTTATACATCAAAACAGATAGCGGAATTGCAGCGTACGCTGGGTTTTGCGGCTCTTGGGGCACTGATTTGTGCTCTACCTGTTATCTTGATTATCCTTACGGCCGGTCGTCCCATATTGCTCTTTTTTGGTCAACCTTTTTTGTCAGCGCATGATGCACTGAATGTCTTGAGTGTCGGCCAGCTTGCAAACGTCATGGCCGGATCGGTCATGCTGGTTATGACCATGACCGGACACCATAAATCAGCTTTATATACGATGGGCAGTTGTGCCTTGATGAATATTCTGTTCAATGCGTTGCTCATTCCGTCTTTTGGAGTAAATGGTGCAGCAACCGCTACGACACTCAGCATGGTATTGTGGAACGCCCTCATGCTGATTTATGTGAAGCGGAAAATGGATCTTAATCCGAGTGTTTTCAGCTTAATACGACTGCAGAGATGAAGATTCCGAATTTTTTCATCGTTGGTGCTCCTAAGTGCGGCACGACGGCCTTGAGTGACTACCTTCGCACTCACCCCGAAGTGTTTATGTCCGATCCCAAAGAGCCCTATTACTTTTGTGACGATTTTCAGCACCGAGCCATAGATAGCTTCGATCGCTACATGGCATGCTTTGAAGGTGTATCTAAGTCTCACAAAGCTGTCGGCGAGGCGTCGGTTTGGTACCTGTATTCAAAAGTGGCGATCCGTAACATATGCGATTACAACCCTGATGCACGCATCATTGTCATGCTCCGCAATCCCGTCGATTTGGTCTATTCTCTTCATTCCCAGTTGGTCTACAATCATAGTGAGGATGTGTCGGATTTTCAGAGAGCCTGGGCTATGCAAAAAGATAGACGTAAGGGCAAAAACTTACCTCGATATAAGAGAAACACTGAATTCTTGCAGTACGGGGATGTTGGTATGCTAGGGAAACAGGTTGAAAGGTTGTTCTCTATCTTTCCAAAGAAGCAAGTAAGTGTAGTTTTATTCGATGAGTTTTCTCGAGCAACAAAACGTGTCTATGGAAATGTATTATCTTTTCTTGGCCTCGTGTCCGATGGACGGAATGACTTTCAAAAAGTTAATTCCAACAAAGGGCATCGCCTGAAATGCCTTTCGAGTTTTACTCAAAGACCTCCAAGAAGCTTGAATAAGGTAGTACAAAGAACAAAGAATGTATTTCGAATCGATAGGTTAAAACTTCTACCAGCGCTGAGAAATCTAAACGCGGACCATTTTGTGCGTAAACCAATGGATCCCTCATTCAGGAAGGAGTTGGTGGAGTTTTTCTGTGATGATGTTGATCATCTCTCTAGATTAGTTAATACGGATCTAAATTCATGGAAATGCGTGTCTGATAATCGAGTATGGGCGGGTCGATAGAAGACACAGATGGTGTTTCTCTGTTAGTTGGCGGTGATGTTTGCCCAACACTAAGAAACGAAGACTTGTTTAAGACGGGGGATGTCGGTAGATTATTTGGTAAGCTCTCCACCCAATTCCTGCGGGCTGATTTTACGATTGTTAATCTGGAATGCCCTCTTACTGCAAAAGGTGAACGGTGTATTAAGGTCGGACCTAATATTAAAGCACATCCTAATTGTATTGAAGGCTTCAAAGCAGCCGACATCACTGCTGTTAATCTTTCCAACAACCACATTATGGATTACGGACCTGAGGGCATTTATAGCACCATAAAGGCCTTCCATAGAGCCGGGATCTTTACTTTCGGCGGTGGGGAAAATCAAGAACAAGCCAAGGAGATGCTTGTCTTGGAGCGAAATGGTATACGGATCGGGTTTATTGGTATGGCGGAAAGCGAGTTTTCAATTGCTACAAACACTTCTCCTGGTGCCAATCCTTTATTTTTTCGTGGTTTTTTTCGCACTCTACGTAATAACAACGGGAGGTTTGATCTATTAGTTGTTTTACTACATGCCGGTGCTCAAGGATGTCCTTTCCCCAGCCCATGGTTGCAAGATACCTGTCGTTTTCTCATTGAGCTTGGTGCCGATGTCGTTATTTGTCAACACTCGCACTGCGCTGGGTGTTACGAACACTATGAGGATGGCTTTATTGTTTATGGGCAAGGAAATTTGATTTACGACACAAAGACCACAATGAAAGAGTCTTGGAGGGAAGGGTTTCTGGTTCGTATTGATATCTCGAATCAATTAGAAAAAACAATGACTTTGATACCGTTCCTTCAGTCTAATGATAAACCCGGTGCAGATCGAATGAGTGAGGAAAAAGAGAGGGGCTTCCTTGAAACCATAGACAAACTATCCGAGAAGATTCTCAATCGGCATCAGCTCTATGATATGTGGCTCGATTTCTGCCTGCAAAATCGAAACAGTTACTACTTGGAAATGGCGTTCGGAAGTTTTGATAACCGAATTATGCGAGCATTGAATAGACGCACGAATCTAGCCGAGAAATTGATTTCCAAGCGTCACCGGCTCTTACTTCAAAATCTCATCCGCTGTGAATCACACAGGGAAGCTGTGCTAACGCTACTTCAAAACCCTCGATTGCCTAACCGACAGTAAAACGAATGATTTCATGGGTGGCTTCCTTTTATACAAAAGTAACCACAGTACAAATCTGGATGCTGTAGAAACAATCTTCAGAAAGAAAGGTTTCTCAACAGGAAACTCTTTTCGCCTGTCTAGCTGGGATTTGAATCTGTATGCTAAGCAGCTCGTGAGTTCACCCAACTATGTTCAACGGGACAATGCAACCGGGTTGTTCGCGTGTGGATCTCCAGTGTATAAAGGAAAAAGTTACAGGTCGACGTTGGAGAAATTGTTAGCCGATTTCGTAGAGGACGGCATTGACTATGGTGCGCTGTTGGGCAATTATGTCTTGATTTTCTGGGCTGAAGGTCACATTCGTATCCTGACGGACCCATTGAACGTTCAGCATTTATTTTACAACGCTGGGTTCAACTGCATTTCGACATCGTTTCTAGCAGTGTTGTGTGCCTCTGAACAACCGTTGGCTATCAACCGGATGGCTTTCTATGAAAAAATTGCGAAGGGCTATATTCTGGGTCCGGATACATTGGTGGAAGATGTATACCAATGGGCACCGCCGCTTTCTCGGCAGCCCCGGGATGAAACCCTAGAGATCATTACGCCTGCTTTGAACATTCACGATGCTAGGGGGGCAAAGAACGGTTTTCAAGATTGTCTTGAACAGCAGGTCCATTGCTTGGATCAGTATATGGAAGACGCCGATGCCCTTTGTGCAGAGTACGGCGCCGAGCTGGGTCTTTCCAGTGGTTACGATTCGCGGCTGGTGTTCGCTGCATCGAAAGCGTTGACTCGGCCATTATCCCTTCACACCCATTGGACGGAAGGTGTGCATGACAATGAACAGGCTATAGTCTCTCAAATGGCCGCCCGGCGTAACACGCCCTTGCATGTGGTTTGTACACGGCCCATGTCAGCACAGACAGAAGCCCAGTTCGCACAAATACTGGAGGATGGCCTTTATTACTATGACGGACGCTGCTCGCACAACATGGGGGCTTTTAGTGAGACCTATACGCGCGAATACAAAACCAAGACCCTGGCCGACAACCGTGTTAGCCTGAATGGCTTGGGTGGTGAGATCTATCGTAACTACTATCTGACAAGCCGTCGGCATTTTGATTTCCGCAAGTGGTATTACAATCATGTCTTCTATGTTTTTACGCCTTTTGCCTTTGAAAAGGCGAAACGCCTTGATGCCATCTATGAGTCTATTCTTTCAAAAATGGAAGCAAGGCTCGGTTTGGACCTTAAAGGCAGGGTGGGATTACCGGAGGTACGACGCTACTACAGCGAGTTGCGTATGCCGGACTGTGACGGCAGCAACCACAACGCCCACAACCAGTTGGCTTTCTTCCTGACACCCTTTATCGAACCCAAGGTGATTGAAGTCGGATATCTTGCCACTCCCCATTTGGGGGTTTCCGGCCGTTTTCAGAGCGCCCTTCTGCAGAGAGTCGACCCGGCTGTAGCTTCGGTGGAATCCCACTATGGATTCCCTCTATCTCGGGAACCATGGAAATATAAGTTCAAATGTGCTGTTAAGGGGTATTTGCCGGATAGCCTTGAAATGGGTCGCAAGCGAATGCTCGTCTCGAAAAAAGGCTTGGGTATGCAAAACCTCAAAATGTACAAGGCTCTCCTTTCGTGCAGCCAATCACTGCAAAGTATTGATCAGGCCCTGCATGACGTCTTCCCGGAGATTGATTGGCACATGTGCATGCGAGACTACGCACAGAGTGCCACTGCCATTTTTCTGGGATCACTTCTCGTGACATTCCACGAATACCTGAAAAGCGGCCAATAGCGACTACTTAGAAGCCGAGAGGAGATTAATGAAGGCATCCCACGGAATTATGGAATTGGGAAGAAAGGCGTTGCCTGATAGGCTGCGTGTGCTGCTGCGCAATCGTCTTTCTCTCCCTGAATACGACATTTACCTGCGCAAAAAGAATAATCCATACGTGAATGACACACCCTATATGGAGTATCCCGATAGCCCCTGTAGGCTGGGCATCCTGGAGGAGTTCTATCAGTACCACAAGTTCTACATCGCAGCCTGCCGTGAGTTGAACGTTTCCTATCGCCTCATTGATATTGCCCGTAATGACTGGCAGCAGTGCCTAAAGGGTGCTGAGTGTAACGCATTCCTGGTCTGGCCGGCTACCGGCGTGAGCATTTGGAAGGAGATGTTTGACGAACGCTTGCGGATTATGGATACGGAGATGGGCCTAACGCTTTATCCTTCCTTTGACGAGGTGTGGATTTATGAGAGTAAGCGCCGGGTGCACATGTGGCTTCAGGCAGCCGGTATACCGCATCCGAAAACCTGGTGTTTCTACAATCTGCGAGAGGCGCTCAATTTTCTTGAGGAGGCTAGTCTGCCTATCGTATTCAAAACAAATGCCGGGGCCACGACCAGCGGTGTTGTGATCCTGCGCGACCGCCGGAATGCACGGAAACTTGTGAAGAAGGCATTCCGGAAAGGGATAGCACCCAAGCGTCGTAACCCTATGGACCGTCAGTGGGGTTTTGTATTGTTCCAAGAATATCTACCTGAAGCCAAGGAGTGGCGGATGGTGCGCATCGGAGACTCCTATTTCGGTTACCGAAAAGAGAAGGTAGGTGATTTTCACAGCGGATCGCACGCATGGAGCTGGTTGGATCCTCCTCGGCCCTTGCTTGACTTGCTTCACGAAGTTACTGAAAAGGGCGGTTTCACCAGTATGGATGTGGACATATTTGAGACCCGGGATGGACGATTGTTGGTCAACGAGCTACAAACGGTTTTTGGGGCCAGCACTCCTGCTGATCAGTTACGCGTTAACGGAAAGCCAGGCCGCTATCGGCTTGGAAGGGCAACGGGTAAGTGGATATTTGAAGAGGGCGATTTTTCAAGAAATGCTTGTGCGAACGAGAGAATAGACTACTTAATCACCAGCATTCTGGCCAATAAAACAGCCAGGAAACCGGTTGCCGTTTAGTGTGAGACGACATCAAGGTTTGATGATTCATCCAGCAGCTGCCAAGTTCAAAAGTAAGGGGCTCAAACAGATTCCGAAATTCTGCGGTTATGGGGGCATATTCGGGAAGGGCGTTCGACCGTATGATACACCAGAAACAACGCTTGATCGTACTCGTGCCTTTTCATGGATAAAAAGGTTCGACGGCATTGCACTGTTTTTGTTTGCTTGCGGGACGTTTTTTCTGTACGGAGCCGGCCAGCAAGTGGCTTTAGGTATTGTTATGGTATTGGCTGCCGTTTTGAGCACAATGACGGGACTTCCCGATACGTTGAAAAAACTGAGGCCCATTCCTCCGGAATTAATCAGCTATACTTTGTGGGTCGGTTGGGCCGGAATCACCGGTATGTTAGTCGCCACTAGTATGGAGGACTATTTAAGAGGCATTGAAATAGCAGTGCAGATGCTGGCGATGGTGTGGGCGGTTTATGCGATTCTTTGTTATCAGAAAAACCTTGACGTGGTTTATCTTGCCTTCATTGTGGGGTTCATTATTCAGTTAGGGGCGGTTGCGAGCGGTTTGACAAAACCTACTCCCGTGTTGGAAGTCAACGAGCGTATTTTGGGCCTGACCCAAAATGCTAATTCATTGGGTTTTAGAATGGTCTATGGTGTCATTTGTGCCATGATGTTTTGGAATTTAACCGGCCTAAAAAAGAATCTGATTCGTGGTGCAATTTTTTGTTTTATACCTGCTGCCGTCTATGTCATCCTGGCAACAGGTTCCAGAAAATCTTCTCTCGCCCTTCTGCTCGTCATTTCTTTTTGGACAGTCTTTGCCTCGAGCACGGCAAAAGGGGCTAAGGGTTATTTCTTTCGGGGAATTTTCGTGATAATCACCCTGTTTATTATTTTGCAAATCATTCCTTTCGTTATGCAGCAGACGGTTTTGGGAGATCGTTTCGATGATTTCTTTGATCGGGGTCGAAGTCTTGCTGATCGAGAGGTTGATGTAGGCGAAGCCGTCAGACACAACCCGCGTTATGAAATGTACAGAAGCGGTTTCAGAGTATTTCTCGAGAAGCCCGTAGCCGGTGTAGGAATAAACAACTTCGGCCAATACTATCGCACAGGACAGTATTCCCATTCTGACTACATTGAACCGTTGGCGACCACAGGGGGGGTCGGTTTTTTACTCTATCATGCATTCTATTTATTCTTGCTGGTAAGAATTCTGAGGCTGCTCCGATTGCTGGAAGGTCCAATTGACAAATACCTAACCAAAATGGTTGGTATTGCTTTGCTGACCATCATGTTTATTGGACTTGGTACCCCCCATTATACGTCTCAGCCGACTTTCATCTTACTAACAGCTATCTCCGTATTTACTTCTAAGCTGATGCAACAGGTGAAGAATCATAGGGAAAAAGTGTCATCCTCTGGGTGTAATCGGCTAAAAGTGCCATGGGACACGGGATGGCTTATACCCGGAAAGAGGATGTGACTCCATCTGACCCTCCCCATATTCTTTTTACGCCTTCGAATTACCCCTCCGGTATAAAACCGTACGTTTTTACCTTCGTACAGGAGTTTGTGCGGGCTGTGGCGAAAGCAGGTGTAAGGTGCTCTGTGGTAAGTCCGGTTAGGCTTCGAGAGAGACTCATCGGGTGCATGAAGGACGATAAGACAACGGATGTCGCGGTAGCCGACAATCCTATTCGTGTTAGTCGACCTTCCTATTTCTCATTTTCCAAGAAGAATTTACTCGGGTTCAACACGGGATATTTTACGTATCTGGCCTTCAGGAATGCCTGCCGAAGGTCGCTCAGGGCTTTGGACCGTCCGCCGGACTTTGTATATGGCCATTTCATGTATCCAGGTGGGGCAACTGCAGTTCATCTCGGACGACAGCTAGGAGTCCCCTCCTTTGTTCGAGCCGGTGAGAGTGGGGAATGGAGCCTGGAATCTGCGGGTCTGCGTAAAGCTGCAAGAGATTTTTCCGGGGTCAGCGGCATAATTGCCAATTCCTGGGACATGAAACTGGCTTTGGAGCGGAGGCTCGACATGGATCAGGATAGGATCGTCGTATTCAACAATGGCGTTAATCGATCGGTGTTCTATCCCAGAGAACGTTTTTCCATGCGGAAGGAACATGGTTTACCTAATGACAAATTCATCATTTGCTTCGTCGGGCATTTTGACGAACGAAAGGGCCCGCATCGTGTAATCGATGCTGTCCGGGGCATTGATGACATTGGGTTGGTGTTCATTGGATCGGGTCCAGTTCGCTTTGATGAACCGCGCATTCTCTTTCAGGGGGTGATTCCACATGACGGGGTCCCTGAGTATTTGTCTGCCTCTGACGTTTTCGTGCTACCGACTCTAAGAGAAGGTTCATGTAATGCCGTGCTGGAGGCGTTGGCGTGTGGCTTGCCTGTAGTAAGCTCAAATCGGGGTTTCAATAGGGCCGTTCTTGACGATACTTGCAGCATACTGGTGGAGCCAACTGATATAAAGCAAATAAGAGATGCCGTGGTTGTTTTGAAGGAAAACAAAGAACTTCGATTTCGGTTGAAAGAAGGTGCTCTCAATCGGGCAGAAGAGCTGGACATTTATAGAAGTGCTAAAAGGATTCTCGAATGGATGAAGAAGAAGGGTAATCTTACACGTCATGCTGAAAAGGTGGCATTCAATTGATAGAGATCGCTGATCAGACTAAGTGGGCCATCATCCTTTCTCATCACCTGAGCGGCTATAGTGTGGTTAAAGGCCTTCAGGAGGCGGGTTGGGGCGGGAAAGTACTTGTTCTTAAGATCAATCACTCCGGCCCGGCACTTTGTGATCAACTGTCTAGCTTCTGCGAAGTAAAGGCGATAGAGATTGAGCAGCCGGCTGACCTATTTCGTGAGATTGACCGCTTGGTTCCGAAAGGCGACATAAAACACATTTTCTTCTTTGACGAACGATACCACAGGGTGTTCAAGAAGGAATTAAAGCAACCATCACTTAAAAATGCCTTTTTCAGACTCGGATCGGTTGAAAAACTGGACGTAATCCTGGACCGTTTCGAGTTCTACCGGAAGCTCTCTGAAAACAAGCTTGCCTTGGTTCCGGATACCATATCCAGCAAGGATGATTCGTGGAAGCACTTCCATGGACCGTTCTTCTTCCGATTCCGTGAAACCTGGAAGGGTATGGTCAGGAATCCCAGAAATCATCCGATCTACAAGGCGTGTGACCTTCATAAGCAGGAAGAAGAACTATTCAAAAAGGGCCATCAAAGGGATGAATGGTGTTTTCAGGAGCTGTTAAGTGTAGCCGACAAGGACAATGTGTCCATCTGCGGATGGCACGACCCCCACATGCACGAATATATTGCCACCCGCAATGTCTTGCAGCATCCGCCGAAGAACGGTAACGGCGATGTTGTGGAGAGAATCGATCCACCGGAGGGTTTGATAGAAACGACACGGAATGTTCTTGATTATCTTGAATTTGACGGCCCCTTTGAACTTGAATATGTGTACGACGGAAATAGTCGACAGTTCAAGGCGATTGAGCTTAACCCACGATTCTGGCTTCAGCATTCTCTTTGTGCCGCATGTACGGGTAACATTCTCGTGAAGAGGTATGTGGGAACCGAGAATGGAAATGCCGGAAGTGCAAATGCCATCGCATCGGCAAAATACTGGATTAATACCAATTATTTTTTTTTGCGTATTGTGAAACTTGATCCACGAATCTATCCATATCTGTTTAAACAGAGATTAAACGTACCGTTGGTAGCAGATTCGACAAGGTTTATTGTCAATAGTGCCTTGCATATTGTGAAAGATAGAATGCGCCGAACAGTCTTTTAGTCTTATGAGGGTATGTCATGTCAGCTCCGCTCATTTTCTAGAGGGCGGGAGAATATTCAATCGGGCATGTAAAGGACTAGTGAAAGAAGGCCATTCGGTTACACTCATTATTAATCCTAATGAAGAGTTCATGGGAACAAAAATCATTGATGGGGTTAAGGTTATACCCTTAAAACGCCGCAAGGGTCGAATGAGGCGCATTCAAGCCGCCTATGAAGCATACAGGCTGTGTTTGGAGCAAGAAGCAGACATATTTCACTTTCACGATCCCGACCTTATTCCGTTCATGTTAAAGCTTCGAAAGAGAGGAAATCACGTTGTTTTCGACAGCCATGAGCACTTTTCTGAGGTATTGAAACTGAGGTTCGCGGACAAGAACTGGGGGAAAATGCTTGGCGCAATCTACCACTTGTGCCAAAAGAAAGCCGTCTCGAGGCTATCAGGGCTTATAGGTGTGACTGACAGGATGATCGATGTAATTGGGGCACATGGTGTGGCGCGGTGTCCAGTCGGCAATTTTGTAAATCGGTCACTATTTGAAGATCGGGTTCTGCCAAAAAAGGTTCACCCCCGAATACTTGCGACGACCGGGATTATTTCCGTGGCACGCCATTGTGACCAACTGATTGCCGCCTTGCCGTTAATTCTTGACCGACATGATGATATTGTATTGAGGCTAAGCGGGGAGTTTAGCCCTCCAGACTATGATCGGACCGCAAGACATCTTGCCTCTGCGTACGGCGTGGAAGAACATGTGGAACTTCTCGGATATGTGACCTATCGAGAGAACATTGAACGGGCTGCACAGGCGACCATTGGGTGTGCCTTTTTTGACCCGGCTCCTCATGCAGTTGTTACGCTGCAGAATCGGCTGTTTGAGTATATGTTCTGTGGGGTCCCTGTCATGGTTACCAAGGAAAGTGGAGTTATGGAAGAGATCGTACGGGAAGTGAAGTGTGGCTTGGTGGTGAATTCCCTGGATCCGAGCAGTATTGCAGCGGGGGCATGTCAGTTGTTGGAAGATCCAGTAGAAGCAGCTGAAATGGGACGGCGCGGTCGGAAGGCCGTGCTTGAGAAATACAACTTTGATGTTGCCTTGGATGCCATGATTGAATTCTACAAAGGCATTGTTTCTGAAAGACCTGTGTTGTCATAGGCACCCTCAAAGGCACCCTATGAAGATCATCGTCTCCCATGATGTTGACCACTTGTCGGTCGTCGAGCATGGTGCAGATTTGATGGTGCCTAAGTTTCTCCTGCGGTCGTCTTTGGAGTGCGGCCTTGGTAAGATTCAGGCCAAGGAGATTGTGCAACGTTTTTGGCGTACGCTTTCGAACCGGTGGAATAACATTGAGGAACTGATGGCGTTTGATTCCGGCCGTTGCGTTCCGGCGACCTACTTCATAGGTGTCAGCAACGGCCGTCAGTTGTCCTATTCGTTTTCAGAGGCCGGAAAGTGGATAGAGAAGATTCTGAGGGCTGATTTCGAGGTGGGGGTGCATGGCATCTGTTATGACTGTCCAGAGGGCATCAGCCGCGAATTTGACCGGTTTCGCAATGTGACGGGAGGGGATAACATCGGGGTTCGAATGCACTGCCTTTCCCACAATGACGATACGTTGTCATATCTTGAAAAGTCCGGCTATAGATTCGACTCCACGCTATCGGGTTTTCGGAACCCATTTCGTTTGGGGAGGGGAATGTGGGAGTTTCCGCTTCAGCTGATGGATGCAGATTTATTGTGCAATGGATCCCGGTGGCAGAACCGCGGGTTTGAGGAAGCGAAAATGAGAACCCTTCAGATGATCAACAATGCTGAAAGAGACGGGTTGAACTATTTTTCGGTGTTGTTTCATGATTTCTACTTTACTGATGCATTTCAGTCATGGAAACGCTGGTACATATGGTTTGTGAATCACCTTCGTAGGCAGGGGTATGAGTTTGTCAGCTACACCGGTGCTATAGAGGAACTGGAAGGGAGAGGCAATTGATCTCAGAAGAAACCAATGTCGTGAGCGGGCAGGACTGTCGGTTCCAGCAGGGCGTTATACTTGGGCTGCGGTATAAAGACGGGTGTGGGCCTTTTCGATGCGGCAATAACGGGTCGGTTAGGGCGGGTTCGATCATCTACGGGGACGTGACGGCAGGAGACGATTTTCAAACGGGCCATCATGTTGTCATTCGGGAAAATACCGTTTTTGGCGATCATATCGTCGTAGGTTCCCACACCGTCATCGACGGTCACGTGACCATCGGAGATTTCGTGAAGATCGAGTCGAATTGCTATATTCCAACTCATGTAACCATAGGATCCCGTGTTTTTATCGGTCCTGGTGTTGTCCTTACCAATGACAAGTATCCTCAGAAGATGCGCGATTCCTACGTGCCCGAGGGGCCGGTTCTGGAAGATGGTGTGACGTTGGGCGGTGGTGTCGTTGTGGTTCCTGGGGTTACGATTGGGAGGGGATCATTCGTTTCGGCCGGTGCCGTGGTTACAAAGGACATACCCCCTATGAGTCTGGTTCAAGGAAATGGTGCCTCTATCCGTGCCCTTCCTGAGAAGTTAAGGGAGTTGAATATGGCGAAGAACTGGAGAAAGTATCTTGAAGACTAACAAGATAGGTATAATAGGATGTGGAAAACAGGCGGGCAAACACATATCCGGGTTGAAGAAGATTCCCGGTGTGGAGGTGGTCCTGTGTGACAAGGAACCGCCTTTAGCGGAGGCTCTTGCGGAAAAGACAGGGTGTTCGTGGGTGAAAGATCCCAAGGAAATCTTTGGAAATGAGGCCCTCGAAGGCGTGGTTGTGTGTACGCCCACGCACAGCCACGCCTCGCTGATAATGCAAGCTGTTCAAGCGGAGAAAGCTGTTTTCTGTGAAAAGCCGGTCTCGGAATCTCCTCCTGAGATAGAGAGCCTGAGCAGTTTGGTGAACGGGATGAAGCGGATTGCCCTTATCGGATATGTCTACCGGCACGTTCCGGTTTTTGAGGAGGGGGCCAAGATCTTTCGAGAGCATTCCGTGGATAGTGGAAATCTGATTATGGGCAAACCCTTGAGTGCCTTTTTCAGAATAGGAGGAAGAGGTAGCCACCAGGCGTGGAAACACAAAAAAGCCTCGGGAGGTGGTGCCATCAATGAAATGCTGGTGCATATGGTGGATCTTGCCAATTGGTACTTCGGCCCTTTGGTGGAAGTGGAAGTAGTATCCTGTGACCTGAGATATGCGAAACGCAATATAAACGGGGAATGGGTGTCAGCGGACGCGGAAGACTACATATTGGTGAGATTGAGGGGACGAAGTGGAATAGAGATATTTTGCCAGGCGGACCTTATCACACCGGCGTTTACGCAATATGTCGAAATTCAGGCGGAAAACGGCACTTTCATGGGATCTATTCAACAAGATATGCCATCTTATATCTTCCTAAAGGAGGATGCGGGAGGTTTTGGGGCAGGCAAGACCGTGATTCGATATGGACAACGAAATATTTTTGATGTCCAGATGCTTTATTTTATCCACTGTATCTTGAAACAGGAAGTGCCGGATAAGAACACGATTGATGATTCTCTTGAGTTGATTAATGTGATGAACCAAATCAGCATCGACGCTGCCGGCAGGTTCGACGTGACTGCTGGAAACGAGATGACTGTACCCAGTAGATAGAAAGAGGACCGACGATGATAAATATGGCAGAGATAAAGCTTTTACAAAACGAAATAGATGCGGCAACGGCAGTGCTTGCATCAGGGGCCTTGCGGCAGGGGAAACAAAGCCAAGCCTTCGAGGAGGAATTTGCAGCTAAGGTCGGGGCAGGGTATGCAATAACCTGTGCAAACGGGTCTGCGGCGCTCCATTTGGCTTACATGGACGTACTAAAGCCGGGCGATGAAGTCTTGGTGCCTTCCTTTACCTTTATTGCTACCGGGAGTATGGTCACCCTTTCCGGGGGGAAGCCGGTTTTCTGTGACGTAGATCCAGAGACGTTTTTGATCGATCTCGCGGATGCCGAGGCGAAAGTGTCATCCCGGACCAGGGGCATCGCTCCTGTCCATCTTTTTGGAAATGCCTGTGACATTGACGCAGTGAAAAGCTTTGCAAGGACGCATAACCTAAGGATTGTATGGGATGCCGCACAGGCACACGGGGCAACTTACAAAGGTGAAGACATAGGGTCTTATGGTAACTATGTCTGTTATTCTTTCTATCCTTCCAAGAACATGTTCGTCGGGGAAGGCGGGATGGTGTGCACTGACGATTCAGATGCTTCGGAAAGGCTCCGTTTTATGAGAACCCACGGACAAACGGGTAAATACTATCATACCATGTTGGGTTTTAACTACCGCATGACGGATGTGGAGGCGGCCATAGGAAGAGAGCAGCTAAAAAGACTAGACGATATGTTGAAAATGCGGCGCAAAAATGCGGCGTACTTGAACGAGGCGCTTTCCAGGATTCCGGGTATTACCCCTCAAAGGGTCTTGGAAGGCAGCGAACACGCTTGGCATCAGTATTGTGTAGTCATCGATTCCAAGGAGTTCGGCCGGGATCGAGATGATGTGGCGGATTGTCTAAAAGATAAAGGTATCGCAACCGGCGTACACTATCCAAGGGGCCTACATCAACAGCCTGTTTTCGAGGATTTCTGCAAGGAGATGACGCTTGAAAATACAGAGTTTTTGGCTGAAAACATCCTAGCGTTACCGGTTCATCATGGTTTGGGCGATGAAGATCCGGAACGGATTGTTGAGGCCATTAAGGCCTGCAGATAGTAGGCCCAAGGGTGCGGATCCTTTTTCTAACATACAATCTTATTCCACCCAACCAACCGGGTAGCATACGGGCTTGGCAGGTGGCAAGTTTTCTTGTGAGGTCCGGTCATGATGTGATTGTGGTGACCAGCAACACCCACTATATGACCGGCAGTGTCGGACTGAAATCAGCTGGCGGGGTAGATAACTTAAAGGCGTTGACAGTCAAACGGGTAGCATCGCCCATAAAGAATCCGCGCCAAACCAAGTGGCACCGGATAATGCATGATACGATGGTGGCATTCCGGCAGCTACTCGAGTCGGTCAAGGAGATACAAAACGTCGATTTGGTTCTATCGGCATCTCCTCCTATATTAACCCCTTTAACGGCCTGTCTTCTCAGTCGAATGTTTTCCTCAGCACATATATTTGAAGTTAGAGACATGTTGGCAGAGGGACTGAAAGCCGGGAAGATTATCCGCAATAAAGCGTTCATAGCAGTGATAGACAAATTGGAGCGGTTTTGTTTCACGGTCAGCGACGGTTTGATAGCAGTCACTCCGGGCATAAAACGTTTGATGCTGGGAAAAGGAGTTCCCGAGGCAAACATTAAGCTGATCACCAACGGTGTTGAAGACGAACTGTATGAATTACTTCCGGATTCGAAGGTCAAGAGAAAAGAATGGAACGTGCCGGACGATGCCTTCATAGCATTCTTCTCGGGGACCCTAAGTACTTTTAGTAATGTGGGCCTCTTACTTGAAGCTGCCAGACTTTGTAAAGACACCAGCATCCATTTTTTGATCGCTGGTGAAGGCCAGAAAAGAACCGAATACGAGGCATATTGTACCAGGCACCGTTTGAATAATGTGAGATTTCTTGGGGCGCAGCCGAGAGCGGAAATTCCCGGCCTTTGTGTTATGTCCGACATTTGTGTTCATATGTTTAAAGAAGGCCCCTTTTGGGACATATTCTTTAGTAATAAGATGTTTGATTATATGGGAGCCGGCAGACCGGTCGTTTACTCCGGGGGCGGAGACAGCGCGGATCTTGTTAGGCGGTCGGAAGGGGGCGTTGTAGTTCGATCGGAAGATCCTGTCGCCCTGTCAAACGGAATTCTGTATCTGTATGAGAACCCCGACAAACGGAAGCAACTGGGTGGAAATGCCCGTGAATATGTCATGGAGCATTATTCAAGAAAGAAGCTGCTGTGTGAAATGGAAAGATATTTAAAGAATGTATCGTTCAAGATCTCGAGTAAATAGAGAACGCAGCATGGAAAAGTAAAAGGGCTTGGCCGGGGTCATGTAAAGCGGATCAAGGAGCAGGTGCGTAGAGAAAAGGAAAAACCTTATTAGCCACAGACCCACACAGACGGACACAGACCGAATTTCCCGGGATTGACACGATTTGCAGGGAATCGCGTCGAGCCGAAACGTTTCTGCCGTGAGCTGTCAACCTTTGACTGATGAGCGGCTTACATAGGGAAAGGGCCCTTTAGGGAAGTCATCGAATCCATTTAATGGGGATGAGGTCGGCGACTTTTTTAAATTCTGGATCTCCCGTGACGATAGTAGCAGAATATTCCATTGCACACGCCGTAGCGAAGCAATCTGCATATGAAATCGAATGGTCCGACTTCAGCTCGGCCGCTCGGTAAACCATGGCATCTGAAACGGAAATCACCGTAACACCAAGAGAGTGGATGCGTGTCAAAATCTCCAGTTTCTTTGCATCGCCGAAACGCCTTTTTGTCATGTAGATGATTTCACCGAGATTGATGATACAGATCAGACGATCAATGTTTTGCTTCAAAGCTTGGGTGAGGATTTTGCTGACCTCCTCCGATCCTGCTTCCCCCTGGAAAAAGGCCAAAAGTGCGTGACTATCGAAAAGGTACGGGGAAATCATTTGGCGAAATCCCTCTGCCTCTCTCGGAGGAGTTGTTTTGACAAGGAAGGCTTGGGAGGTAGGCAACCCACTGCCTCTCCTATGGGGTCGTTCGATGGGGGAACGATATAAATGAGATTCTCATATTCGAATAGCTGAATTCTCGAACCGGGTTTGATCCCATACTTCTTTCGAATATGTGCCGGCAAGACAACCTGTCCTTTTCCCGATACCTTTAAAGATTCCATCATTTTCAGTCCCTTTATTCAAGTTAAACATTTTGTAAAATAGTAAAACGGCAACCGTATTTTGTCAAACGTTTTGAGGCCGTATTAAAGGCGGCCACAATCCATGCGAACCTGGGTAATCTGTGGATACAGGATTTGGAATTGAGGAATGGGGGATTTAGGCATTGACGGATTTGTCATCTTTCTATGATCCCGTCCCCGGTCCACGGTCCACCGTCCACGCCTGCCGGCGCCAATCTGTGAAAATCTGCGTAATCCGCGGATAGTAGCCATTGAAATGGACTTTCGATCTCATTGTGGGCTTACTTGCCTTGGTTATGGCAACGCCCTTCCTCCTTATCATTTCCCTGCTCATTTGGAAACGGATGGGGCCGCCGGTGTTTTTCCGACAGGTTCGGCCGGGTAAGGATGGCAAGCCCTTTCGGATCATCAAATTCCGGACCATGTTGGATATCTGTAGCAAGGACGGAAGAGCCCTGCCGGACAAGGATCGATTGACACCCCTTGGGAAATTCATGCGGTCCACGTCGTTGGACGAGTTGCCGGAATTGCTGAACGTATTGAAGGGGGACATGAGCATTGTGGGTCCTCGGCCGCTGTTGATGCAATACCTGGATCGGTATACCCCCGAACAGTCACGGCGGCACGAAGTCAAGCCAGGGTTGACGGGTTGGGCGCAGGTGAATGGGCGAAATGCCATTACCTGGGAGGACAAGTTCAAACTGGATGTTTGGTACGTAGACAACTGGTCGCTTTTCCTGGATCTGAGGATTATCGCGATGACGGTAGTCAAGGTGCTGAAGCGGGAGGGGATTAGTCAGAAGGGGGAAGCGACGATGGCAGAGTTCAATCCGCAGATTACGCAGATTAACGCAGATTAAAACCAAGGACCGTGAACGGTGGACGGTGAAGCGGCGGCAACAGATTACTGGATGAAGTCTAGGTAGTTGTCCTGATTTATCACCTCGAAGGAGGCCCCGGGGTATGATCCGTATATAAGCCGGGATTCCAGGTTGGCTCTTGCCTCGTGCGGTTCTTCAATGTTTGAAATCTCCATTTGAGCAAGCGGTAGCAGCTTCAAGACGGTCTTCCGGCCTGTGAGAGGATCTCCGATATCCTTGGCCAGATCGAAAGAAGAAGAGCCCGTTGCAATGATACGAACATTGGAAATCCTTATACTCTGAAAAACGCAAAATGAAATCTGTGTCCAAAAATAATGAGCCAGACCACGGTCGACAGTCCACCGTCCACGGTTCACGGTCCGCGACCCGCAAGGCCTTAAAGCCGATTGCTGTCTACGGTGCCGGGGGATTTGGGCTCGAAGTCGCCATGCTAATTGAGCAGATCAATGACGTCGAAGCTGAGTGGGAAATGGTCGGCTTTTTTGACGATGGGGTGGCCAAGGGGGATATCGTCAATGACCTCCCGGTTCTAGGTGGAATGGCGGAGCTGAATTCCTGGACCTCTGAACTGTCGCTGGCTTTGGGGCTGGGAATTCCTGAAACCAAACGACAGGTGTGCGGGCGGATATCCAACCCGAATATTCGATTTCCCCGGCTCATCCATCCGTCGGTTATTATGGGAAGCAGCAGATATGTCAACATTGGAGAGGGAACGATCGTTTGTGCAGGTACGATCGTGACCACAAACATTTCTATCGGAAGACATGTGACTCTCAATCTGACCTGCACGGTAGGACATGAATCAACTATAGGTGACTTCTCTTCTTTTATGCCTACCTGCAATATCTCTGGTGAAGTCTTGATCGGAGAGGGGAACTTCTGGGGAACCGGGGCGAAAGTCATCAACCAAAAACAGGTGGGTGACAATGTGGTCGTAGGGGCGGGAGCGGTTGTGACAACGGATCTGCCGGACAACGTGACCGCCGTGGGCGTGCCGGCGAAGATTATTAAAAGGCGAGAACCGCAAAAACAGGGGTCAGGGGCCGGGGATCAGGGGTCAGTGACGCAAAAAGCAATGACTAGATTGTAGATGTGACGGAAGTGTTTCTTTCGCCTTGAACGAGCGAAGCGATCCAACGGCTTGAACATTTGGAACGATTTGAACGTTTCAACACCAATTCCTCAATTCAGCGGCGCTATCCGTCAATCCCCCAATTCCTGTGCTGTTCTCAAGCCGCGTCGGCGGGGAACAGGTATTTGTTAATGAAGCCTTTGAAAGCAATTATATCGCGTCGGGTGGATCAAACTAGGCCATGAGTGCGTTTTTAAGCAGAACCCTCGTCTATTTCCTGAAAAAAATGCCTTGGCTTCTGGCATGGGTCGGGCGTTACCGCTTCGGGGTAAACATGGCGGTGCACTGTGCACTCTTTGCTGTTAGTTACGGACTCAGTTTTTTCATGCTCGAGGAGTTGTTCTCGCCGGATGAGGCGAAGTCGTTGTTTTTCCGGACCCTACCATTTCTCGTCCTCCTCCGGTTTGCCGTGTTCTGGTATCATGATCTTTATGAAGGCCTATGGGTGTATGTCAGTTTTGCCGACGCAATCAACATTATCCGCGCGGCCGGTATCAGCACCCTGATTTTCGCTTTGCTGGGGGTATTTGTGTCGGGGCTGAGGGTTCCTGAGAAATTGCTTATTTTGGACACCTTTTTCTGTATCATGTCGGTTTATGGGTCGCGCCTTGTGGTCCGTACAGTTTACGAGAAATTCCTGACAGAAGACGCAGGCTACTCGGGCCGGGAGATCCTGTTGGTGGGGCCGCTAAAGCGGGTTCAGACACTGGCCCAAGAAATGCTGAGCGACCCTACGGGTTACTATAAACCCGTGGCCGTTGTGGATGTATCTGACGGTACCAACCAGCCCCGTCAGCGAATAAGCGACGTCCCGGTACTCTCGGTCAAAGAGGCGATATCTCAGGGGAACCGATTTCGAAACGTGCGCCATTTGGTGGTGTGTTGGCCGAATGCGTCTCAAAAGGCGTTTGACCAACTGGTGGAGGAACTTAAACCCATGGGGATTAAGTTTACCACTTTACCCTACTTGGACGAGCTCTTGCCGCCCGAACCTGAAATCCGTCAGGAAGCTTTTTCTGACCGAGACGGTGGTGGCACTGATGTTGATGCAATCGCACAAACCCCCAAAATGGGCAAACGGGTTTTTCTGTCCCCTCCTCACATGAGTGGTTTGGAACAAGAGTTTGTCCGTAGAGCCTTTCGGAGTAATTTCATTGCTCCCCTGGGTCCTATGGTGGATGCCTTTGAACAAGAATTTAGCGAAAAGACAGGTATTCCCTATGCGGTGGCATTATCTTCCGGCACGGCGGCCATCCACTTGGCCTTAAAAGGTTTGGGCGTAGGACCCGAAGATATTGTGATCGCCTCGAGCCTAACGTTTATCGGAAGTGTGACACCGATTCTCTTCCAAGGAGCCGTTCCCGTATTTGTAGATGCTGACCCCGACACATGGACTATGGATGTCGATCTACTTGCGAAAACGTTGAAAGGCTGCGCCGATTCCGGAAGACTTCCCAAGGCGGTGCTTCCGACCGATCTTTACGGGCAATGTTGCGATTATACTGAACTGTTAAAGGTTTGCCAGGCGTATGACGTTCCCTTAATCGTGGATGCCGCCGAAGCGATGGGTGCCACATACAACGGTCGACATGCAGGAAACGGGGTGAACGCGGCCGTTTTCTCGTTTAACGGAAATAAGATCATTACCACATCGGGAGGAGGCATGCTTGCCTCCGAGGACAGGTCCTTGGTGGACCAGGCACGCTTTCTCTCCCAACAGGCCCGTGATCCCTTTCCTCACTATGAACACTCTCAACTCGGTTACAATTACCGAATGAGCAACATCGTTGCGGCTATCGGTCAGGGGCAACTGCGAATACTGGACGATCGAGTCCGGAAAAAACGAGACATTTTCTCCCATTACGAGAAGGCTTTCAAGGAAATTCCCGGTATTACTCTCATGCCGGAGGCTGGGTACGGAACATGTAATCGATGGCTAAGTGTAATCCTTGTGGAACCATCAGAGCTGGGAGTTGACAGAGAGACGATTCGATTGGCACTTGAAGAAGAGAACATCGAATCCCGACCGGTGTGGAAGCCGATGCATCTGCAGCCGCTGTTTGAGTGTACGCCTGTCGGCGAAGGCCCGACCGGCCACGGCTCACGGCCCACGGTTCATGGTCCCCGCCGCTATGCGGCCTACAGCGTTGGCGGCGGTGTGAGTGAAGAGCTGTTTGAGAAAGGGCTTTGTTTGCCATCTGGAACATCCATGACCGACGATGAATTAAATCGGGTTGTAGACGTGTTACTCAGGTGCTGCGAAAGGTGCGAAGCGGAAAGTTCCAGGCAGGCGGTTCAGGGGGCAAGGTGCAAGATTCAAAGTATGGGGTAAGGGTTCGCGTTTGGGTTCACGGTCCTCGATGCCCCGGTCCACGTCAAAATCGGAATAGCCTATGAGAAGGAACGCTGAACAGACAAATTCGGAGAGCGCTGGGCGTGGGAACCTGTTTAGTTCCTGGTGGGTGCCGGGGGTTGTTTTGGTTGGGTGCCTGGTGGCGGTCTACTGGCCGATTATTGAGGGGCTGGTGAGACAGTGGATTCACAATCAGGACTATTCCCACGGGCCGTTTATTCTGCCGGTGGCGGCATATCTGGCCTGGCGGAAGCGGACGGAACTCGGGCGGGTTGGATACGGATACGACTGGCGTGCCTTCTCCGTTCTCCTGTTGGCCATGGTGGTCTATATTCTGGGAGAATTGGGGGCGGAATTGTTTACGACCCGGCTTTCGATGTTGGTTTTTCTCGTGGGGTTTGTGTGGCTGCTATTCGGCTTGAAGGTCGTCAAGATATTGCGGTTTCCGTTGGCATTCCTCTTTCTCATGCTTCCGCTTCCCGGGTTTATTTATCGGAATGTAACGTTTCCTTTGCAGCTTATCTCCTCCCGGTGGTCCGTGGAGATTCTTCATACTTTAGGAATGACTGCATATAGAGAAGGAAACGTCATCGATTTGGATTTTATGGTCCTCCAAGTGGCGGAAGCCTGCAGCGGGCTTCGGTATATTATTCCGCTGTTCGCCCTAGGGGTTCTCTTCTCGTACTTCCTGCAGAAGGTCCTTTGGAAGCGAATCATCTTGATACTCGCCACGATTCCCATTTCCATTGTGGCGAATGTGTTTCGAATTGCCGGCACGGGGATCATCGGCTTGTATTGGGGAGAAGAGGCCGCCCAGGGATTTTTTCATTCCTTTTCGGGGTGGTTGGTCTTTCTGGTTTGTCTTGGTTTGTTTGCCCTCGTAAATCTGGCATTGAAGTTTCTCCCGGATACGCCTTCCCGGCAAAAACAAGGCCCGTCGGATTCCCTGCGCGGTCATTCTGCCAAGAGAATCAGTTGGGGCCTCGTTGTGTTGGCCGCCGCGATGGTGCTATCCACGCCGGCGGTTGTGAGTTCGTTGGGCGAGGTGCCGCCGGTACCCCTTCAAAAGGATTTGGATGGTTTCCCGCTGACATTCAGAGGGTATGCGGGAACACCGAAAACAATGGATCCGGAAATCTGGGAACAGGTGGGGGCCCAAGACTATATCCTGATCGACTATCAAAAGAGCGGCGCTCTTCCCGTCAATTTCTATGTGGCCTATTACGAGTATCAAAAAAAGGGGGGAGAGTTTGTGCACTCTCCTCGACTTTGTCTCCCCGGTGCGGGGTGGTCCATCGAGGAGAATCGGGTGCGACATCTTACGCCATCACGAACGAACGCTGAAGGGGTTTCCTCCCTGGAACTCAATGAACTGGTGATCACTCGCGGCGGCACGAAACAACTGGTTTATTTTTGGTACCAGGGGCGGGGCCGGAATTTCACCAACGAGTTCGCCGCCAAGTTTTACATGGTTTGGGACGGGTTGTTTCGGCGGCGCACGGACGGCGCCCTGGTCAGGGTAGTTATGCCGCTTTCAGACGATCAATCCGTGGAAGCGGCCCGGAAGATAACCGACCCCTTCGCCTTGGCGGCGTCGGCGGAGTTGAAGCGGTATCTGCCATGATCCTCAGATTACGCAGATTTTCGCAGATTATAAGACAACAGCTTATTTCTGTTCGTAGATGAAGCGCTTATATTCGAGGGATTTTGCGCCGAAATTGAAAAGCAGGCCTAGTTTCATGCCGCTGGCCTTCAGATAATTGATAAGCTGGGCGTGGTCTTGTTTTGACAGCTCGTTGAGTGCTTTGATTTCCACGATTATTTCGTCGAAGCATATGTAATCCGGTTGATAGGCCTTATGCAGTGGTTTCCCTTTATAGTAGATCTTTATTCTGAGTAATCTGCGGATGGCTTTTCTTTATAATAGACTCGACCACCTCGCCAATCACCCCAAAACACAAGATTTGGTGAAAGCCGTTTTGCCCTATCGGCTGTGGCTGATTATCGGGGTACACGTTTTGCTGCTGCTGGCGAGTTATCTGTCGAGTTTTTTGATGCTCGATGAATTGCTTCCCGAGGATGGGTGGGCGCTCTTTTGGCGGACCGTGTGGCTGGTGGTGCCGATTCGGTTGGCGATATTCGCTTACCATGAACTTTTCCGCGGCCTGTGGGCTTTTGTGAGCTTTACGGATCTGATCAATATTCTCCGTTCCGTGGCCATCAGTACGCTCCTCTTTGCGCTGGCCGGCATGTTTTGGGAGCCTGTTCGAGTGCCCCAGAAGATTGTACTGCTCGACATGGTCTTTTGTGTCGTGTTGGTGGGCGGGATTCGTTTCGTGGTCCGAAATTTTAGAGAGAGCTTCGTGCGGGATATGAAAGCAGGCGACCGGGAGCACGTTCTACTCGTGGGGCCTGTCGAACGGGTTCAGATGACTGTCAAAGAAATGCTCAGCGATCCTTACGCACGGTTTCATCCTCTGGCGGTCATGGACCCCAATGCCCACGACGGTGACGGCATCAGTCGCATCAGTGATATTCCCGTCTATTCCATGGCATACGCCGAAAGTCACCCGCATGTCCTCAAGGGCTTGGACAGTATTGTACTCTGTTGGCCCGGTGCCACCCAGAGACAACTCGATCGTGTGTTGCAAGATCTGGAGCCCTTGCGGTTGCCCTATAAGACCCTGCCCCACATTGATGACATCCTCTCAGGCAAGGTGAGTATCAACGATATCCGAGATGTCGAGATCGACGATTTACTGGAGCGCCCGCCCATTCAAATCTCAATGAGTCAAATTCACGAATCGATTCATGACAAGGTCGTGATGGTGACCGGGGGCGGTGGGTCCATCGGCTCGGAGCTGTGCCGCCAGTTGGCGGCCTTTGAACCCCGCCTTCTCGTAATTGTGGAAAGGGCTGAAGAAAATCTCCACAAACTCTCTCTGGAACTCCGGAAGACGTTTCCCGCGCTTTCGCTACAGGCGTCCATTTCCAGTGTCAATGATCTTGCCGGCTTGGTGTCTCTTATAAAGGAAACTCGGGTCGACATCGTCTTCCATGCTGCGGCGTACAAACATGTCCCCTTGATGGAGGTCGCCCCCATTGAATCGGCATATAACAACGTCTTGGGGACCTATAATGTGGCCAAAGCGGCGCTGGAGGGCGGTGTGGAGCGGTTCGTCATGATTTCCACGGATAAGGCGGTTAACCCGACAAACGTTATGGGTGCCACGAAGCGTATTGCGGAAATGCTGGTGCAGAATTTCAACAGCCGCCATCGAACGCGGTTCATGGTGGTCCGGTTCGGAAATGTGTTAGGAAGTGCCGGTAGTGTCATTCCCGTATTCAATCGGCAGATTGCCCAGGGAGGACCGGTCACGGTTACCCACCCGGACATCGAACGGTACTTCATGACCATCCCTGAAGCGGTGCAGCTGGTTCTGGAAGCCGGTTGTATGGGACAGGGGGGAGAGATCTTTGTTTTGGATATGGGGCAGCCGGTT
Source organism: uncultured Desulfobacterales bacterium (assembly GCA_964440795.1). GTDB lineage: Bacteria > Desulfobacterota > Desulfobacteria > Desulfobacterales. Next base: position 4,083 of record CAYTTQ010000019.1, on the reverse strand, counting down.
GGTATCTTACGGTTGGCGGAGAAACTCATCTCGCTTTCGGGTAAACGCCCTTACGATGATATCGAAATTGTCTTTACCGGGCTTCGTCCCGGCGAGAAGATGTTCGAAGAACTCTTTAACGTGGACGAAAAGCGTATGGAGACCGCTCACCCCCAGATTCTGATGGCCCTTTCCATGGCTGTGGATCGCAAAGAAATAGCGTCGCAGCTCGAAAGGATCCGTGAATCGGTGCGGCAAAGGGATGTGGGGGCCCTGTTAAATACGTTTAAGGAGACGGTCCCCAATTATGTGAACGGATCGGAGAGCGACGGCCAGGCGGCGGGTGACGGAAAAGAGGCGGCGCTGGCGAGATGAGCGGGTATTCTACAAGGATTTAAGGATTTAAGGATTCCCCGATGGCGGGATCTGCGACTGGGGGGCAAGGGAGACGGTGCTCATCTAGAATTTAAATGGTAGACGGAGATGTTTGGCGGTTGCTTTTTGCGTAGGACCTTATAAGGGATCATTAACGTAACGGAGGAGACAGCATACATGAGATGGGAGAGGATCGTCGCAGTTGGGTTGGTTTTGTGCATGGCCGTTTTTTTCTTGGGATGCGGAAGCTCGGAAGAAAAGCGGACAAAATTTCTTGAACGGGGGCAAACACTCTTTGAGGCGGGAGACTACGGTAAGGCCATGTTGGAGTTCAAGAATGCTATGCAGATTGATCCGGAATTTGCAGAAACCTACTACTGGCTGGCCGAATGCGAACTCCGAGAGCAAAACCCGAGAAAGTCGTATGCCCTCCTAAACAAGGCCGTTGAGCTGGACCCCGATTACGTGGATGCCCAAGCCGCCCTGGCCTACCTCCTGAACCTGGCCGGTCAACCGGACAAGGCAAAGGAGAAAGTCTCCCTGGCGCTGAGTAAGGATCCGCAACATGCCAGGGCCCGGTTGCTGAAATATCTCATGGCGTTTCGTGAGGGAGATATAGCAGGTGCCCAGAAGGGGTTAAGGCAACTGATTGACGAAGGCGAGCGGAAAAGCGAGGCGTGTATGGGCCTGGCTACGCTCATGGTGACCCAGGGCCGGACGGAGGCGGCGGAAACCGTCCTCAAGGGGTGTCTCGAGGCCGACGAAAAGAACACCACCTTGCTCGGGGCGTTATACCGTGTGTATGCCAAAGCCGAGGATCTGACTCGGGCGGAGCAGGTCTTAAAGCAGTTAATTGGCTATTATCCCGAAGAAAATGAACACGTGCTCAATCTGGTCCGGTTCTACGTGGGTTCGAAACAGAGGCAAAAAGCCGAAGAGACCCTCTTGAAACTGATAGCGGACAATCCCGAAGAAGGAGAGTTTCGGGCCTCGCTGGCGGCGTTTTACGACGGCCAACAGCAACGCGAGAAGGCCGTGAAGGTGCTAAAAGAGGGGATTTCAGAACTTCGCGACGAGGCGGCGTTGCACCTTTTGCTGGGGCGCATCTATGAACGAAGCGATCAGGTCGACCTTGCGCTGGATACCTACCGGCGTTTCGTAGAGGCCCATCCCTTGAAACCGGAAGCCGTAACGGCGAGAAACCGCATCGCTCGGATCTACGTGGCCCGGAACAAGATTGAAGAAGCGATGACGGAGTTAAATACCATCCTGGAAGACAATCCCAAGGACGGAGAGGCCCATTTCCTGCGGGGGCGGCTCTACCTGGCCCAGGGAAAGGGACTGGATGCCGTAGGAGACTTCCGGACCGTGGTTCAGGAAAACCCGGAAGACGCTGCAGCCCATGACTACCTGGCGCGGGCCCACATGGTCAATGATGAAAAGGCATTGGCGATGGATAGTTGGAAAAAGGCCGTCAAGCTCGACCCCAGCTACAACGAAGGTCTCCAATTGCTTCTTTCTGTCCTGGCGAGAGATAAAGCATATGAAGATGCCGTCGGGCTGTTAGAGAAAGTCGTGGACCAGGTACCGGACAACCTGTTGGCGTTGAGTCGTCTAGGGGATTTCTACTTGGCTCGCGGGGACCTGGAGAAGGCGGAAGAGACGTGGGAAAGGCTCCAGGAGAAGGCACCCGAAAGTCCGGAAGGGTTTGTCAAGATGAGCTTTGTCCATGTGAAGAGAGAAGACGCGGCGGCGGCGGAGGAGGCGCTGGACAAGGCCCTGGCCTTGCAGCCGGGTAATGTGAACATCTTGGAGCGAGTAGCCCTGCTACAGATGGCCCTCAAGAAACCGGAAAAAGCGTTGGCCAAGTGTAGAGAGCAGATCGAGGCGGCGCCGGACGCCGAGCCGGCCATTCGGCTCCTGATGAGTCGCATCCATGCCACCCGGAAGAATTATGATGCGGCGGAAAGGGAGATTCGTCGGGTATTTGACCTCAAGCCGGATGCGGCGGCGCCCTATGTGATGTTGGGAAATCTCTACGCGCAACAAGGAAAGATCGATGAGGGTATTGAGGAGTTCAAAGAAGCCCTCGAGCGAGAACCGGAGGCGCCGCAACTCAAGATGACCATTGCCACCCTGTATCTGATCAAAGCGGACAATGACCGGGCGTTGACCTGGTATGAGCGGATCGTAGCGGCCCATCCGGATTTCATTCCCGGCCTGAACAGCCTGGCCTATATGTATGCGGACCGGTATCCGTCGGTGGAAAACCTGGACCGTGGGATGGCGCTTTTGGCCAAGATACCGGAGGAAAAGAAGAACGCTCACATACTGGATACGCAGGGATGGCTGGAGTATCGGCGCGGAAATTATACCGAAGCCGTTGCGATATTGGAACGGGCCAAGGCGGCCGATGAAAGTCCGATCGTCCACATGCACCTGGGGTTGGCGTATCGCCGGGTGAATAACCTGGTTCAGGCCCGGACGGCTCTTGAAAAGGCCCTGGAAAACGATGGGAAGGCGCTGTCTAAAGCGGACAGAAAAACGGCAGAGGAGACCTTGAAGGAACTTGATGCTTAAATCTGCCGGGGATGCGCCCAGGGCTCCATATCTGGGGGGTGTCGACCTGTAAGAGGTTGCTTCCGTTCGGTCCCGGACGTCTGTTACCTGGTGGCTTCTGTCTCTGTTTCTTCTTCCTCTCGGAATCGATATCCGATACCGCGAACGGTTTCGATACAGCCCTTCAGGGGGCCCAATTTGGTTCGGAGCCGTCGAACATGGGTGTCCACTGTCCGGGCGTAGCCCTCGAAAGAATATCCCCACACCTGATCCAACAGAATTTCCCTGGTTTGGACCCTCCCCGCCCGGGAGGCGAGGTAATAGAGCAATTTGAATTCGGTAGCCGTTAGGGTTATCTCTTCACTGTTGATTTCCACTCGGGGCTGGTCGGGATCGATAAAAATGCCGGGGAACCGGATCAAATTGGAGGCCGGTTTTTTCTGAAGGGTTCGATTCAGGATTGACTCGACGCGCAAGACGAGTTCTCTCGGACTGAACGGCTTGGTCATATAATCGTCGGCGCCGATCTCAAAACCGACGATTCGATCCACCTCCTCCGCCTTCGCAGTAAGCATCAGGACGGGGATACGATTGGTATCCGCTCCCCGTCGAATCCGGCGACAGACCTCTTTTCCCTCCATGTTGGGCAGGAGCAGATCGAGCACGACCAGGTCCGGCAGCTTGTCCCGGCACAATTGCAGTCCCTCCGCACCGTCCGTTGCTTTCAAGACTTTGTTCCCAGACTGTTCCAGGTGATAGGCCACCAAATCCAGGATGTCCTGCTCATCTTCTATTACCAGGATGACCGGTTGTCCCATACGAATTCCTTTCATTGCCGAGCGGATGGCCGGGCTTGGGACGTTACTCGCCCGACGTCGGAAAAGACACTGCACAGGACCTCGGCTCAGGTTCCGAACAGGCTGATGGATTGCAAAGATACATCCAGCTTTGTTTTTTACAGTATGGTTACAAAATGTTAGGCGACGATTAAGAACGCGTTAATCATTTGTTAAATCTGAAAAACTTTTCTGTGTTTCTTAATGGGTCTTGTAACGTCCGTCTCAGAAGTGGTAGAAATAAGCTTCCGGGAGTACCCGACAGCGTCTGAGAAAAGAGTAAGGGCTCGCGCAAAAATAACTTCACATTTTGCCATCTCGGCTTCCGCCCGTC
>CAYTTQ010000018.1:0-42283 GCA_964440795.1 uncultured Desulfobacterales bacterium | reverse complement strand
GAAATTGATTGTAGGATAATATTTTATAATTTAACCTACGTCCCCAAAGGATTTCTGTACAAGGATTTGGGAATTTTGCTAAATAGGCGCGTCACCATTGGTCTGTGTTAAGTATCCTCGTATTTTGTCGGTGTGAGAAAATGAGGGGAAAAACTAAGGATATACTAAGGAAAGTTTTTGGTTATCCGGATTTTCTGCCACTTCAGGAAGACATAATTAAGAGTCTTCTTGAAAAAACGGACACACTTGTTGTGATGCCCACTGGTGGCGGGAAATCTTTATGCTATCAAGTTCCGGCTCTCATATTTGAGGGCATTACGGTAATAATCTCTCCTCTCATTTCGCTAATGCAGGATCAGGTACGGCAATTGGTAGAATTGGGAGTCCCTGCGGTACTCTTGAATAGTCAATTGGTCACTCAGGAATACCGAAGGAACATAGATAGACTGAAGGATAACAGTGCTAAGTTGGTCTATGTGGCACCAGAAACTTTTTTAAAAACAAATTTCCTGGCACTTCTTTCGTCTCTGCAAGTTGATTGTGTTGCAGTGGATGAGGCTCATTGTATATCAAAATGGGGCCACGATTTCAGGCCGGAGTATAGGAGGCTTGCCAATTCGCGTCCTTCTCTCGAGAATGCGACCTGGATAGCACTGACATCCACAGCCACATCACAAGTTCAGAAAGACATCAAAGAAAGTCTGGAACTTGATTCACCAAATCAATTCATAGGCGGATTCGACAGGAAGAATCTTTTTATTGAGGTAATAGAGAAAGCAAATCCGTACAAACAAGTTCTCAGTTTTGTGGAGAAGTTTCCGAATGAGTCCGGAATAATTTATTGTTCGACGAGAAAGACCACTGATGATCTTTGCAAAGAACTGCAAAGTATGGGAGTGTCCGCACGACCTTATCATGGAGGGTTGGGAGATCATGAACGGAACAAAAATCAGGAGCTTTTTGTAAAGGATGACGTTAATATTGTTGTTGCTACAATAGCCTTCGGAATGGGGATAAATAAACCAGACGTCCGATTTGTTCTTCACTATGACATGACAAGGAATATAGAAAGCTACTATCAGGAAATCGGGCGGGCTGGGAGAGATGGTTTACGAGCAGATTGTCTGATGCTATTCGACTATAAAGAAGTCAACCGGGCCAGAAGCTTTATTAGAAATAAGGATGGACATGAGCAAAAGCTTGCCAATATTCATCTTAATTCAATGTTGTATTTTCTACACACAGAATTCTGCAGGCGCATACCACTTCTAGATTATTTCGGAGATGAACATCCTGGAAACTGTGGCATGTGTGACAATTGTGCACTGGGTGATAACCATCTGGTTGATATTACCACTCCAGCACAAATGTTTCTATCGTGTGTAAAACGAACTGACGAAAATTTCGGCGCCTCATACGTTATTGATGTGCTTAGAGGTTCAAAATCAACAAAGATATACCGGAATAAACACGAAAAGATATCAACATATGACATAGGTCGGGAATACTCAAAGAAACAATGGCAGCACATGGCAAGACAATTCGTGGGAAAGCGTCTCGTGAGGCAGAATATGGACTATGGTGGTTTAAGCCTAACAGAAAATGGCTTAAAGGTCCTTAAAGGAGAACAAAGGGTACTTGTTAGGAAAATCCCTTCAGATGTATCACCACCCCATCAAGGCCCAGGATCGAAATTACAGTGCAACTCTGATTTGTTTGAGCTTCTTCGAGCCAAACGGAAAGCCCTCGCAGAGGACGAAAGCCTTCCCCCGTATGTGATTTTTTACGATAAGACACTCATTGAAGTTGCGACTGTTTACCCGCAGAATAGGGAGGACTTTTTAAAAATACACGGTGTTGGAGCTGCCAAGTGGGATAAGTACGGAGATATCTTTCTTAGTGTTGTAAAGGAATTCTGCAAGGCCAATCCGCCTGGAAAGGTAGTGACCGAGGAGTCGGAAAAGCCGGCAACAATGAATCAAGGTCAAGCTAAGTACGTGGTAATTGGTAATTGGTTTAACAACGGGAAGTCAATCAGCGAGATAGCAAAAAGTTGCAATGTCCAATTTCAGACTGTTCTAGATAATCTGTACAAGTTTGTCAGTGCCGGGCATAGATTGAACTATGAGGAGCTGCTGAGGTATTCAAATGTTTCAGTCAGAACACGCGGGCTTATCTTTAATTGTTTTAAACGACATGGTTGTAAACTGTTGAAACCGATTTATGAAAAATTGAGTTGTGACGTCGATTACAATGAACTAAAAATTTGTCGTTTGTACTATATAGGTTCTGGCAGGACGTCTGGGAACCAGAATACAATAAAGATTGTGTGTCTTGCCAACTCTGAGAAATACCAGGGGCGATGTATCGCTGGAAAAGATTATACAGACAATCAGATTGGGCAATGGATCAGGCCGGTCAGTGCGCGTAGAACTGCTGAGTTAAAAATGGAGGAGATTATTTTGAAAGACGGCAGTAAGCCGGAGACCTTTGATGTACTACAAATGGTGGTAGGGAAAAAGCAAGAGCATGATTATCAAGTTGAAAATTACTTAGTTGAAAACAGAAAGTGGACAAAGGCAGGCCGATTTCCACTTAGCGAGACGGAGAAGCTGTGTGATGATATAGATAGCCTTTGGATTAACGGTTACAGTAGTTACAACGGCAAAAACGACCGAATACCACTTGAACTAGTAAGGGGATCAGTGAATTCGTCGTTAGTCTTTATTGAAGCTGAAGACCCTTCAATAATAGTTGAAGTGGACAAAAAAGGTTTAAATAGAGTACGGTCTGAATTTGTATTCAAAGAACAGGCTTATTTGATTACTGTGACAGACCCGCTGATTAAGGAAAGCTTTATGAAGAAGAAGGCTGGCAAATATTCACTTGCTGCCGATAGAGTATTTGTTACTGTAAGTCTCGGTGAGCCTTTCGAGGGGTATTGCTACAAGCTAGCTGCTGGTATTTTTACCACCTAATAGGTGTGATTGCTGATAATGCATCATCTTTACACAATTGGGCATTCGGCCCATACAATCGAGAAGTTATTGGAACTTCTCGAAATGCACAATGTTCAGGTTGTGTGTGACGTGCGCTCGCTACCCTATAGCAGGTACACGCCCCAGTTTAATCGCGAGGTATTTCAGAAGAGATTGAAAAGGGAAAATATACCTTATGTGTTTTTGGGCGATGAGTTGGGGCCTCGTAGCGATGATCCGAAGTGCCATGAAGGCGGAATAATTAGATATGAACTTATAGCAAGAAGTAAACTGTTCCAGGAGGGGCTAAAAAGGTTAGTCAAGGGTTTGGAATCATACAGAGTAGCGATGATGTGTGCAGAAAAGGATCCAATTACATGTCACAGAATGATTCTCGTATGTAGGCACCTTCGGCCGACGGATGTCATAATTAGGCATATATTAGAGGACGGTAGTATTGAGCTTCAAAATGATTCGGAGAGACGGTTGATGAGAGAATTGAAGATTCCAGAGCAGACACTTTTTGAGAAGCCTCAGGAGCTTTTGGATAAGGCTTACGAAATTCAAGCTCAAAGGATAGCTCACAAAGTTGATGAAGACAAAGAAGGGTCAACAACATTGTTATAGCGGGTTAAATCGGATGAAGATCTATACAATAGGTTTCAGCAAAAAATCTGCAGAATACTTTTTCGAAAGATTAAAAGATGCTGGTGTTAAGCGTGTTGTGGATGTTAGATTAAACAATTTGTCTCAACTTTCGGGTTTTGCAAAAAGGGATGATCTAAGATATTTCCTGAAAGAATTATGCGAAATAGAGTATTTGCACATTCCCGAATTTGCGCCAACAAAAGAAATTCTTGATGAATATAGGAAAGGTAGGGGAAGCTGGTCAGTCTATGAAGAAAAGTTTGTGGACTTAATGGTTTCACGGAATATTGAAGGGATAGCTGAGGAATCATTATTGGATGGTGATTGTCTGCTTTGCAGTGAGGATAAACCTAAACACTGTCATCGTCGCCTCATTGCAGAGTATCTCGAGAAGAAATGGAAAATGATTTTTTTGGAACATATTATGGGCAGGTAACAGGGTAACAGTAGGGTAACAGGGTCGCATCTTAAGTATTAACTATTGACAATCTCCTCTCGTTTCTACTACCCCGAACACCTGACGCACCGCCCGTAATTACACCTCTCGGGGTCTCCAAAGCACACGGTTCATTTGTGGGTGTGTTTTTGGTCGATCGCCGGCCTTTTTCGAGAGGCGAAACCTCAAACTGCCAACCTGCGGGCCGATTCCGTCTGAAATGAGGTCTTATCAGTATATATCACGATTTCGAAACAATGGGTCAACATCAACCGCCTGCAAGAGAGCTGTTACGTTCTTGCTATCTATGATCACGGGAATGCTCTTGGGGTAGCGTTTCAAGAACGCGGCAAGTCCATGCATGTTCCGTCTGCGGCCTGATTTTACTTCGATGGCATAAACCTTTCTGTCCAGGCAGAGGATATAATCGACCTCACTCTTTCCGTCCCGCCAATAATACAAGCGCCCCCCGGATCTCATAGCAAGGGCTGCCCCGACTGCCGCTTCAAACATCCTGCCGCGCCAATCAGGATCTGAATCAAGATCTGAGGGATTCCGAAAAGCGTGAACGAGGCCATTATTCAAGGGAACGATCTTGGGGCTTGAAGCCCGCTTTTTCACTTCGGACCCGGTAAATTTTTGTAGCGTCTTAAGCAAGAAAGCCCCTTCCAGAAGTTCAAGGTAATGTTTGATCGTGGTGACATTGCCCCTGTCCTGCAATTGCCCGAGTATTTTCTGCAGGGAAATTTCTTGAGCCGGATATGCCATGGCCAGTTCAAATGTCTGCCGAAACAGTGCGGGCTTGTTGATGGAGGCCAGGTCCAGGATATCTTTAAACAACACGGGTTCAATAATACTGTTTTTCATGAAGCTTTGCCACCGGTCAACATCTGCAATGAGTTCACCGGCTGCCGGGTATCCGCCAAACTTCAAGTACTCATCAAGAGACCAGCCAAGTGATTCTCTGCACTCATGCAAGTTCCAATGGTGTGCGTGTAGGATTTCATAGCGGCCGGCCAGACTCTCTTTTAAGCCTTGTTGCATGGTAAGGCTTGCTGAACCAAGTAGGACGACCTTAAGAGCACGCCGGTCCTGATCAAAGAGATACTTAATGGAACTGCTCCATTGGGGAATTTTTTGCACTTCGTCAATAACCAAGAGGGTGCCAGGCCCTAGCTGTCTTGCCCGTTGCCACTGCAGGTCAATCCAATCACGATTGGGTGCCCTTAGTTCGTCTGCCGTGACCATTATTGACGTTCCATGCCACTGAGCGACAATTTGCTCTAATCCGGTGGTCTTGCCGATCTGACGGGGACCTGTTACAACCTGAAGGAAATTGAGATCTTGAGCCAATCTAGTTTGCAATTTTTCCGTGAAATCTCTCTTTATGGTTTTCATACAATCACAAGTAACATATTATGCTAGCACTGTCTACCAAATTTAGGAGCTAGCCCTCCTAAAAAGGACAGGTTAAGACTGACCTGATGGGGTGATGCGACCCTTTTAAGGACTATCCTAACTGCGTGGTATGGTGCGGATAAGGTGCGGGGAGCGAAATGTGATCTCGTTCGTCACGCTTTTCTTGACACGATATCATAAAATGATATCATATAGCCATGAACAAAAAGCAGCGGCAGACGCTTGAACGGATATGTGAGCAGCCTGTGCGGTCCGATATCCCGTGGTCTGATATTGAAAAATTGTTTCGAGCGCTGGAGGCTGACATATCCGAGGGGAGGGGGTCCCGCGTCCGAGTGGCTTTGGAGGGAGTAAGGGCCGTTTTTCATAGACCTCACCCGGAGCGGGTGACAAATCAATCCACTATCCGTTCAGTGCGAAGATTTTTAAAAGAAGCGGGGGTGAAACGCTAATGGAATACAAAGGTTATTCAGCCACGGTTGAATTCGATGAAGGTGCAGATATTTTCCACGGCGAAGTCATCAATTTGCGGGATGTCGTTACATTCGAAGGCGAAACTGTAGACCAATTGAGACAGGCTTTTCAGGAATCGGTCGACGACTATTTGGAATTCTGCCGTGAACGGGGGGAAGATCCCGAAAAACCTTATTCCGGGAAATTTGTCGTTCGTGTCGAGCCGGAACTGCACAAGCGCCTTGCGATTGAGGCCCGGAAAAGAGGCGTAAGCATCAATGCGCTAGTGGGTGAGACATTGTCAAAAACAATAGATGAAGACCATCGAAATAATCCAAATTGACTTCGACAGCAAGAGCGGCTACAATATTGGAAATTCTATGGAAACTTAGAGGATTATGAAAAATGGTAAATTTCACCGCCAAATACACTAAGATCAGTTCCGGTTACATGGGACAGTTGGTGGAGTGGCCAGAGGTTGTTTCCGAAGGCGGGGACCTCGAAGAGTGCCGTGCTATGCTCCGCGATGCGCTCAATGAAATGGTGCTGGCGTATCACCAAACCGGCAAGGAAATTCCTTCTGGTAATGCACTCATAGAGCAACTTCCCATAGAGGTTCAACATGTCGGTCAAGCGACGTGATCTCGTTCGACCTTGTTAACCACCATCCCCCAAGATCTTCGTTGTTTTATTAAGGCCTCATAACGCCGGGGCTACCACAGGCTTTTTACATGCTTGTAGTTTTGAATTCTTTTATCTCTTGTAAGAATGGTTGCATTTTCTTCACGCGACGTTGCGACTATAATCTGGTCACCTGGATCACTATGAAAAGTTTGTGGGAGCACTGTAGAACGATAAGCAATACTTGGGGATAATGAAACCAGTCGGAATTTCGGCATAGTCAGTGCTGTGATTAACCATGCTTCAGGATTACATGAGATGCCGATTTTATTGTGTTCAAGTAGTTTACAAAATTCCCACGGTGAAATCGCTGATAAAAGTAATTCGTCATATTTTTCCGTATCGGATATCAGCTGTTTTACTTTTTTAGACAATTTTGATGGATTCATGTGCCACCATATCCATGTATGAGTGTCTAATAAGTATTTCATGAACAAACCTCCCACACGCCTTCGCCGAGAGGTGTAATAATATCATCCTCGAATACGAGAGTGTCTGCCAACTGTCCGGGTTTAATTGAATCCGGAGTGACCTCATACGGCAGAATCTTCGCTAACGGCTTTCCCCTTTTTGTGACTATAATTGTCTCGTGGTTTTTGGATAGTTGGTCTATTATTTTTAACGCATGGGTTTTAAATTCACTAATCGCCATTGTTTTCATCTCAATATCTCCTTTTTGCACGAACCCTAAGCAGCACTGAAGGTGTTTTTAGTTAGTCAAAGAAATGGTAACATGGTCGATTTGAATAGTCAATTATGTTTTGTGCAGAACGCTTCACATCATCAGGCGGCAAAGGGAAGAGCAGAGAACGAGAGGCGCTTTTTGATGTCCGAGTGCATGCAATTGCCGACTGCCAATCACGGCCCCAACTTACATAGCCGGGACATCGTCATGTGCTGACTTTTCCGAACAGGCTTCTTTGATGTTTCAAACTCGGCAAGCGGTGGATTTAGGGTGGGCAAGGCATTAGACTTCGGGAGGGGTTGCATGGTATAAGAGTGCCGTGCAGTCGCACGATGGCCGATGCAGCGGCGGGCCCATTGTCGGTGACTTCCCGGGATTTTGCCACACAGTGGATCCGGGAGTCCGATTGCTTAAGGTATGAACAAGATGACAGGAAAAGGCGGAGTCAAACTCTCGAAGGTCTTCCGGCTTTTGGTCGATTTCTTTGAAGGGGAAAGTATCGACTATGCCGTTGTGGGGGCATTTGCATTGCACGCCTTCGGATATGTGCGGGCAACGCAGGATGTGGATTTCCTGGTTAGATCGAAGAACCAAGAGGAAATCATTGGTTATTTGGAGATGTCGCTGGGCTATGAAACCATTTACCGATCTGCTGGATTCTCCAATCATGTTCATCCCCTTGCGGGCCTGAGAAGAATCGATTTTCTTTATGTTCAGGGTGCCACGGCGGATGCCGTGCTTGGACAAGCCCGCAGACTTCAGGTCTTTGGAGATGTCAAATTGCCGGTCGTTAAACCGGAGCACCTGGTGGCGTTGAAGGTCTTTGCCATGAAAAACAATCCCGAGCGTGCGCTGAGAGAGATGGCTGACATCAAGGAGTTACTGGACAGACTGGAACTCGACCTGGAAGAGGTGCGCGGCTATTTCGAAAAACATGGGCAGTTGGAGAGGTATTATGAAATCGTCGGAAAAGACCGAAAAAGGTGATTCCTTGGACCTGGAAGAAGATTTGCCCTGGGCTCGAGACGTTCTTGAGAAACGAGCGCGCAGGGTTTCGCCGGGGGACTTGGCCGCTTACCTCGAGTTTCTTGAAGAGATCAAGGCATTTGAGGCTCCGGAGGAGAAGCGGCGGTTTTACGACGCGGTTTTTGAGCTTTAGGCAGACATTATTCGTTTTTAAGCCTTGGAAAGCCCATTTACTCCCCCTAAATGAGAGCTGATAACTGCTGATAACGATCAGGCCATGTCAGCTGTTCCGGGGGCTTTGTGGGCTTTGATTGGCATGGTTCCGAAGGGAGAGGCCCAAGATCTCGGCGATTCCGCCCAGCGTGGTTTCGGCACTGTCATAGTCGAACCTGTCCACCTGATCCTGTAAAACCGCTACTTCCTCTTGGACTGATGAACCCGACAAATATTGCCGGATCTTCTTCAGCGATTCTTCCGCCTCCAAGTTTTTGGTGTGAAGAAGGTGGGCAAGTTCGACAAATAGCGGTGTCATTTCAGAAACCTCCTCAGGTGCCTTCACGGTTTCCCGTTCTTTTGGTGCCTCCTGCGGTGCTACGGCTTCAAGGCTCTGCGCCGCTTCTTGCGTCTGTAGAAATGCCCGTTCCAAATCAAGCAGTCGAGCCGCCGTATCCGCCCGGTTTTCCGTGATCGCGGCCTCAAGTCTCCGAGCCGTCCGGTATAAAGCAGTGGCGGACAAATTGCCTGCCACCCCTTTCAGCGTATGGATCATCCGTTTTGCCGCCGAGCGCTCCCCCCGTTCGAGGGCACCGGTAATTTCCTGAACGCAGTTGCCATAGTCATCCAAGAATTCTTCCAACAAGTTGAACAATAAGGTCCGGTTGCCGTTCAATCTTTTCAGCGCCGATTGCGAATCTATTGCAGCCGACTCTCGATCCCGATGAATCTCGTTCCGCTCTTGGGTCGATTTACTCTGTAAGGTCGGCGAAGGCTGTCCTTTACCGGCGGGCCCGATCCATTCAGCCAGGGTTGAAAAAAGCGTCTCGGTTTCAATCGGCTTGGAGACATAGCCGTTCATGCCACGGGCGATACACGCCTCCCGATCTTCCTTCAGGCCATAAGCCGTAACCGCGATAATCGGCAAATCTTTGTTACGGGGATTCTTTCGAATGAGACCGGTTGCCTCATATCCGTTCATTTCCGGCATCTGTATATCCATAAGTACGGCATCGTAGCTGGTTTTCTCCGTCGCCTGAACGGCCTCCTTACCGGTTTTGGCAATTTCCACCACCACCCCTGCACGGCTCAAAATCTCCACCGCCACCTGACGGTTGATCAAGTTGTCCTCAACCAGTAATACCCGGGCACCTTTCAGGTGCTCAGTCATATCTGCGCCGTCACCCCTGCGTGGATCCGTTTCCCGGGCAATATCCAACCCGGCACCGTATTTCTCCAAAGTATGGTGCAACTCATCGGGATCAACCGGTTTAGAAAGAAAGTCGTTCATCCCCGATTCCAGACATTCCGCTCTTTGTTCGTCCGCTTCATAGGCGGTCATTGCGATTACGGGTATCTGATGGTCCATAACGGATGAGGCCGGATCCCGTATTTGCTTGGTTGCCTCAAGGCCGTTCATCTCGGGCATTTCCAAATCCATAAGGACGATGTCATAGGGGATTATTTCCAGGGCCTTGACCGCTTCTTTGCCGTTTGCCACTACATCAGTTGGCAATCCCAGCTTTTCCAAAATCCCAAGGAGGACCTTTTGATTCGTCGTATTATCCTCTGCAACAAGCACGCGGGTTTTGCGCTTTTTGTGTTCGGAAATGTTATGGCCCGTAATAATGGGGTTTTTATCCTTGAGCGCTGGATTCTCTTGTAACCCCGAAGCTATGTAGAGGCAATCCTGCAGCTGAGATCGCCTGACGGGTTTTGTCAGGTAGGCGGCGAAACCGATTTCTTCCAATCGAGCGGCATCGCCGATTTGCCCCAGTGACGTAAGCATAACCAAAGCGGTTGTTTTAAGTTCGTTATCCTCTTTGATTTTTCTCCCGAGCGCTTCCCCGTCCATTTGGGGCATTTGCATATCCAAAATGGCGATCAAAAACGGGTCCTGATCCGCCGCCGCCTGTCGAAGCTTCTTGAGTGCTTGTGCTCCGTTCGAGGCCTCGTCAAACCGGCAACGCCATAGGGTTAAATCCTCTTTGAGTACGCGGCGGTTTGTTTCATTGTCGTCTACGATCAAGATCCGCGTACGGCGAATACTTTCCGGTAAAACGATGCCGGAATGGGTAATCTCGGATTGCTTTTCAAGCACTGTGGTAAACCAAAACCGGGAACCCTTTCCTTCACGGCTTTCCACACCGATTTCACCACCCATCGTTTCGGTGAGCCGTTTCGAAATGGCCAGCCCCAACCCGGTACCCCCGTATTTGCGTGTGGTGGAGGCATCCAGCTGGCTAAAGCACTCGAATAGGCCGCTCAGGCCGTCCTCGGCAATTCCGATTCCACTGTCCACAACGTCGAAACGTACCGTAGCGCTGAGATCGTCTTCCTTTTCCAGGCCGGCACGGATGTACACTTCGCCTTTTTCCGTGAACTTTATCGCATTGCCGGCCAGGTTCATCAGGACCTGCCGGAGCCGCCCCGGATCGCCACGGACAAAAGCGGGAACCGCATGGGAGACCACACAGTTGAACTCGAGGCCCTTGTTGTGGGCGGTTATGGCCAGGGTCTCGGTGACGTCCTCGAGGGCGGTCCTCAGGTCGAAATCTAAAATCTCCAGTTCCAATTTTCCCGCTTCGATCTTGGAAAAATCAAGGATGTCATTTATGAGACTCAGCAGGGATTTTCCGGCAGTTCTCACCACTTCCGCATACTCGCGTTGTACGCCCGCCAGTTGGGTGTCTAAGAGAAGACCGGTCATGCCGATAACGGCATTCATGGGGGTGCGGATCTCATGGCTCATGTTGGCTAGAAAATCACTCTTGGCCATGTTGGCGGCTTCAGCCTGAACGGCCATTTCATTGGCCCGCGCAATTGCCTCTTCAAGGTGACGGTTGGTTTCGAGCAACTCCTCTCTTGCCAGGATCTGAGACAAATAACCGCCGATCATTTCCGCTCCTGTCTTAAGCAAGGACACCTCTTCCTCACGCCAGGTGCGGGGCCGGATCGTGTCGTCAAAGCCGATAAACCCCCACCAGTCGGTGCCGACAAAGAGAGGCAGAATCAGTATGGAAAGGATGTCCTGCGATTCCAGAATGTCCCGCTCCGTCGGCGGAAAATCGGCCACGTGACCTTGAACCGACTCGCCGGCGGCAAGCAGATGTTGCCAACGTTCGAAGCCAGCCTGATAAGGTACGTGCTGCAGGTCGGGATTCGATATTTGCGGAGTTACATCGGGCGCACAAGACTCGTGCGTTTGGCGCATGCACAGCCCGTCTACGGAGTGACGAAAGTTTTCAAAGAGATACACCCGTGATGCATCCGCCCCATAACGCAGATGGGCGATCGCCGTGGTAAGATCATCCTGCACTCCCTGCGCATTGAACAGACAGGCCGACGCTTTTGCAATTTGCTTCTCATATTTAAGCTGCCTGCTCAGTGCTTCCTCTGCCTGTTTGCGTTCGGTGATGTCCGTCAAGATGGTTAGCAAAGCCTTCCGGCCGTCAAAGTCGATAACGTTTGCGGAAACCAGGCAATCCTTTTCCCCACGATCAAGGGCCCGGAGCTTGGCTTCAAAGGCTCGAACGAAGCCCTCTTTCATCGCTCGGGAAATGAAGTCCTTTCGCATCTCCAGATCACACCAGAAATCGGGCGCCTGTCGACCGACGGCATCTTGGACGGAAATATTGAAAAGATCGGCCGCACTCTTATTCATGAAAAGTACCGTTGCATCGGGAAGGGCGGTAACGACGGCTGGAAAGAGGGAATTTTCGATCAGAAGGCGGTACTTGGTCTCGCTTTCCCTCAACGCCTGCTCGAATTTCTTGCGCGCCGTAATGTCACGAGCAATGGCAATGATCAATTTTTTATCCGGAGAATCAAAGGCTCGTATCCGCACCTCTACAGGAATCTCTTTGCCGTCTTTTCTTCGGTGAACCGTCTCGATGACGCCGATTTTTAATTGTTTTTGAATGACGCTCTCAAATTCAGCCAGAAGCATCTCTTCGGTATATTCGGGTTTGATATCCTGGGGACCCAAGGTAAGGAGCTCTTCTTTCGTAAACTGCAGCGTTTTGCAGGCCGTATTGTTTACGTCTACGAAGCGCATATTGCTGCGATCGATGAGAAAGACCTGGTCGGCGCTGTTGTCCAGGGCCGTGCGGAAACGCCACAATTCTTGGCGCATCAGATATTCTTCCGTCACATCCCGAAAGACCAGTACCGCCCCTATGACATTTCCCAAAGCATCAAGAATCGGTGCGCAGCTGTCGGCAATCTGGCGTTCCGTGCCATCGCGGGCGATCAACGTTGTGTGGTCGGCCAGTTCCACCGTGATCCCTTCTCTAAGGGATCGCCCGACCGGGTTATCCGCGGTAATGCGGGTATGGGTGTGGACAACGTGAAAAACCCTGTCGACTCTAAGGCCCACAGCATCGGGGGTGGACCAACCGGTCAGTTTTTCCGCCACCTTATTGAGGCGCGTCACGGTTCCCTTTGCATCGCAGGCAATTACTCCGTCACCGATAGAATGGAGGGTCGCCGAAAGATGTTCGTCGCTTTCCCGTTGTTTCGCCTGTTGGAACCGAATACGGATATCGGCACGGTAAAGCAAGATGAAGACTAATCCTAAGAGCATCGCCAGAAGGAATCCGCCGGAAACGCCCCACAGGGTAATGGTTCGATAAAAGGCCGCCTTTTCAGCCGTGATATCGTTCATGATCAACAGGCGGCCCACTGCTTTGCCCGACACATCCTGAAGCCTGCGATCGGCTACTGCCCACTCCTTGGCACCTATGGCCATTTCCTCATACGTCTTTTCGCGGCTCTGATTTTGTGTGGTTCGGTCCCCCCACTGGGCCACCTGATCGGGCAGACGGCCGTGAGAGACATAGATTACCACATTGTTCGACAGGCGGTGCCAGTCGGCTTCTCTCCCGAGCATCCGCATGCCCGCTTCCCAGTTGGAGCGGTCCAAGTCTGTTTTCCGAATAAGGACGGCCAGCTTGCTGCCGGCTCGTTGGGCGATACCATCCAACACGTCTTCGATTTCCTTGCCCAGTTCCACATACCCGAGGAGGATACCGTTTTGAAAAACCGGTTGTACCACGCGAAGGGTGAATGTACCCAGCGGCCCCAGCTCAATGCCGGAAGCTGCGTCACCCGTGTGTTCCGCCTCAAGGGCTGTATAGCGATCGATGAGATCTCCGTTTCTGGCGGGTTTGTGTACACGGAGGAGACAGACGCGATCGGAGTCGAAAAAATAGAAGTGGGTAACACCGCTTTTTCGGCGCAGTGTCTCGAATATACCTTCCCAATCGGCCAGGAGGCGGTCCGTGTCGCCGACCCGAAGCGCCTCTTGCACGGCCGGATCTGCGGCAATGGGTTGAGCGGCCGCGAGCAGACCGGCTGACTGGTATTCCAAGGCGGCTTGCAGGTCTCCGGAAACTTCAGCCGGACGGTCTGTGATTTGACCGGCAAGTTGTTTGTGATGCTGTTCCCAAAGAAGCCCGCCCGCCGCGAGCATAATGCATACGACCATCACCACCAGTGGCGGCAGCAGGCGCCAAAGCAGCCGACGAGGAGAGCTGCCTGGTTTTCCCGGGCTCAAGGCGCCGAAAAAGGCATGGCCGATCGGGGCCAATGCGACGACAGCGACCACAATCGCCAAATAGGTCACACCGAAAAAGGCCGACAGCACCGCCCCGGCGGCCGGCACGATAAAAAGTGCCCCCAGCCACTTGCGATTACTCACGGAATCCTTCCTTGGCGCTCCGGTCCTGCCCGTAAGGCAGTGGACTCGACTTTGGGACGCATTTCTTGGGATGTGCCATCGGCTCTCCGATTCTTCTACGGGGTAAACTCGCCACAGTAAGTGGGGGCTGTCATAGGGTCCTAAATTGTTCAAGTTTCATGCCAGGAATTCAGTCAAACGAGCGGCTGACTTAGGGGTCAAGTCGTCTCATGGCCCCTTGGAGGAGCCGTTTGAAAATGAGAACGGTTGGCTAAGAGATTATAAGACGACTTGACCCCCTTTCTTCTTAATATCGCACGAACAGAAGAAGTTATAATAAAGAGAAAAGGCGGTGAATCCTTTTCTATAACCTTCAAAAAAAGCGATAAATCTCCTTTTGATGTTCCCGGTATTAATACCCGCGCTACCACTAAGGGCTCGCGCAAAAATAACTTCACATTTTGCCATCTCGGCTTCCGCCCGTCTTTGCCCGATACCTTACTCGCAAAACCTCGACATAGCCTGCTATGCCTGCGATTTTGCTCAATCGGATCGGCCAAATCCGAACCAAATCCGAGCGCCCATTCTGTGAAGTTATTTTTGCGCGAACCCTAAGAGCCGCATTATCGATTCGAGATCACGATTTCCCAGTCGTCGGCATCGGTCTTTTTGTGTTCCTTGATTCTCACGTTTCTTAACTCTTTTTCCAGGGTCCTCGATGAACGGGGCCCTGAAATAATCGTACCGGCATGAATGGAGCCGTTTACTCTAAGTACGGCCTTTATGGCTTGTTTTTGGGCGTATTCAAGAATCCCCTGCTTTTCATGATCGAGTTCTTCGATCCGGTCTTCGACCTCGTTGATTTTTGTTTCAATGTCTTTTCCGTTTTTTTGAAGTTGGTCCTGTTTTTTGAACAGCCGGGTCGTCTCTTTTTCGGCGGCCTTGATTTCCTGTTCCAGATCTTTCAATCTCCGGTCAACCGCAGCCGCCTCCTGGGGGGTCCCCTCAGTTTGAAGGGTCTCCAGTCGATCTTTTAGATTTTTTTGTTTGGCCATGCCCAGGTCTTGGGTTTGTGCCAGTTCGGTAAGCCTGTTGTGTATCCCCCGGTTTTGATCGTTCAGCTCCTTTTCTTTGCTCTTCAAGTCTTGGAGGTCTTCACTTAAACCCGCCACGGTCATCCCTATATCTTTAAGTTCCTGTTCGACGTGATCGTCCACCCCGATTTTCAGTTTGCAGGGATTGGAAACCTCGGTTCCTATCTCCGTGCCCTCGATTCCCTGTTTGGCCGTAATGCGTGAGGTGAGAATTTTGCCCCTGGAGACCTTACAGGTTCCGCTGGTCGACACTTGCGACGCAATGATTTCCTTTTCCGCGGTAACATTTCCAAAGGCCGATATCGTTGAATTCTCTATATACTTGGCCTTGACATCCCCCTGGGCCTTGATGGTCGCCCCCGTTATGCCGCCGGCAACAGTCACATTGCCCAATGCGTCTATGTGCGCCTTGAGTATTTCCTTGGCCGATATATTACCGCCCGTGACACGGTAACCGTCTTGTACCGCTCCCGCAATGCCGATATGGCCGGGGAAATCGACATGACCGGTTTCAGGGCCGACGTCCCCGGTGATCTTGTGTTCAGAGAGCATAGAAATTTTGCCGCCGAAAGAGACCTTCGGTTCACCGGCCACCATGGCCGAGACTTTAAGCCCGTCTTCGCTTAACTGGGCACCCGCCCCGCATCTAAGTTTTTTACCTTTGGTTTTCTGAGGAGAAATCGCCTTGCCATAAACATCCACGCCCGGTTTCCCCGACCGTCCCGGTACTTTTTCGGCCAACAGACCGCCCTTTTCCACGTAGGGGACTTCGCCTTTTTCCTTGAAGTCTACGGCGCCTCCCTGCTTGACCGTTCCCACCCGGGTGTGGGAAACCTCAAAAGCGTACTTGACCGATGACGCCGTACCCATTTCAGGGGGGCGTCCTTCGGCTACCTGAATACCATTTTTTTGAAGTTGTTCACTCGCCAAAAGCCGATCCATCGTTGCGTCATCAACAATCCCCTGAGTGATCCCCTTTTCTTCCAAGAATGTGCGTAACCCCTCTTTAGAGATGTCTGCCGGTGAACCTTCCGGCGTGCTCACGTATGCGGCAAGACCGTCTTTGGAAACCGTAAGGGTAAGGTCGGGCGGTTGGTCCGTTGGGGCCGTTCCGCTTTCGCCGGTCTCGGCATCGGTCTCGGGTTCGGTCTCGGCATCGGTCTCGACATCGGTCTCGGTATCGGGCTCGGTATCGGGCTCGGTATCGGGCTCGGGGGCTGAGGATTCTTGGCCGGGGTCTTTTTGTGCGGCCCGTACGGCCGCTTTCTGTTCTTCCGTTAAGACACCGGCCTGTACCAGAACATCGCCGATGGGCCGGACAATCTTACTTTTGTTAAATGCCCGCATCTGATCCTCGAGAGCGGATGCCACCTCATCTTGTGATGCAAGGCCCTTTTTAAGGGCCGATTCACAAAACCGTCTGTCCCGGCACCTGATTTCCCAGAATTGTCCGGTGGCCCGAAGCGTCTTCATCTGCCCGGAAGTGATCAAAGCCTTTTGAAAAAATATCTCCTCCAGGGAGACTACTTTTCCGACCTCTCTTTGACGCTTGTATTCACAAAGGGCTGTTTTCACTTGTTGCTTGTCGACCAACTTCGATTCGATGGCGAGCTTGGCGACTATGTGATAATTCGTGGATTCGTTGGAGAAAGAAGATTTGGATTGGTTTTGACAGTCCTGACACACTGCCTTTTGCCCGATCAAATGGGCTGCAACCCAATGTTCCTTTTGACATTGGGAACATACCGCTTTTGTCTTGGAACCCCCCATATTGGCACTCCCGGCCGGCCTCGGATAAATAAGTCCACTTGTGTCGATGCAAGACTCGGACCAGGCATTTGAGGCGGCCGGTCGGCTGATGAGAAGGGGGTCAAGTCGTCTCATGGCCCCTTGGGACTTTTCTGCTGCGTGGTATGATGCGGATAGGATGCGGTGAGTAAGAAGAAAAATCGGGCTAGTCAAAAAGAAAATAATGAACAGTTAAGATATGACCCTAAGAGCCGCACGGTTGAGAAGCCTGCTCATAAACATGACAACGGGAACCGATCCGGTTCTGAGCAGTAAATGAACGTGGTCCCAAATGTGTTATGCTGCCGAATAATTTTAAGATTGACATATCTTATTTAATATATACATAATATAGTATGTGGCGAATTGAAGAGCATCGTAGACTAAATCGACAAATAAAATCGGTACCTATTGAGGTTCTAAAGCGATACGAGAAATGGAAGGATATCGCTTCAATCTCGGGACCGCAAGGATTGCGGCTGATCAAGGGCTTTCATGATGAAAGCTTAGCCGGGAAATGGAAAGGTTTCAGGTCTTCTCGTCTCGGTAACCAATGGCGAGTTATTTACCAAACCATCCCGGAAGAGATGCTTTTTCAAATTGAATCTATTACAGCTCATGAGTATCGGAGGTCATAAATGAGTGAATATAAACCTGCAAAAAAAAGAGTCGAGGTTTCCGTTGGTGAATCGGTTTGTATTATTCGTGAGCTGCAGGATCTGAGTCAGAATCAGCTTTCGGATCTTACTGGAATTCCTCAGGCAACCATTTCTGCCATTGAAAATAACCGCGTTCAATTGGGTGTTGAAAGAGCAAAAGTTTTAGCGCGTGCCTTAAAAGTGCATCCGGGAGTTCTCGTATTTCCTGGCTGGGAACTGCCAAATGAAATTGCAGCATAACTCTGCTTCCATCCGGACATTACAGGCTTCCCGGTCATAGGCTCCGTCTCTTGCAGGTATGTCCATGGAGCCATCGGTTGCTTCAAACAAGGCTGGTTTCTCATCCATGGCATTTTCCGGGCAAACCTTTCTGCAATATACGTTACAGTCTAGGCAAGGATCAAAAAAGACGGGTCCGTCGGGGGCGATTTCGGCATCGAGTAATGAGGCCCTGAGCCGGATTCTCGGACCGTAAGACGGGGTTACCAACAGGTTGTTCTTTCCGATGCAACCGAAACCCGCCAGTATTGCCGCATCCTTGAGAAAGGCCCCTCCCTTTTCAACGTAATAGTGAAGTTTACGGGTATCGAGTTTCAGGCTTTTTTCAATTTGAGATCGGGTTCGTTTCATAATATCGATCAACATCCGGTTTCCTGGGGTGCCTTTCCCATCCCACCAGTCAAGTTCCGGCCGGTCTTCAGAGTGTGACAAGCCGATTACGAGTACGGATATACCTTGATCCGGCCATTTGAACAACTGATCGTCGGACAAGGTATCACCATCTTTGACGGTGCCGATGCCCCCATAATCACTCATTTGAGGATATATCAAGTGGGAGGATGATGCCTTCAACGCTTTTGCACTGGCAATGCCGGCGAGACTTGCGCCGTTTTCAATAGCCATTTCAACGATTTGTTTTCCGATTTCCATTCACGCTCGCTTTCTTCGCTTGGGAATGTAAGAACGCAGTTACAGGGTTCAACGGTGCAAAGTCTTTATCTGTGTATCAGAAAAATCCGCGGAACTCAATTTGCGGGGAGGTTGTGGCAAGTGAAATATCTGGGATTTTCCGTAAATTGCAATTCCTTATACCGGAAGACGCCCTTTTCTTTGGGTAAAATCGGTTACAGCAGGGGGAGGCTGGAAGCAGACCCGTCGGTTTGGGAAAATCCTATTGACCCGTGAAATAGGGCACAGTAGGGTGCGTAGGCGGTGGACCGAAAAAAAACTTGCCGGTTCGTTTTAGGTGTGACCGGATCTGTCTCACATCCACGATAGGCATACGGGTATTGAAAGTCCGATCTTGAGATAATCATATGGGAAAAAGGGAGATTTTGGTGTGACCACCTTCGTTCATTCCGCAGACATCCATCTCGATTCCCCGTTAAAAGGGCTCGTTCAATACGAAGGTGCGCCTGATGTGGCGGAAATTCGAGGGGCGACGCGGCAGGCTCTCGACAACCTGGTCGGTTTCGTCCTTTCTGAAAAAGTGCCTTTGTTGATTATTGCCGGCGACCTCTATGACGGCGACTGGCCGGATTTCAATACGGGGCTCTATTTTTCGAAACAAATGCAACGACTGGCGGATTCGGGAACCCGGGTTGCCATCGTTCGTGGAAATCATGACGCCGCCAATGCGATGACCAAGACCTTGGTTATGCCCGACAACGTCAAGATCTTTCGGACCCGCAAACCGGAGACCTGGAGACTGGACGATCTGGGCATTGCCGTTCACGGCCAAAGCTATCCCACCTCGGAGGTAACCGAGAACCTGGCGGTCGGTTACCCCGAACCGATTCCCGGTATGTTGAATATCGGGGTTTTGCACTGTCTGATCTCCGGTGCTACGGGCCACCGGCCGTACGCACCCTGTACGCTGGATGATCTGGCGGCTAAAGGATATGACTACTGGGCGTTGGGTCACGTTCATGAATTCAGCATCCTAAGAGACCACCCCTGTGTCGTGTACGCGGGGTGCAGTCAGGGAAGACATATCCGGGAGACCGGACCCAAAGGGTGTGTTTTGGTGGAGGCTGAAAACGCTGGATTGAAGACGGAGTTCGTCCCCGTGGATGTCTTTCGCTGGTTCAACCTGACAGTGGATATCGCCGGTGCGCAACGGATGGATGAAGTGGCCGGGGCGTTCGGGCGGGCGCTGAAAGCGGAAATAGCCAAACAAGGAGACGCGCCTTGCTGTGTGAGGGTCGTCTTGCGAGGACGGTGTTCCCTACACGGTCGTTTATGCACGGATCCGGATAGAGTCTCCGCCAATATCCGTGCAGTAGCCACCGATGTTTCCCGCGGGCGGGCATGGATTGAAAAAGTCGAGCTCGCCACTGCTCCCGATTTTGACATCCGGGAATTGGCTCAAAGTGATACCCCCCAGGGGGAACTTCTCCGCTATCTGGAAGGCCTTTCTGCAAACAAACGGATATACGAAGATCTCGATGTGGACCTTACGCCACTGAAGTCAAAGTTGGCGGGGAGCACAGTGGCCGTTCCTGAGGATAACACGGATGATGCCATACGGGGGGCAAGGGACATCTTGTTGGCGATGTTGGCCGACCAGGAAGGTACGGACAAGACATGAAGATCGAGGCCCTTAAGCTGGCGGCCTTCGGCCCGTTTACGGGCAAGGTGGTTGAGTTTGCCGGTAACGGACCCGGGGTCCACATCGTTTTCGGTGCCAATGAGGCCGGCAAAAGTACCGCCTTGAGGGCGCTGCAAGGGCTGTTATACGGTTTCGGACACAAAGTGGAAGACGCGTGGCTTCATAATTATAGCAAGTTGGCCGTGGGAGGGGTTCTGGCCATACCCGGCGGCGGGGTGTTGAACGTGACGCGGTATAAGCGCCGTAAAAACGACCTGATCGACGAGGATACGGGTCAGCCCCTCGATCAAGTTGAGCTGGACAGGCTCTTGGGCCATATGGACCGGGAAGCCTTCGGACATGCCTTTGGCATTTCTCACGATTCGCTGCGCTTGGGAGTGGAAAGCGTTCTGGCGGCCGGGGGCGATCTTCGCCAAGCATTTTTCGCCGCCACGTCCGGCCTGAACACCTTGAAAAAGGTAATGGAAGCGCTTGACGAACAGCAAAGCCACCTGTTTTCGCCTCGTGCAAAAAAGGCCAAGATCAATGCAGGAATCAGCGTCCTAAACGACCTGAGAAAGAAACAGCGCCAAGCATCGGCCGGCCATCATCAGTGGAAAAAGATGAAGCAAACACTGGACGAACTCCGTCAACAGGAAGCCGATATAGCCGGAGAGATAGAAACGCTGACGTCGGAGATCAGCCTGTTGTCCCGTCACCACGATGCCATGAAATATGTGGCCGAGAAGGAACGATTGGACAAGGACCTCGTCGGCCTTGGGAGCCTACCCGATTTGCCGGACGATTTTGCCGAGCGCCGGGTTGAAACTCAGGTGGCCGTTTCCCAGTCTCGGGAGGTGGAAAGGAGTTTGACCCAGGAGTTGGCGGAGATCGACGATAAGTTGAAAGCCCTTACCTATGATGAAAGATTGATTGCCAACGAAAAGTTGATTAAGGCCTTGGCCGACCAGGCCCACGTGCACACCAAGGCGAAGACGGACAGTAAGAAGCTCAGAGGAGAAATACACCGCCACATGGAATCGGCCCAACGGGACTTGGCGGTGCTGCGGCCGGGCCTTGACTTGGATGCCGTCCAATCGCTGCGATTGTCGAGACCGGAAAAGGGTAAGATTCAAAGACTCGGGGCCAAGGGCGCAAAGCTGGAAGAGGCGGTCGACAGCGCCGACAAAGCCATACGGGCGGCCCAAAATAGTTTCGAGAAGGTACGAAGCCGTTTGGGTCAAATGGAAAAGCCCAAAGACGTATCAGATCTGGCGGACTGTCTGTCGCAGGCCGTCGATTACGGCAAGCTGGAAGAACGTCTTGGCGATGCCGAGGCGCAGGTTGATTTGCTGAAACAACAAGCCGACACGGACCTTTCCGCTTTAGGATCATGGGCGGGGAGTATAGAAGAATTGGAACAATCGGCTCTGCCTACTGAAGAGACCCTGCGCGTTTTTGAACAAGATTGGTCGGAAACGGACCAACAGGTCGCCGACGCGGAAAAGGAAAAAACGAGGCTGGAAGGACGTATCCGAAAGCAGGAGAAATCGCTTTCCGCACTGTCACCAACCGGCGAGGTACCTTCCGTTGACGACCTGCGGTCTCACCGCGCGATGCGGGACAAAGGGTGGCAGTCTGTCCGCCACGTCTGGCTCGAAGGGGGGGAGGCCGACCCGGACTTTGTTCAAGCCTTCCCGGAAAGCCTTCACCTGGCTCAGGCCTACGAAAGAAGCGTTGCCCGGTCCGATCATACCGCCGACGTGCTCCGCGAAGATGCGGAAACGGTGGCTCGCAGTGATGCACTGAAAGCGGATATACGGGAGCAGAAAGAGGCGCTTGCGGAAATCGAATCCCGCCGGGAGACATTGACAAAAGAAGAGGTACGCCTGCGGGAAAAATGGGCGGAGCTGTGGGCGCCTTTGGGCATAGCGCCGAGGACGCCTCGAGAGATGATGGCCTGGGTCAATAAGGCGGAAGCATTGCGACGCAAAGCCTCTGACTTGAGAGGTCAACGGGTCGCCGTCGGCCGATTGCGTGAGACCGTGGAGCGGATGATGTCGGCGATGAGGTCCGCCCTGGAAAAGATATCGGTTCGTGTGCCCGAGGACATCGGTTATGCACAGATCGTGGAATTGGCCAAGCGGACCGTCTCACATAATGACGACTTGCGGCAGGAACGCCGTGATTTGGAACGCCGCATCGAAGCGCTGGAGGACGAGATTCGCGCCGCCACGGAGCGCAAGAACGAGGCCGAGGAGGACCTAAAAGCCTGGAATCGTGACTGGGCTCAAGCCGTTTCGGGGCTCGGTTTTTCCGGAAGTGTGCGGCCCGGGGATGTCAGTGACTTTATTTTGAGTCTCGACGATATTCATGCGGAGCTGGAAAAAGCCAACGACAAACAGCAGCGCATAAAGGGGATGGAACACGATCGTGATCGATATGCCCGACAGGTTGTCGATGCCGTGGGCAGGTTGGCCCCCGATTTGAATGAGCTCGATCCGGAAGCAGGGGCGGTCGAATTGAATGCGCGGTTGATGCAAGACAAAGAGCGGCGTCAAAATTACGAGCTGTTGCAGGAAAGCAAAGACCGGAAGCGCGCGGCATTGGCCAAAGAGCGACAGAAATTGGCGGGCCACGAAGAAACCCTTCGGCTTTTATGCACGGATGCCCGGGCCGACAATGCGGAACAACTGCCGGAGATCGAAAAGAAGGTCGGGATGAAAGCCAAGTTGTCGGTTGCTCTCGATAATGTGGTGGAACGGCTTTCCGAGTTGGCCGCCGGACAGGATTTGCGAGCCTTTGTGGCTCGGGTGAAAAGTTATGATCCCGATGAGCTGGTTGCCAAAAAGGATCGTTTGGAGGTGAAAAAGCGGGAGGCTCAAGAAAAACAAAAAGCACTCGTGCGGGATGTGGCACTCGCTGAAAAAGAGCTGGAATCTATCGGCGGGGAATCGCTTGCCGCCACCATCGCCGAGGAGGCGGAAGGCCTGGTGGCGGAGATTCAATCGGACGTTGATCACTATGTCAAACTCAAGCTGGCCTCGGCTGTGTTGAGTAAAGCCATGGAACGGTATCGCGAAAGCCATCAAAGTCCCGTTTTGGCGGCCGCCAGTCAATATTTTCACCAAATGACCGACGGGTCCTTTTCGGGGTTGCGGGCCGACTTTGACGACAAGGGGGAGCCCGTCATCAAAGGGACCAGGCCGGACGGGGGGGTACTGGGTGTAGAGGAAATGAGCGACGGCAGCCGGGACCAATTGTTTCTTTCCTTGCGATTGGGCGGGCTTGCCAGATTTGTTCAAAATAACGGCCCGATGCCCTTTATCGTGGACGACGTCCTGGTGCATTTCGACGATCGGCGTGCCGCCGCCGCTTTGGCCACCATGGGCGAACTTGGCGAAACGACCCAGATCGTATTTTTCACCCACCACCGACATCTCGTTGAATTGGCTAAGGAGACGTTGCCGCAAGGCATTTTAAATATTCACTATCTTTGAAAAAATCGCAAAGAGGAGGAAAACATGACCGAACGGACAATACCGTATGATCGGAAGAAAAAGCGGCCGGTACTGGATTGGAATTGGTTACAGTGTGAAGTGGAACCCGATGCCGTCGACGTCACCGTCATGGGGACGGTGGCTGCCGGTCGGCCGATAGAGGCTCTGCCTTGCCCTCAGACGATATCGGTACCCAAGGATATGGTGGGTCGGTTCAAGACCTATGCCCTGAAAGTCGAAGGCCATTCCATGGTGGACGAAAACATTCAGGACGGAGATCATATCATCATCGAAGCACGGGAGACGGCCGAAAACGGAGAGACCGTGGTGGCCATGATCAACCAGGAGGAAGTCACCCTCAAGAAGTTCTATATCGAGCCCGACCGGATTCGCCTACAGCCGGCCAACCGGCGTATGAAGCCGATCGTCCTTCACAACCACGAGGTAAAGATTCTCGGGGTGGTGTGCGCGGTGATTCGAAAATACAGGCGTCATTAGAGGAGAAGAGGAGTCCTGCCTGTTTTCGGTTGCGGGAGTTACTCTTTTCCGCCGTCAGTCCTTTCGTTAGACGTCGGGGATGTCGCCGGCTTGCCCTGCCTCATGCCGGGCGCTATTTGACTCGGCGTCACTTCTTGGGCCCGGCAAGACATCGCGGAAGGCCTTTCCGTAAATGTCCCAAATCGTCACAAACAGGGCGGCGATGATGGGGCCTACCACGAAACCGACGATGCCGAACATGGCGAGTCCCCCTAAGGTTCCCAGAAAAATCATCAGATCGTGCATCTGGGTGTCCTTGCCGACCAGTCGCGGGCGCAGGACGTTATCGAGGCTGCCCACGACCAGCCCGCAAAAAACCACCAACCCGACCGCTTTGAGGTAGCTTCCGGCGGCCGCCAAAATGATTGCCGCCGGCACCCACACCAAGGCGGAACCGAGTGCGGGAATAATAGACAAAACCGTCATGATCGTACCCCAGAACACGGCCGCTTCGATGCCCACCACGGCAAAGGCCGCTCCTGCCAGACCGCCTTGGAGCACGCCGATCACCGCCGTGCCTTTCAACGTGGCCCGGGTAACCGAGGTGAATCTGTCCAGCAAACGCTTTTCTTCCCGTTTTTCAAGGGGCAGATAGTAAAGGATGCGATTGAGCAGTGCCCGGCCGTCCAACAGAAAGAAAAAGCTGCTATAGAGAAAGACAAAGAACATGAAGACGAAATTGGCCGTGCCGACGGCTCCGGCGGAAAGACTATTGACCAGGAATGTGCTGATTTTGTTTGCCAGCTCACCGGCTTTTCGGAGGATCTCTTCGTGATAGGGGAGCATTTCCTCGTAGAAGGGAAGCTTTTGAAGATAGTGGGTAAAGGCCGCCGGTTCCGCGATTTGTCGCTGAACCCAAGGCGTGACCGATTGTCCGACCTTAACGGCCTCGGCGGTTATCACGCCGATCAAACCGGATACAGGCAAGAGGACCAGCAGACCAAAGAGCATCAGTGTCAACAGGGATGAGAGTCTGGGTCGGCCGCCGATCAGCTGGTCGATTTTCCGGAACGCCGGTTGCGCCATGGCGGAGAAGATACCTGCCAGAAAGAGGGCCATCAGGAACTGGCGGACCATGGAAAGAAAAAGTGCCGAAATCAGAAAGACCAGGAACAACAAGACCAGATTGTTGAGGGTATGACGCTGCATCGCTTCCCTTCAATTCTTCGACAAAGATTCACCATCGAACGGACCGGCAGGGTCGAGTCCGGGACAGGTCTTCAGGCCGTCCTCTGTTCGCCTTTGAAGACAACGGGTTTAAACGGTCATCTGTTTGGTAATATCATTGACGGTTTCAGTGACTTCGTCGATGATCGGTCCGATTTCTTCCACCGGGATATCGAGATTGTCAAAAGACTTGATTTCACTTTCAAGTGAGATGCCGTCCGTTTGCATGCCCCCCCAGATCGCGATTTGGTCGGCGGTACAGACGATAAATGCCAACGCACTCCCCCGAAACCGGGATGGACGGTGATGGTATTTGACGGCGGCGGTGATCTGCTTGGGAAAAGACCATGCTTCGCAGACCCGGGCGGCGATCTCGGCATGGTCAAAGCCCAGTATGGCCTTTTCCGCCGCCAAAAAGGTCTGATCCCGGTCTTCCACGAACGCGTGAAAGGCGGCTTTCCGCTCCAGAATATATTTGTCGAGAATGAGTTTTCCGGCATCATGGATGAGTCCGGCGGAAAACGCCTCATTCATGAGATTCGGATATTTTCGGGACGCCACGATTCTCGACCCGACAGCGACGCTGAGCGAGTGTCGCCACATGGCGCCCGCTGACAGGTCATATCCGCTGAGCGTTTGGTTCAAGCGCTTGGCCAAGCAGGCAACGGTGAGTAGTTCTCCCAGTGCCTTGAGCCCCAGCACGACCGCGGCGTCCTGGATGGACGAGGCCTTTTGAAGCCGACCATAGTAAGCGGAGTTGGAGAGTCGCAAGACCTTCATGGCCAAAGACTGATCCTTTTCTATAAGATTGGCCAGGTCTTTGAAACTGGAGTCCGGATCGTCCATGATCCGCCGCGCTTTTTCTACAATGGAGGGCATGGGAGGCAGGCCGTCAATGTCCTGCAATATCGCCTTTTGGAGGCTTCTCCCCTTTAATCGTTCGTTCGGCATTGGTAAATCTCCCGCACGCAGAGCCCCCAGAGTTGAATAAAAGATATGGCAAGATATCTAACGATCAGTAACATGGGAGCCGCTCAATTTCCAGCTTTTCCCGCTTGGGTGTTCTCCAACGCTGGGGTTTACTTCTTGTAACGTTGGTTATGTCTATTCATTCGATCCACCATCCGTTTCAGGTCGTCATCGGTGAAGACGCCTTTGCTGACGAAATGGCGGCCGATGGGTTGTTGCAATCTTCGTTGGCGACCAACCAGCGCCATTTGCTGGAAGGTGTTGATGAGGCCCTGACGGTAACTACATTCTCCAAACCGTTCTCCCGGCCGGCGGGTCGATAGGACTTTGGCAATGTCCGCCCCGGAAAGCATGTTCCAATCCCTGGCAATTTGGCCGATCAAGGGCCTTTGTTTCTTTTGCCACACGATGGCATCGATCAAGTCTTTCCAGGAAATCATCCCGGAATAGTAAAGGAATTGTCCTATCAACAAAGGGCGTCGCGGCAAGTGCCCTGAATAGAAACGGTTGGCCCCCCGGCTTGTCCGCCGGTGTTTGGCGGCGGCTCGGTGGGTCCGGGCTCGGGTTTTTTGAGACATGGGGAATTTAGCCGTTTGACGGCGGGCCATGGCTCTGGAAATCGTTTGATAGGCTGCAGTGACCCGCTTGAAATGATCGTTTAACTCTTCCGGCGGTCGGAGTATGACCATGGCCCGGTCCGGATGCGTTTGAAGGGCCTTTCGCCGGTAAACGGTCTTCAGTGTCGATGGGGTGAGCCGGGCCAGGAAGGTGGGAGAAACGGGTACGTCGGGGCCGAAGAGGATGCGAAGGGCTGCGAGGATCTGTTGATTTAAGAGAAGCTTTCTCACGCCCGTCTGTTTCCTTCGACTATTGAAAATAGCCCTTCATTTCTTGCATATGGTCCTCCACCCGATCTCTTATCTTGGTAATCTGTTCCGGTTGTATGTTAAGCAGTTGTGCCGACTCCGAGTCTTCCAAATCGATGTCGTCGTCGGAATAGACGCTATAGCCGAGCGATTTGGCCAGCAGGTTGCCAAAATGAACCACCGAGAGGTCGTTGGACACGGGATCGGCGCCGCTCAAATCATCGTGATAGGACGATACCAGAATATATTCGTTGGAAAACTTCCATCGTTTTAACAAAGCCGAGCCGAACTTTCCATGATTCTGGTCGATGGTTTGCGACAAGTCTTCGTCATCGATGGCGTCTCCGATCTTCTTCTTCAGCTGTAATTCTCCCACCGCCTGGAGAAGTACCAGGCGTCCCAGGTCGTGCAGCAAGCCCAGGGTGAAGGGGTCTTCGGATACCTTGGTGCGTAAGACCTGGCAGGTTATCTGAGAGGCGTATGCGGCAGCCAGCGAATGTTCCCACAGGCTTTCGATGAGCTGTTTCATCTCCTTGTTGTTTGTGTAGTACAGAGACCGGTTGGTAATGGCATCCACATATTGTTTGGTCGTGGTAAGTCCGAGGCGACCGACGGCCTGATCGAGGTTTTTGTTTTCCGCCACGCCCCGATAGAAAGCCGAGTTGGAGATGCTGATCAGTTTGGAAGAGACCGCGGCTTCCTGCTTGAGGAGCCCGGCGATGTCCTGGAGATTGGCGCCGTTATTGACCATTTCCTTAAACTTGATACCGATCTGCGGCGGTGACGGCAGGTTTATCTCCCCGCGCTTAAAGACGACGACGATTTCATCCAATAAGTTGGCCGAATCCTGAATGGGTTCCTCGTGAGGGCCGCTGCCGTTTTGTTCGGCGAGTTGTTTTTCCAGTTCGAGGGTCTTTTTCTTGAGCTCGGCGATGGTTTTTTCCATCTGTTGTTTTTCTCGAAAGTCATCCGAACTCCTTGCCCTTGCTTTTTTTCTTAATTTTTCGTTGAGCTGGATTGCTCTGTGGCCCACTTCCAGGCGGGCTCGGAGAACGGCCTTGCCGCTCGACTTCGGGACAAAATCGTTGGCTCCCGCCCCGAGGCCTTCGATGATGTCCTCGTTTTTATCCCTGCCGGTGAGTAAGATGACGTAGGGCGGAATCTCGAATTCCACCTGTTGGATCTTCCGGCAGACATCCACGCCGTTCATGTCGGGCATTTGCCAATCGAGCAGGGCCAGCTTCGGCGGATCCGGCTCGCGCAACTTTTCCCACGCCTCCCGGCCGCCTGCAGCGGTGACAAGTTCGTATCCCCACTTGCCTACGGTGGTCTCAAGCAAGCGACGGGTCGTGTCATTGTCGTCGGCGATCAACAACTTGGTTTTTGCTTCAGCATCCATATTGGTGTAAAACCTCATTAAACCTGCGGAGATTTTTGCAAGATACGTACCAGGAACGGCCTTGCCCAGCGATTGAACCGGTGATGGAACCGGTTATGGAACCGGTGTCGGGATAGGATGGAGACGTCGTCGTTGCCGGTGGGTATTATCGACCGACCCCGGCTTGGAGGGAAAAGGGGGTAACCGGTTAGTCCATAGTGATGGAGATGAAACATCCGCCACCCCCACCGCCGCCGCCCCCGCCGCCGCTTGCGGCGGCTGTGGAGATGGTGACAGCCGTTTCATTGGAGTAGTTGGACTCTCCGCTGGTGCTGTAGGCCCGAACGCGATAATGATACGTGCCCGAGTTTCCAACGCTGCCATCGGCATAAGAGGTGGTTCCGGAATCGACTGTGGCGATTTCGGAGTAGGCGCCTCCCGGTCCTTGCTTTCTTTCCACCTTGAATCCTCGTTGCCCCGACCATCGGTATTGCCATCTTAAATCGACCCGTTTATCGGACAAGAGGCTGGCTGCGAGGTCGGAAGGCGGCAAGGGCAAAGCCAGGCTGTTATAGGCATTGATCCGGCCGCCGGTGGCTATGTACCCGCTCAGCGATCCTAAGATGTCCACCCCGCCGAGGATGTGATCTTTGACCTGGTCATAAGTCAAGGTAAAATCATCCGACCAGAGCAAGATGGCTAAACCGGATACGTGGGGGGCGGCCATGGACGTTCCGGTCATGTAGGCATAGCTGTTTCCAACCGATGTGCTGTAGACAAGTGCTCCGGGAGCGGCTACATCCACGGAATTGCGGCCGTAATTGGAACTGCCGACAAGGGTATCATACCGATCCGTTCCCGCCACGGAAATGATGTTGTTCAGATCATGGCTGGCCGGGTAGTACGGATCGGTGTCATTGTCCTCGCTGAAGTTTCCGGCGGCGGCCACAAAGAGTATGCCCTGGTCCTGCGCCCGTTTGATCGCATTATATTCCGACTGGGAATACCCGCTCCCGCCAAAACTGGCATTGATGATGTTGGCGCCATTTCCTATCGCATAATCAATGGCGGCGATTTCATCCGAAACCAGGCCCTCATTATCTGCAGAAAGCATCTTTAAAGCCATGATGGAAGCCGACCAGGCAACGCCGGCGATGCCCACCCCGTTATTGCCGTCGGCTGCAATTACTCCGGCCACATGGGTACCGTGACCGTTGCTGTCATCATCGGGATCATTGTCGTCATTGACGAAGTCCCATCCGTAATAATCGTCGATCTTTCCGTTTCCATCGTCATCCACGCCGTTATTTCCCGGGTTTCCGTTGTCCCAGTCTTCGTCGGCATTGGTCCAAATATTGCCGACAATATCGGGATGATCCATGTCCACTCCGGTATCCAGGACGGCGACCACCACGGCGCTGTTGCCCGTTTGTATGTTCCATGCTTCCGGGGCGTCAATGTCCGCGTCCTGGGTACCTCCGGATTGCCCGACGTTGTTTAACCCCCACTGGAAATTAAAGTGGGCGTCGTTGGGTGTGGCGTCGGTTTGACGATAGTAATTGGGCTCTGCGCACTCGACGTCCGGATCCAACCGATACAATTGCACGGTTTCAGCCACCGTCCATCCATGGGGAACTCGGACGCGGTCGATGTCAACATGCTTGAATTGCTTAATCCGGGTGGCCCCGACGAACCGGTGGGCCGTCTGGGTGAGATCTTGGGAAACGGCGGAACGAAACTGGACCAGCACTTCATCGGCGGCATGACTTCTTGTGCCGTCCGGTCGGTGGCAAAACCCGGAGGCCGGCCAGGCAGAAAAAGCCAGTGCGCTCAATATGCAAACAACCTTAATTTTCATTGCCCAAAAAAGCTTACACTTAGGTCGTAGGGGGCGGTGCCGGAAGTTCAAAACGGTTTGAACTTCCTTCTATGAACTTATATCGGTTATTCGACGAGAAGCTTTAAGCCCGGATCAATTTTGAGGCTTGTAAGGAAAAAAGGGGGAATGCGAGTGTGTTGTAAGCAAATATTTTGTCAGATAACGCCTGGCGGCGTAATCGGACCTACAATTTGTGGTTGCCCAATCGAGCTTTATGCGAGCTGTTTTCTGAGGAATGTTGGTAGTGGGGGATGATATCAGACTATCGGACGGATCTTACATAATTGGGTTCGGCAAAGCGGACGGCCTCAAACTCGCGCAGCCGGGATACGGTTTCTTCCACCGGCGTGTCATTTTGGATCTCCATAAGATGCAGGTCCGGGGCAGAGATGATCTTTAGGGTTTCCAGATGAAGCGTTCTTTGAATCGCTTCTATGTCTTCTTGATCCGTGTTGGGCTTAAATCTCACAATGACCTGATGAGGTGCATATGTATCCGTCGGGGAAGAAGGGGCAACTGATGTTGACTGTTCCGTACCGCCGGTCTTTCTCGTGCCCGCGGCGGTCTCGACGTCTCCCTCTTTTTCGGAATGAGATCCTCCGCACGAGATAAAGAAGACACAGCAACTCAAAACGGCAAACACTCTTATACAACAGTTTATATGCATGATTGCGGTCCTTTAAAAACATCTCCATGTTTGGTTTCGATCGCCCTTAGCGCCTGATATCAACCTATCTTCCTTTTCCGGCTGCGTCAAGGTGTCATCCGAAACCGCCTTGCCTAACGTTAGCTTCCATAGTATAAGGTCGCCCATGAAAAACATAAAACCGATACCTGTTGAAAAACGTATTATCTTTGCCCTGGATGTGGCCTCGGTCGAAGAGGCCAAAGCCTGGGTTGAACGCCTCGAAAGTCATGTGCGGTTCTTTAAGGTTGGTTTGGAGCTCTTTTTGGCGGGGTGGTTCGACATTGTTGAGTGGATTTTGAACCGGGACCTGGAGGTGATGGTCGACCTCAAGTTTTTTGATGTCCCCGAAACGGTGGCTTCCGCTGTGAGACAGATAAAAGACCGGGGCGCCACCTTTGCCACGGTTCATGGAAACGACAAGATTATAAAAGCAGCGGTGGAAAGCAAAGGGGAGACCAAGATTTTGGCGGTCACCGTCCTGACCAGTTTGGACCAGGCGGATATTCAAGCTCTGGGCTTTCAGTGCGACGTGGAAGAATTGGTCTTCAGCCGGGCGAAGCGGGCTTTGGATCTTGGCTGCGACGGCGTGGTCTCTTCGGGGATCGAGGCTCCCAGGCTCAGACAAGGGTTGGGCGATAAGTTGTTGATTGTCGTTCCCGGTGTAAGGCCCGTCAATAACGACACGGACAAATCGGGGGCGACATGGGGCGATGACCAAAAACGGATCACCACGGTCACCGACGCCTTCGCCAACGGTGCCGATCATATCGTGGTGGGTCGCCCCATCAGAAATGCCGACGATCCGATTGAGTTGGTTAAAAAGATGCAGCAGGATATCGAAGGCGTTTTTGGCTCTTAGGGTTTTATTTTTTTGAACGCAAACAGAACCAATCCGACAGACAGGAGAAACAGAGGAATGAAACAAATGGTGAGCATCCGCGAGGCCAATCAGCACCTTTCTCGATACATTGATGCCGTGCAAGGGGGTGCGGAAATAACGATTACTCGCAGAGGTCGACCGGTAGCCAAACTGACTGCCGTGACGGAGCTGTCTAGCCTGAACCAACGGCAAGAAGCGGCAAGAAGACGATGTCTTGCCCGTATGAGAAAGGGTTACTCGCTGGGGGGAAAGATGCCTGCCCGAGAGGTCCTGCATGAACGATAGACGGCTTACACTGGACACGAACATTCTCTTTTATGCGGTGGATAAGAACGCCGACAGTCGCCACGACCTGGCAATGGAAATCGTTGATCGGGCATCTGTTAGCGACTGTGTCATCGTCTTGCAGTGTCTGTGTGAGTTTTTTGCCGCAGTCACTGCAAAAGGAGCGATGCCGGCAGAGGAGGCCGAGGCTCAGATCAAGGATTGGATGGAATTGTTCCCTGTTGCTTCAGCTTCCCCAAAATCATTGACTCGAGCCCTGGCAGCGGTTCGGAAGCACCGTCTTTCCTTCTGGGATGCCATGGTCTGGGCCGTGGCGTGTGAGGCGCGTGTCACGCTGTTGCTCAGCGAGGACTTCCAGCATGATCGGGTCCTAAATGGGACGACCTTTTGGAACCCCTTCAGGTTGACCAACCCACTGGACGAGATATTTTCAGGCATTGCGGGGTGATGAACTCACGGCCGATCAAGGGGCCATGAGACGACTTGACCCCCCCAATCCCCCAATCCCCCAATCCCTAAAACAGCTCTTTCGGATCCGTTTTGAAAAATTCGTTGAATGGCATTCCATGGGGGCCGATAATTAATGACTTGGCCTTGGGGTATTGCTTCAAAAAGCTTGAGACGCCCCCGGTATTTTGGGACCTTCCGGATTTGACTTCCACCGCCCAGGCCTGTCTTGGTGTCTTGACGACGAAATCGACCTCCGTTCCCCGATAGCGCCAATAGTAGACGGAATAGGCAAGATCTTGAAGGTGGTTTAACAAATGGGCGCCGACGGCATTTTCAACAAGACGTCCCCACCATGAACGATCGGCTTGGGCGAGTTCAAAAGAACTGCCGACAACGGCATTGATGAGGCCGTTATTCCACAGGATGAGTTTCGGGCTACTCCCGCGTTTTGTGAGTTTGCCCTGTTTGAAGAGTTCGAGTCCGGAAACGAGAAACGCGGATTCCAGAAGCCTTACATAATGGGCCAAAGTTGTTGTATTTCCAGCATCATGAAGTTGTCCCAGCATCTTGTTGTACGAAAGAATCTGTGCAGGATGCACTGCTGCAAGGAGAAAAAGGTGTCGGAGCAAGGCGGGTTTGGAAACCGTCTGCAACTGCAAGACATCCTTTGCCAAGACGGTTTCAATCAGGGAGTCCATGACGTACCGGCCCCAAATATCTTCCTGGTCTGCAAGAGGTGCTGCGCCCGGGTAACCTCCGAAATAGAGCCATCGATCAAGATTCCAGGAAAAGGCCTGCTCCATTTCTTTCAAGCTCCAGTGAGTGCATCGGAACAGGAAGAATCTCCCGGCCAGGCTTTCAGAGACTCCCTTTTGAATGAGTAGAGAAGAAGACCCGAGGATGAGAACCTGAACTCCCGCATTTTCGCGCAATTCTTTATCCCACAGCTCTTTGATGACCTCGCTCCAACCGTGAACCTTTTGCACTTCATCGAGAATGAGAAGTACATTGCTTTGAATATCTTTGTTTGGCCGAGCCTTTAACAGCGCCATATCCCATTGTTGACGGATCCATTCCGGCCCGGGAGGAAGAGGTGAATCCGCCGTGGCATTTACCACAGGGCCCGGCCACCTTTCAGCGATCTGAGAGGCAGCCGTTGTTTTCCCCACCTGACGCGGGCCCACGATAATATAAACAAGCCTCTTCGTATCATTGATTCCTCGGAGGATATTATCAACAATCGGGCGTTGATATGGGTACTTTGGCATGGCGGCGGTTACCTCTTCGTATATTCTTGTAACATAAAAAAAAGGCCAAACAATACTCAACAGCTGAGTAATAATACTCAATGGTTGAAAAAAATGCAAATAAAAAAGACAGCCACGTGTGCCATAGGTGGTGAGCCGGCCCGGCGGGGTGAGTTAGTTGCCCTTTTACCCAAAACAGCTCAAGGCCGTTTTGGGTAATTTATGTGGTAAAGAAGGCTTCCATTTTCCGTAACGTGATGAACTCAAGACCGAGCAAGGGGCCATGAGACGACTTGACCCTATCTTTTTATTGACAATAGCGTCGTCATTTGTCATGATATTTGACAATGAGTGCGGCAATGAACATTGACAACGGGATCATCCCCTATATTGAACGGATGGTTGATCTTCCCGCCTTGCTGACAAAGAAGTCCTATTTCCTCTTCGGCACTCTGCAATGCAACAATAGTAAACTTTACCAATATTTCCAATGATGCCCAGGTACCCCGCACCACGGTCTATGAGTATTTTGAAGTACTCAAAGACACGCTGATCTTGTATGAACTTCCTGCATGGCGGAAGTCTTCAAAGAGAAAGCCTCTGGCTTCCTCAAAATACTATTTCTTCGACATAGGAGTGGTTGCAGCGCTTCAGGGTCGCTCATTTGAGCCGGGGACCCCCGAGTATGGCGAGGCCTTTGAAACTTATCTCATGCATGAACTGGTCAGCTACAGGGATTATGTTTCCGGGGAACCCTTGACGTACTGGCGGTCGACGTCGGGATTTGAGGTCGATTTCATTATCGGGGGGCATACGGCCGTTGAGGTAAAGGCCAAGGAGAACCTCTCGGCCCGGGATGTAAAGCCGTTGCATATGCTTGCAGAAGAGAAACAGCTGAAACGTTACCTGTGCGTGAGCTTTGAACCTCGGCAACGCCGCGTGGGAGAGGTCGTTATTTTGCCGTATAAAGACTTTCTTAGAAGTCTTTGGGACGGTGAGTATCGGTAAGCCAGAAAATGGCTGTAATCCAGGCCCCAAAAGACATACGTTTAGAATCTATTGGATTTCCCAGAAACAATCTATTGATGTGTTGCAACCCAGTGCCAGCAAGGGGCCATGAGACGACTTGACCCCCTCGTCCCCCTCGTTTTTCAGAGTCATTACGCCGCAATGGCCTGTTTTGTCACAGGGATTTTGGTAAGGATTAACTCGTGTAGATCCAGCTTATTTCGGGCATTGTCAATGTCGATGCCGGTCAGGTTACCGGTGGCGTCATAATCAAGAACAACTCCAGGGGATATTTCCCTGCTCTCCACGCTGGATTCTTTAGATAGGTCAATATACATGGAGTCGGTTTCCGGATAGTATGAAATTTTCATGGCTTAAACCCCCTGTCTGGGAAGGCATTGTGTATGGTCGTCTTGTCTTCCAATGAGTTCAATCTACTTATGTTTTCAAAAACTTGTCAAGTCAATTTACCTGCCGTGTTCTCCACTCATCCCCCCGCAATTCCAAAATCCCTGCATTCGTAATCCCATAAGCCCCTTGGGACGACTTGACCCCTCTTTTGTTCCGGTCTTGCCGGGGAAACTTCTTGTGTCGCCGAGATGCCATAAGGTATGATGTGTAGAGTAGCCTGGGGTTGGGCTGATATCCGTGGATCACAAACTTGAGCCTTTATACCATTTTTGTGTGGCATATAGGGAGACGAAGTATATGGAAAAGGAAATCCGAGTGAGAGCATTATGGGATTCCGAGGCCCATGTCTGGGTAGCGGAGAGCAATGATGTGCCGGGCTTGGCTACCGAAGCGGAAACCATGGAGCAACTCATTGCGAAATTGCACACCATCATTCCAGAATTGCTTGAGGCGAACGGGCTGGTAGCGGGCAAGGGTGGAGGAGAAATACCTTTCCACCTTTACGGAGAACGGTCTGAGAAGGTAACCTTGAGGCCCTAGTGGTAGATTTCGCTTCAGAACTGAAAAGACTGCTCTCTAAAGCCGGTTGTTCTCTTGAACGTCAGGGAAAAGGCGATCATGAGATTTGGTATAGTCCCATCAACGGAAAACGGTTTGTGGTGGACGGGAAGATAAAATCGAGGCATACCGCGAATGCAGTGCTGAAACAAGCCGGGCTTTCCAAGGTTTTTTGAAGGAGGCATTCCCTCGGGAAAGTCTCAATACTGTTGTCCCACCTCTCATCATCGTAGACCTTTACATGTCCATCCGCGTGGGTCGAACGAGCGAAGCGAATGGGTGGCTCCAATCTTTCTGCTGTTCTCAAGGCGCCTTACGCCGCAATTCGTAATCCCTAAATTCATAATCCCATAATCCCTTTGAGACGACTTGCCCCCCCCTTTGTCAACTTGACCCCCTTATCAAGGCCGAGCAAGGGGCCATGAGACGACTTGACCCCATCTTTTTACACCTGATGAGGCGCATATGTATCCGTCGGTGAAGAAGGGGACCCCGATGTTGACTGTTCCATACCGGCGGTCTTTTTCGTGTCCGTGGCGGTGTTGGTGCTTCCCTCTTTTTCGGAATGAGACCCTCCGCACGAGAGAAAGAAGACACAGCAACTCAAAACTGCCGACACTCTTATAAACCAGTTTATGTGCACGATTGTGGCCCCTTTGCCACATCTCCCTTTTCGGTTTTGAAAGCCTTCATCGTTTCATGTCAGACTATCTTTGTTTTTCGGCTTCGTCAAGGTGTCACCCGGTTCTTCAGAGTGGAACTTTTCCGGGGCTTAAGAAGGCGCTTGTAGATCGAAACTGCCTTGCCCAATCATACCTCCCATAGTATAAGATCGTCCATGCAAAACATAAAACCGATACCTGTTGAAAAACGCATTATATTTGCGCTGGATGTGGCCTCTGTCGAAGCCGCCAAAGCTTGGGTTGAACGTCTCGAAAGCCATGTGGGGTTTTTCAAGGTGGGCCTGGAGCTCTTTTTGGCAGGGTGGTTCGACATAGTAGAGTGGATTTTGAACCGGGACCTGGAGGTAATGGTTGACCTCAAGTTTTTTGATGTTCCCGAAACGGTGGCTTCCGCGGTGAGACAGCTAAAAGACCGGGGCGCCACCCTTGCCACGGTTCATGGAAACGACAAGATTATAACAGCGGCGGTGGAAAGCAAAGGGAAGACCAAGATTTTGGCCGTCACTGTCCTGACCAGTTTGGACCAGGCGGATATTCAGGCTCTCGGCTTTCAGTGCAACGTGGAAGAGCTCGTCTTCAGCCGGGCGAAGCGGGCCCTGGATCTCGGTTGCGACGGTGTGGTCTCTTCGGGGATCGAGGCCCCCAGGCTCAGGCACGGGTTGGGCGACAAGTTATTGGTCGTCGTTCCTGGTGTGAGGCCCGTTTATAACGACATGGACAAAGCGGGGGCAACATGGGGCGATGACCAGAAACGGATTACCACGGTCACCGATGCCTTCGCCAATGGCGCCGATCATATCGTGGTCGGCCGACCCATCAGAAATGCCGACGATCCAGTTGAGTTGGTTAAAAAGATGCAGCAGGATATCGAAGGTGTTTTTGAAGGCAAAACAGATCCAATCCGACAGGATTAACAGAATAGACAGGATTTTCTTCTCTTAAGATGCTCTCCATCGGGACCCTCCCTTATTCCCTGCAAATTGGTTTGTTGTTGGTTAAATGGCGTCCAAGTTGCAAGCGCTACGGTTCATGCAGCCCTTATGCTGTTTTGACCCATCGATGTGGGGATTGGAAGTTCGACCGTGAGACAAGACACACAAGGATTTGAGTGACATGGTATTTGGAAGGCTATGCCTGTCATTGGCGATATTTACGCTTACCGGTGTTCTGTTCCTCGTGCTCGGTTCCGGTTCGGCGGCACGGGGAGGATCGGGCAATGGATATGTCCCCGGTGAGATCCTGGTGAAATATAACTCGGCGGTTCCGTCGAGAGCATCTCGAAGTGATGGGCTTTCAGGGCGTTTCGTGTCGGTGCGGACCTTCTCCCACGTGGGCGTCGACCATGTCAGGCTTCCGGCGGGGGTGACGGTGGAAGAGGCCATTCAATCGTACGCCGATGACCCCGATGTCGCCTATGTCGAGCCGAACTATTTCCGGTACGCGGCCGCCGTTCCCAATGATACGTCTTTTAGCAGCTTGTGGGGGCTTGATAATACGGGACAGGAAGTCAACGGCACCTCCGGATCAGCCGATGCCGATATGGATATGCCGGAAGCGTGGGACGTTCAAACGGGCCATGCGGGAATCGTTGTGGCCGTCCTGGATACGGGCGCAGACTGGGATCATGAGGATCTTGCCGCCAATATCTGGGCGAACGGCGATGAACCGGCAAACGGGGTGGATAGCGACGGCAACGGGTATGTAGACGATGTGCGCGGGTGGGACTTCGTCAATGACGACAATGACCCCGATGACGACAACGTCGGCAACGGGTCTTACCATGGCACCCACGTGGCCGGGATCATTGGTGCCGAGGGGGACAACGGGACAGGCGTGGTCGGCGTCAACTGGACCGTTTCCATAATGGTACTCAAAACACTGGGGGCCGGGGGGAGCGGCACCCTGGCCGATGAGATTGCGGCAATCGACTACGCCATTGCCAACGGAGCGGATATCATCAATGCGAGTTTCAGTGGTGACCAGTTTTCCCAGGCCGAATACGACGCTGTGGCAGATGCACATGCTGCCGGCATCCTTTTTGTGGCGGCGGCGGGAAACGGGGGAGACGACAACAGCGGCCCGGGATGGAACAATGACGGGGCGGGGCAGGCGATTTATCCGGGCGGTTACGCCCTTGACAACATCATCGCTGTGGCGGCGACGGACCAGGAGGATCTCCTGGCCGGATTTTCGAATTACGGGCCCACGGCGGTGGATGTGACCGCCCCCGGGGCTAACATCTTCAGCACCGAGCCAGGGGACGACTATCAATATAAAAACGGTACGTCGATGGCCACCCCCTATGTGTCCGGCCTCGCCGCCTTGGTGCTCGCCCAAAACGGGGGCTTTACGTACGCCCAGTTGAAAACCCGGATTCTGAACGGGGTGGATGTCCTTCCGGCTCTCACCGCTAAGGTGCTGATGGCGGGTCGGGTGAATGCCGCCAACAGTC
Source organism: uncultured Desulfobacterales bacterium (assembly GCA_964440795.1). Classification (GTDB taxonomy): domain Bacteria; phylum Desulfobacterota; class Desulfobacteria; order Desulfobacterales. The sequence goes on along the minus strand of CAYTTQ010000018.1, from coordinate 3,035 downwards.
TGGCCCCCCCGGCGGCACCGGATGCCCCGAGTGGCCTGTCCGTATCCACGGTTTCCGACAGCGAGATTGCCATGGTGTGGACGGATAACGCCGCCGATGAAGCTGGATTCAAGATTGAAAGGAAACCTGCCGGTGGGGCATATACCCATGTGCTGACGGTGGCGTCTAATGTGGAGGCCCATACTGACGATTCCCTTGTTGACGGTACCCGCTATTCGTACCGTCTCTATGCCTTCAACGCCGGTGGTGATTCCGGTGCTTCAAATGAAGACACGGCAACCACTCCCCTCGCCGGCCCCAGCGGTCTTTCAGCAACGGCGGTCTCCGCAAACCGGCTTGACCTGTCATGGTCCGACAATTCGGCATCCGAATCGGGGTACAAGATAGAGCGAAAGGGCGGCGGGTCCAACACCTATTCACAGGTGGCCGTGGTCGGAGCCAATGTCGTAGAAATGGCTGACACGGGCCTGGGTGCCTCCTCCACCTACCACTACCGGGTCAGGGCCTATAACGGTACCGGTGATTCCACCTATTCGTCCGAATCCAGTGCCACCACGCTTGCCGCCCCGAGCGGAGGTGGCGGTGGTGGCGGCTGTTTTGTGAGTGGTCTGGGAATGTGGTGACGTAAGAATATCTATTTAATCCGATAACAGGGTTCCTTGACAAGGAAGTCAAGAAAGTCAAGAAAGTCGTCATTTGTCATGATATTTGACAATGAATGCGGCGATGAACTCACGGCCGAGCAAGGGCCGATGAGACGACTTGACCCCATCCGGTTTCGAATCCCAAAAAGTCCCATGTCCTTCAATCCCTCAATCCCTCAATCCCTCAATCCCTCTCCTGTTCTCAAGCCGCATCGGTTCAGCGGCGCTGCTGTCCTCAAGCGGCACAGGTTCAGCGGCACGATTCGTAATCCCATAATCCCGTTGAAACGACTTGGCCCGCTGTTTCTTCTGTGTTGGCGAGAGAAAAAACGTTGTTTATGGGCATTTTCTGTGTTAGCCTGACCACTTAGATATGTTAACAGGAGGTAAAAGGGACATGGAAGAACTTACACTTGAAGTTCCAGAAGGGCTTGTAAAAGAGTTGGAAGCTTACAAAGGGAATCTTGGTGAAGTCCTTGCTCTGGGCTTGCGCCAGGTGAAGATGCAGCAGGCCCTTGCCCTGTTTAAAGAGGCAGGCGTCTCCCTCTGGAAGGCGGCCCGTATCGCTGGGGTTTCCCTGCGAGAGATGACCCAATACGCCGTGTCTCAGGGCCTTCAGGCCACCTGTGACGACAAAACATTGGAAGAAGAGTTAGCGTGATCGTCGTTAGTAATGCGGGCCCCTTAATAGCCCTAGGCAAGTTGGGACAGTTGGGCCTCTTGCTAAAGCTGTACAAACACATCCTCATTTCTCGTGAGGTTTACAACGAGGTCGTTGTCAACGGCACAAGGATTGGAGCTACCGATGCCTCTGCCGTCAAACGCATCGTGGATAAGGGGCGCATCTTAGTGGAAGAGGTGATGCTCTCGGAAGGGGATCGCCAAGCCCTGAGTATTATTGACGTCGGGGAGGCAGAGGTGATCGCCTTGGCAAAGGAGAGGAAAGCGACTTGGGTGTTGATCGACAATGAGCACGCTCGCAAGATAGCCCGGTTTCGCGGTTTGCCGTTGAAAGGTACTATTGGAATTCTGATTGAAGCTTTCAGGAGGGGATTTTTGAGCCAAGAAGAGATCGAGCTCCTTGTTGGTGAGATTCAGGCCCGGCCGGAGTTCTGGATCAGCGCCCGGCTTTGCGACTACGCATTGCGAGCAGTCAGCAATGAAGGCGACATGTAACTTCATCTCGTGCAACGTGGGTCGAATGAGCGAAGCAAATGGGCGGCCCCAATCTTATTCCCTAATCCCTCAATTCCGTAATCCCTAAATTCGCAATCCCCTAATCCCGTTGAAACGACTTGACCCGCTCGTAGACGGCTTGGTTTACGGAAGCATTTCGAATCCGGCAGCCGCGAAATGCCGGTCCCCCGTTAAGGCCTTGCGAACGTGCAGCTGATTCATGACGACGAAGCTGGTGCAATCGGTGAAGGAAAAAGATTGGTCCTCCCAACCAAAGAACCACCTTCGAGCCTTTTCCGCCCTTTTCCAGTCAATCCACTCCACTCTTAGCCTCGGGCTGTTGCATACCTGTTCCCACCATTTCTTGGTGGCAAAGAGGCCGAGCCTAATTCGAATCAGGGTAAGTGTTTCATCAATGACATAGTCGGTGGTAACCAGTATTCCCTCATCTTTCAGCCATTGGTTGCGGGCTCGAATTGATGAGCTATGCAATGGGTCACCGCCGTCTGCTATGGCCATCCATCCGGAGGTGTCCGTAAAGAGCTTCTTCATGCCTTGTCCGGCCCGTAAAGGATGGCGTCATGGTCGGTTCCAGTGAAACCGTCAGACGAAGTCCCTACAGCGCCCGCTTGAAATAAAGGGTCTTCCTTGAGCGGGCATTCGATGTTGTGGTTGTCTTCTGCTCCAATAATCTGAAAGGCCGGGCGGCTTCTATATAACACCGTAAACCGGTCACCTTGCCGTACGGCCCTCACGATTTCGGGCAAAGAAGCCCGCAATTCCTTTGCGTTGATAATGTGCTGTTTCATTGGTTAACTTCCCCTCCGGATATGTTCAACTTAAGTTGAACATACTCCATACAAGATGTCAATGGAAATTGGTGACCCAAAACCACCGCTTGCCGAGTTTGCCGGGCGAGGACTTCCAGCATGATCGGGTCCTAAATGGGACGACCTTTTGGAACCCCTTCAGGTTGCCCAACCCACTGGACGAGATATTTGGAGGCACTGAAGCGTGATGAACTCATGGCCGAGGAAGGGGCCATGAGACGACTTGACCCCATCCGGTTTCGATTCCCAAAAAAGTCCCTACGTCCTTCAATTCCTCAATTCCTCAATCCCTCAATTCCCTAATCCCTGTGCTGCCCTCAAGCCGCATCAGTTCAGCGGCGCTGCTGTTCTCAAGCCGCGTTGGTTCAGCGGCGCTGCTGTTCTC
>CAYTTQ010000017.1:0-42940 GCA_964440795.1 uncultured Desulfobacterales bacterium | reverse complement strand
TAGGCGCCTTGAAATTTGAAGCGGCCCCAGCGCACGACCTTCTCAAAAAAGACAAGTCAAGTTCGTTGGAAGTGCTGAGCCTCGGAGATAAGGGACATGCCTATTCCAAGCCTCGGTTCTTGTTGAAATTATAAACGAGTGCCGATATAGTGTCAAGATGCACGGAACACCCCCCGCGGGCACGCCCGTATCTCATTCGTTGAGTACGTTCCTGGTTCATCTATGACCGATAAATGACAACACATACGGACCCTCAACGACCATTCTCGTATTATGTCACATTGGCCGTAAAAGGCTTTTGTATGGGTGCGTCCGATGTCGTTCCCGGAGTATCGGGAGGCACAATAGCCCTAATCACGGGTATATATGAAGACTTGATCCATGCCATCAAGTCTTTTGATCTCCCAAGCCTTCGCCTCCTCCTCAGATTCCGCATTAAGGACTTCTTGAACCGGGTCTCTTATCAATTTCTGGCTGCGGTGGGAATCGGCATCCTCGTCGCCGTATTTTCCCTGGCCAAAATCCTGAGTTGGTTGCTCCAGAATGAACCGGTTCTGTTGTGGTCGTTTTTTTTTGGATTAATTCTTGGTTCCATCGTCATTGTCGGTCGTCGGGTCGATGACTGGATCATGTCGAGGTGGGCTGTTTTTGGGGTTGGTGCGTTAGGGGCGTATTTTCTTGTCGGGCTGGTCCCCCTGTCAACGCCCGAAAGGGCCTGGTTTCTTTTTCTCAGTGGGGCAATCGCCATTTGCGCCATGATCCTTCCAGGCATATCCGGCTCTTTTATATTGGTACTTATGGGAAAGTATGAGTTTGTCCTGCAGGCGGTGAATGATCGCGACCTGATGTCTCTGGGAGTTATCGCCGCCGGGGCGTGTGCCGGCATTGTCTTGTTTTCCCGGTTACTGAGTTGGCTTCTCGACAGGTACCATGATTTGACGGTATCGCTACTGGGAGGACTTATGCTGGGCTCTCTGAGAAAGATCTGGCCCTGGAAAGAAGCCGTATCCATGATGAGAGACCGTCACGGGGATCTGGTACCGTTGATCCAGAGAAACAGGCTTCCCGAACACTGGGAAAGCGAAGTTATCCTGGCCCTGTCTCTGATGATCACCGGTTTTGTCGCCGTGAGCCTTATCCACCGACTGGGCGGACAACACCAATAAAAGAAAGGTTCTCAAGTTTCGCACCCCCTATTTTAACCCGACTGCCTCCAGCGCGGGACTTTACAGCCGCTAATATGCAGGAAGGTGCGGGAAGGAATTTCGTTGAACGAGGGCCTACACGGATAGCGTCCACCTTCCTTTCGGGAACCGCTTGACGGAATTGTAGGCCCGAGTGAAGCGGAGTTCCTTCCCGCACCGGGCGAAAAGCGTTGTACTGGGTGCGAAACCTGAGAAAGGTTTATCCGCTTTTTGCGAGCCCTTAGACCTCTTGCCAGCCTTGGCTTCCGATTAGCTTGACGAACCGGCACCCCCCCAAGTCGGTCTTATGTATCTCGTCACCTACTTTAACGATTTTGGTCAGGATTTGGGAATGTTCGCTGCCTACCGGGACAACCAAAACCCCTTGATCGGTTAGCTGATCAACCAGCGTTTCCAACACGTGAGGGGCCCCCGCTGTAACGATAATGGCATCGAAGGGAGCTTCATCCCGCCACCCGAGCGTTCCGTCGGAACATTTCGCAACGATGTTATAGTACTTGAGTTGATCAAAAATCCGTCTGGCATTGATGAAGAGACTTCGCACCCGTTCAATGGTATATACGCGTTCAGCCAATTCGGCCAGAATCGCCGTTTGGTAACCGGAGCCCGTTCCGATCTCCAACACCCGATCCTCCGGGGTCAACCCCAGAGCCTGAGTCATCTCAGCGACGATAAAGGGTTGGGATATGGTCTGGCCCTCGCCGATGGGAAGCGGAAAGTCACCATAGGCTTGATCCTGGAGAGCTTCTCCGACAAACAGGTGGCGTGGGACCCTCCGCATGACATCCAGTACCCGCTGATCCTGTATACCCCGCCCCTCGATCTGCTTGGCCACCATTTTTTCGCGGACCCGTTTAAACCTCATAGCCCATTCCTAACCGTCTCCAAATCCTTCATAGACGACTCGCCCTGACTTGCGCTTGGGGGCGGGAGGTGTCTCGTCCGGATACCCCATCGGAATGACGGCTACCAATGTCTTATTCTCTACACCCAAGAAATCGTCGATTTCCTCGGCCACATGAAGGGGGCCGGTCATCCAGCAAGCCCCTAACCCTTCGGCATGAGCGGCGAGAAGAAGATTCTGAATGGCGGCGGCCACACTTTGAATGCTCGTTTCCGATTTTTCGCGGGTGGGCGTGTAGTACGCAAAAATGACCACCGGGGCATCTCCCAGACGCTTAAAGAACCTTTTTGTGAACTTGATTGCCCCGGGCTTGTCAACAAACACCCGTTTAAGTACCGGTTCTATGTATTCGTAGCTCTTAGCCACGATCTCCACCAATCCGTCCTTCTTTTCTCCGGAAATAACCTGAAAAAACCAATTCTGCAAATTCATCCCGGAAGGCGCCCACACCGCCATTTCCATCACCCGACGCACAACTTTCTCGGGTACGGGATCCCCCTTAAACTTGCGGATGCTTCTACGTTGCCGTATCGCTTCGTATAAATCCATAATCACCCCTTGGAGACATTATATCTCAACATTTTCGCCATTCATCTTCCCGGGCAGGCACACAGACACTGGATGTGCCGGAACCGAAAGCCCCGGAACGGGCGAGGGAGGGCCTTGTTCCAGCCGGCACATACATAACGATTGGAAAAAACTATCAGAACGCAGAGTTGGAGTCAAGAGCCTTTACACCCCATTGAAATCGGTCACCGATTGATGTATAAGCACCCAGCTTGGTATAAATATGAAAGGGCATGAGGAATATGTCGCACACGTTACTCATTGAAATCGTCACCGAGGAAATTCCGGCCGGATACATTGCCCCTGCCTTGGCAGCCATGTCAAAACTCACCAGGGAGAAACTTTCTCAGGCTCGCATCGGCCATGGCGCTGCGAGAACCTACGGGACCCCCAGGCGCCTTGCGCTGGTCATCGACGAGGTGGCTGAAAGACAAACATCGATAACGGAAGAGATCTTGGGTCCGCCTAAGAGCGTGGCCTTTGATCTTGAAGGTCGGCCGACGAAGGCGGCCCTTGGATTTGCAAAGAATCAAGGGGTCTCGGTCCGTCGATTGGCAATCAAAGCAACGGCGAAAGGCGACTATGTATATGTAAAAAGGACCGATCAGGGCTACACGTCCCGCAACGTCCTCTCCCGCATCCTTCCGGAAGTTATACGAAGTATTCCCTTTCCCAAGTCCATGCGGTGGGCAAACCTGAACCTCACCTTCGCCCGGCCCGTTCATGCCGTAATCGCCCTTTTGGGAGACCGAATCATTCCCTTTACTTTGGAGCGGGTAAAAAGCGGAAGACACAGTCTGGGACACCGGTTCATGCATCCCAAAAAGGTAAAGTTAGACAGAGCCTCTGAATACCTCGCCACGTTGAAGCCGGCTTATGTCGTTGCCGACATAGAAGAACGAAAGGCCATCATTGAGCGAGAGATTTCCGAAGCGGCCAACAATTTGGGCGGACAGATCTTAAAAGACGATGCATTGCTAGAAATAGTGACCCACTTGGTAGAATATGTCTCGGCTTCCGCCGGCCGGTTTGATTCGACTTTTCTGGAAGTCCCCAGAGAAGTCTTAATCACGGCCATGCGGGAACATCAAAAATACTTCGCCGTAGTCGATTCGAACGATCGGCTTCTTCCCTGTTTTGTGGCGGTAAACAACACGCCGGTTGAAGACCTACAAGTGGTCACCACGGGACACGAACGGGTGCTTAGGGCACGGTTGGAAGACGCCCGGTTTTTCTTTGAGGCGGATGTCAAGACACCTTTGCCGGAGATGATTGAAAAATTAAAGGGCGTCACCTTCCAAGCGAAATTGGGATCCATGTTCGACAAAATGTGTCGTGTGGAGGGGCTTGCAGCCCAGGTGGCGGAACTGACGTCCCCTGCGATCAAACCTGAACTTTGTTCAGCTGCGAGGTTTTGCAAGGCTGATCTCACCAGCCAGATGGTAGGCGAATTCCCGAAACTTCAAGGCACCATGGGTCGGATATATGCCCAGCGTGCAGGACAACCCGAATCTGTTTGCCGAGCAATTGAAGAGCATTACATGCCCCTTCGTTCCGGCAGTCCCTTGCCCCCCTCCCTACCCGGCTCTTTGTTGAGCATCGCAGACAAGATGGACACCGTCTGCGCATGTTTCGGTATCGGCCTCGTTCCCACCGGCGCCACCGATCCCTATGCCATAAGACGTCAGGTAGTGGGCATTATTCGGATCATACTCGACCGAGAGCTTTCCATTTCTCTCAGCACACTTATTGACTCGCAACTGACGCTTCTTGGGACAAAGATAGGTCGAGATCTGAAAAAAACACGGCAGGACATATTGGACTTTTTCAGGCACCGCCTGGAGCAAATCTTGGCGGATCGGGGGTTCGCCAAAGACCTGATCGCCGCGGTGGCCGCCTCTTCAATCGATCCCCTTCCCGCTGTAGTCAAACGTGCACAAGCGCTGACCACCCTGAAGGCAAAACCCGATTTTGACGCTTTGGCCACCGCATTCAAACGGGTGGTAAACATCATTAGAAAGGCCCGAGAAGAAGGGCAAATCATCCCGTCTGATCAGCCCCCCCGAATCGATCCGTCCCTGTTCCAAGACGATTGTGAAAAGGCATTGTACCAGACGTTGCAGCAGGTAAAAGACCGGGCCCTCAAGGACGTTGAAGCAGGCACCTACGACGACGCCCTGGTAGCCGTGTCCACGTTGAAACCCCCCATAGACGCTTTCTTCGATGGGGTTATGGTCTTGACCGAGGATGAGCGAATCAAACAAAACAGACTGATCTTATTGAGCGAGATATCCGACCTGTTTGCCACCTTTGCGGATTTCTCCAAGATTTCCACATAGACATAGACGGCAGATTGTCATTTTGACTCTTTTGTCTGTTTAACCTGAGTCAACAAAAGCCCGGTAATGGTCTTGGCATCCTGAATATCCCGGCTGACGATCATGTCGAGCGCCCGGGTAAAGGGAATCCGTTTGACTTCCAGGACCTCATCATCATCAAGATTTTGCCGATCCGGCGTCAGTCCGGTAGCCAGGAAGATCCGTATGCATTCGTCCGTATAGCCCGGGGCGGGAAAGATCTCGTTTAACAACTCCAAGTGTTGTGCCTGATAACCCACCTCTTCAACCAACTCTCGTTTGGCACAGGCGATAAAACTCTCCTCTTTTTCCAACGTTCCTGCAGGAATCTCCCACAAAAACCGATCTACGGCATGCCGGTACTGCTTGACGAGAACCACTTCCCCTGATTCGAGCAGGGGCACCATAGCCGCCGCACCAGGATGTCGGACCACTTCCCGGTACTTTTCCTTTCCATCGGCAAGTCGTGTTGTTTCGAGGAAGACATTGAGAATTTTGCCTCGATATATCTCCCTTACCTCTTGGATACGGTTCGACATGTGCCCCCCCTCATGGTATATTCATTTGTACTGTGCGCCGAAAATCGTCCAAACAGTCCCTTTTCGCCAAGCTATCCATCCTCTACGGGGAAATGGCAGCGGCATATAACGACGTGGCTTCACAATTTGAGCTTTCCTGCACGGGCTGCCCCCATAATTGCTGCACAAGTTACTTTCTTCACCACACCCACATTGAATGGGCGTATTTATGGGATGGACTCAACGGCTGTGACGATGAAAAACGGAAGGGCTTTGTTCAAAAAGCCGCGGATTATGTCCGCAGGACCGGCCCTTTACTGGCCAATGGGATTTCTCCCCAGATCATGTGTCCGTTAAACGAAGACGGCCGTTGCCAACTCTATGACCACCGCCTCATGATTTGCCGAATGCACGGCGTCCCCAGTTCGTTTGTCCGGCCCGATGGGCAGAAACGAAGTTTTCCGGGGTGCAAAACCTGCCAGGAGCTTTATACCGGTTTATCGACTGTTCCGGTTTTAGATCGAACCGACTTCTATCGGCGGCTTGCCGAACTCGAAAGGCAGTGGCTGCAGGGTGCATCCCAACCATTGCCACGGGTAAATCTTACCTTGGCCGAGATGGTGGCCAACGGCCCGCCCGAAACCTAGCTCCCCCATCCGTGCAGGCCTCGTGGACACCTGCGATATGGATATCCCCCGCAAATTGCCTGAACGGTCCGATTATTGGAAGTCGAACCCCTTGGGCAGTGCCGCCTGGGGGGTTCCCTCGGGAACCCAAGAAAGATCGGTAATTGTGTAGGTTGGATCCAGGGTTCGAAATATAGGAACAACCGGCATGCCGATTTTCGGCTCACCCACGGACAGATAACTCATGAGGATCGTCGACACCCCTTCGAATTCAACATTGATGAATCGGATCGGTTTGTCCAGCGTATTAAAGGCCCCGGAACGCTCGCAAACCATGAAGGTGTGGACGGTTGCCCGCGTTCGGCAAACATCCGTAAGGTCCACTACGGCGTTTTTCGCAAGACAGTCGGGACAATGAATCCGAAAGGGGAGGTAAACGGTTCCTTTCGTGTCGCAGTCGGCGTTATCACACCGGCTGCCGTGAATCTTGCCCTTGGAGAGTCCCTCGAAAAATACCGCCTCGCCGCCATACGTATGAATATAGGTCATATCCCGGGGATTGGTCACCCCCAGGAGACCCCAGTCGTTATCTTCATCTCGGATAGGCATATTGGGGGTAATATGATGAAAATCTCCCTGGATGCGATATTTGCCATCCTTGACCTTTACCGTTGCAAACATGCTCATGTCCAAGTCCTCCTAGGCATCCTTTTTCAAAACAGAATCGGGATCCATGACGATGGTGGCGGTCACATGAGATCCCACTCCGGCATGGCTGATGGCCATACCCCGTTTGGCACCCCTCACCTGGAGATCGGTCCAATCGTCCGGCCGTCGGCGGCCAAAGTCGTTCCATAAATCGGAATCTCCATGAATTTCACCCCATCGATTCCAAATATGGGCGGCAACCTCAAGTGTTTGCATGATACCCGTGGCTCCAACGGCGTGCATGCACCCAATCAACCCCCCCGATAAATTGGAAGGCAGTCGCCCCGGCTTGCCGGTATGGGGGTTCATATGATAGCAATCTCCCGACTCCACGTAATCTCGACCGGAGCCATAAGGCCTCAGACCAATGTCCTCATACGTCTGGATATCGCTGATCGTAAAAGCGTCATGGAGTTCAACCACGTCAAGGTCTTCCATGGGATCTACGATCCCGGTCATTCTGTAGCCATACCACGCAGCCATCCTGGCCGCCAAGAACCCTGTAAATCCCGGATAACGTCCCCCCCCGGGGAAACGGCGATCGATGTCCGCATATTGGTCCGCCGTCTCATTGGGCAGCAGGGGAATATCCATGTCCCGGCGACAGGCCGGTCTCAGCGTATGAGAGGCCGCGGTCACCCATATTCGCAGCGGCCTGTTCTTGGTGTTCTTTGTCAGCGCCATGGCGGTGTCTTCATCACAAATAATTGCACACGCGGCCCCCACACTCATCAAACAACAATCAAGCGCCCGGAGCGGATATGCAACAACGGGAGAATTCAAAACGTCCTCGACGGTAATATTCATGGGGGCCTGGGCAAACGGATTGAACCGGGCATAGCCATGATGCTTGACGGAAATCTCCGCCATGGTGCGGCGGAAAGACGCTTCTTCTTTCCCGAAGACCTGCCAATACTTTTGAGCCATCACTGCGTAATATCCCGTGTAAATGTGTCCCAGGGGGGTCTCCCAGTCCTTGTCGGCGGCACATGAAATCAGATGATTTCCTTCATCGGTGGGCACCTCATCCATGCGCTCCCAGCCCATGGCCAGGGCACAATCGGAATACCCGGAGGCGACCGCCTTAACGGCTTCCCACAACGTCGACCCCCCTGTGGCCCCACCGGTCTTTATTCCCACATTCCCCAAGGGATCCAACCCAAGACGATCGTGAATCACCGCCTCCCCCAGGAGCTGGTCACCAAAGTGATCTGCAAAATGGCCGTAATATGCCGTATGGATAAAGCGTTTCAACTCGGCCGGGGTTTTGTCGATCAGCCCGGCGGCCATGGTGAATGCATCGACGACAAGCTCTTCCGTCCGTTTTTCCGGTATCGCTCGAGCAAATTTCGACTGTCCGGCGGTCACTAAATAGACCGGACGCATCAGTTTGGGCACTTTGAGCTGTCTGTCGCTGAAGGTGATCATTTCACATACTCCTTTCCGTTGCCGCGTTGACTGGGAGGCCTGCCGCCTGCGAAATCTGCCGGGCGAAAAGCCCTCATTCTTCCAACCCTTCCAAACGGACCGAAAAGCCTTTCGAAACGGTCCCTATTGCGGTTCCATGAGGATGCAGGCCAACGGCCCGAGGGTCAAGGATATCGATTGTCCGAAACCGTGATGGGGAATCCCCGCCACTTCCACGCTTCCTGAATTGCCCACATCACTCCCGCCGTAGTAGGCGGAATCGGAATTGGCGATCTCACCGTAGAATCCCGTCCCCGGGACCCCGATCCGATAACTCTGTCTCACCACGGGGGTCAAATTCAATACACACACCAGGTGGCCGGCCCGGCCGAAACGCACATAACTGACCACCCCGGTCTGGGCATCGTTACAATCAATCCATGAAAAGCCGTTGGGATCGTGATCGAGTTCCCAAAGGGCGGGATATTTTTTGTATATTTCGCCCAAATCCTTCATAAACCGCTGAAAGTCCTGCCGTTTGGGATCTAATGCCAGCCCCCAATCCAACCCCGTCTCGTGGGACCACTCATCCCAAGAAGCCAGTTCGGTACCCATGAAAAGCAACTTCTTGCCCGGATGCGTATACATGTATCCCAGCAAGAGCCTCAGATTGGCAAACCGCTGCCATTCGTCTCCGGGCATCTTACGCAATAACGACCCTTTGCCATAGACGACTTCATCGTGGGAAAACGGCAAAATAAAGTTCTCGCTATATGCATACATCATGGAAAAGGTTAGATTATTGTGATGATACTTTCGATGAATCGGGTCTTTGGTAAAGTATAGCAGCGTGTCGTGCATCCAGCCCATGTCCCACTTGAAGCCGAAGCCCAAACCGCCCAGATACACGGGGGATGTCACCCCCGCCCAGTCCGTAGATTCCTCCGCCACTGTGAAACATCCCGGAAAAAGCGCATACAAAGTTTCGTGAAGTTTCTTAAAAAAATCGATGCCGGCGAGATTTTCATTTCCCCCGTACCGGTTTGGAATCCACTCCCCTTCCTTTCTCCCATAGTCCAAGTAGAGCATGGAAGCCACTGCATCGACCCGCAGCCCATCAATGTGATATTTGTCCAACCAGAACAAGGCATTGGCAATAAGAAAATTCCGTACTTCATGCCTGCCGAAGTTGAATACAAGGGTACCCCACTCGGCGTGTTCTCCCTCTCTGGGGTCCTCATGTTCATACAGGGCCGTCCCGTCAAAACGTCTCAAGCTCCAGTCGTCCTTGGGAAAATGAGCGGGCACCCAGTCGACGATGACGCCGATACCGTGTTGATGGCACGTGTCCACAAACGCCTTAAAATCGTCGGGATTACCAAACCGGCTGGTAGGCGCAAAATATCCGGTGACCTGGTATCCCCAAGACGCGTCAAGTGGGTGTTCGGCCACCGGCAAGAGTTCGATATGGGTGAACCCGAAAGCCTTTACATGCTTTACCAAGGTTTCCGCAAGCGCCCGGTAGTTGGGCCACTCGCCGGAATTTTCATCCCGCGACATCCACGAACCCAAATGCACCTCATAAATAGCCATAGGGGTTTGCCGATGGTTCTTTGCGTCGCGGTCAGCCACCCACTGGGCGTCATTCCACTCATAGGCGTCTACATCCCACACAATAGAGCTGTTGTCCGGTCTAAGCTCCATGGCGAATGCATAAGGATCCGTTTTCAGCCGCAGGTTCCCATTGGCGGTCTTTATCTCATATTTGTACAGCATTCCGCAGCGGACGCCGGGAACAAATAGCTCCCATATTCCCGAAGCCCCCATTGACCGCATGGGAAACAATCGGCCGTCCCAATGATTGAACTCCCCCACCAGACTCACGCGTTTGGCATTGGGTGCCCAGACCGCAAAGGCCACGCCTTCCACCCCTCTGACACTGCAGGGATGAGCACCGAGCTTGTCATACAAGCGATAATGCGTCCCTTCTCCCGCCAAATAGAGGTCCGTATCGCCCAACGTGGGCCAGAACTGATAGGGCGCATCACTTTTCCAGTGATTACCGTCGGAGAAGGTAAAACGTAACGTGTACACCACGGCCGGGGTCCCTTGCGGAATAAAACAGGCAAAGATCCCTCCCTCATGGCACTTGTCCATCCGATAAGAGGTCTCGCCTTCTATCCAAACCTCGGCAGCCACGGCATCCGGATGAAAGGCGCGAATAATCACTCCCTCTTCCCCTTCAACGAGCGCAGGATGTACCCCGAGTATACTGTGCGGGTCTGCATGTTCGACGTTAACCAGTCGCTGGATGGCTTCCGAAGAGAGCCCTCCCAACAAGGAATATGTTTGCATATCATCACCCTTTTTTGAGGCGGTCGGCAGATTCTGGAAAGTTAATATATCAACACTCCGAAAATCAAGGGAAAACTCGAGGGCCACTTGCAATTGTCAATACGTTGCTATATGGTGATGCACGCGACTTGCAACTTGGCTGGTTCGCCGCTGGAATCGGCATTTCCCGGCACGAAAGGCCGCCCGATGGTAGCACTCTACGTCACCTCCATTGAAAGATCCGCAGGCAAGGACCTGATCACCATGGGCCTGATCGACCGGCTTAAGCGGGACGGCTTTGCTGTCGGGTATTTTAAACCGGTGGGACATTTCCCCTATCAATGCCAAGACGGGATCACCGACAAGGGGGCCTGGTTTATTCATAAGCTCTTCGCCTTATCCGATCCGATCAGCACGGTTTGTCCCCTGGTCATCACCCCGGCATTGATTCGGCAAAATTATCAAAAGCCCTTGACCGGGGTGCAGGATAAGATAAGGGCAGCGTTTGACGTCGTTTCGGATCAAAAAGATATTGTTGTCGTTCACGGTGACTACAATTTCAGCGAAGCCAGTTCTTTTGGCTTATCCGGCTCAAACCTTGTGCAACTGCTAAACGCCCACACCGTTTTCGTGGAAAGGTATTCCTGCGATTTTTGTATTGACTTTCTATTGGAATTAAAAAATGTCATCGGTCCCCCATTAATGGGGGTGATATTCAACAAAACGGACCCCTCCGATGTGGAAGAAATTGAAACCTACGTCGTCAATTTCCTTGAACAGCGGCAGATGAAAGTCTTTGGTTGTTTACCGAGAGATACCTTACTGCGGTCCGTGGAAGTTAGAGAATTGGCCTATTTCTTGGGTGCTGAAATCATGGCTTGCGATGATCGCCTGGGTTCCTTGGTAGAAAGCTTTCTGGTGGGCGGCATGCAGGTGGACAAATTTATCACGTACATGATTAAACATCCCGGTTCAGCCGTAATTGTGGGCGGTGACCGTACCGACATTCAGTTGGTTGCCATAGAAAACGGATCTGCTTGCCTTATTCTAACGGGAAGCTTGTATCCCAACGAAACCATAACCGCCCGAGCCCGGGTGAATGGGGTCCCTCTCTTGGTTGTGGGAGGCGACACCTTCACGGTGTCCAAGCAGGTAGAGGCGGTTGTGGGCAAACTCAGCTTGCAAGACAAACGCAAAATAGACCACGGAATTGCTCTGGTAGACCGGTGTCTGTCCTTCAAAAGTCTTTATGCCGATTTGGGATTGACACCTTCTGAAGCCAACCCCCACATGAAACAATAAAAGGCAAACCAATGAAGCTAGAGTCCAAGCACGAACCGGCAGCCGGCAGAAGAGCTTTTACCCGGGTCCCCTTTCACGTGAGGGCACAACTCCGCGTGAACAACGAGACATTCACCATAGATAAGATAAGAGACATTAGCTTGGGCGGATGCTTTTTGCTGGCCTCTCCGGAAACAGCGACCGGCGAGACCGTATCCATGGGTCCCGGCGATTTTTGTGTCGTCCACATTGCCTTAACCGGAACCACCCAAGACCTGGTGGTGAAAATCGATGGCGAAATTGCACGGTCCGGAAAAGACGGTATTGCGGTAAGATTCACGTCGGCCACGCCGGAAAACCTCTATCATCTCCGAAATATCATTCGTTATAACGCAGTGGACGCCGACACAATCGAACAAGAAATCCAAGAACACCTGATACCCGGTAAAGCAGAATGATTCTCATGCCGACCGGATACGATTTCGTTCACCTGACGCATCGCCCGAAGCCGTGACCGGTCGGTAACCTAAAGGTCTTCTTTGAACGACTGAAGAGGAAGTTGAATTGACGAACAACCTCGTCTGGATAGATTTGGAGATGTCCGGTTTGGAGCCGGACAGGCACGTAATCTTAGAAATCGCCACCATTGTCACCAGTAGCGACCTGGTCATTTTGGCGGAAGGACCCAACATCGCCATACATCACGAGAAAGAGTCGCTTACGACCATTGAGGAATGGAGTCAAACCCATCATGAAGCCTCAGGACTTTTAGAAAGGGTGGGGACGTCATCCCACGACTTGGTCTCGGCTGAAGCGATGACGCTCGAATTTCTACAAAAATATACGGAAGCGGGGAAATCTCCTGTGTGTGGCAACTCCGTTTGGCAGGACCGACGATTTCTATCCAAATATATGCCTACCCTGAACGCATTCTTCCATTACCGTAACGTAGACGTAAGTACCATCAAAGAACTGGCCAACAGATGGTATCCCACGCTGGCCAAACCCAAAAAGCGTAAGGATCATTTAGCGTTGAATGATATTAAGGAATCAATAGCCGAGTTGAAGTACTACCGAGAAAAGGTATTCCGTCGCCCCTAGAACTGAATTTGAATCCGCTTCTTGTTTTGACCCTCTTCTTTAATGGAAAGAAATACTTTCCCCAATCTCTCACACCACGTCCGTACATCCTTCTCAAAGGTGGGACAATCGCCGATTATTTCCAGAATATCTCCCGGCTTCATGTCAGGCGCCTTCACCGCTATTTTGAGAACCGGTTGAGGACATTTCATCCCCTGTGTATCCAAAACTTCTACGGCCATAACCATTTCCTCCTTATCAGCTCTACTAAAATAATCCTATTTCTACCACACAACGCTCCGATTGTGGAGTTTTTTCCGTATTCCGTCCCCGCCCTGAATACCCGGCTTTGGCATCCGTCCCGGACACCTCCGAGAGCCGCTTTTCTCCGATAGGCCACCTAGTGAGTTGCACAGGCCAGGCACGGATCATAGGCACGAAACGCCATTTCGACGATGTTCAACTTTCCGTCGGATACCTTTCCATCCTGTATGATGGCCCGGGCGGCTTGTTCAACAGACATGGCAATGGCGGCCGCACTGTTTTGCGTGGCAACCAGCAGGTTCAACTCCTTGACAATCGCATCCGGGGTCGTCTTATAGTGGTGAAACAGCGTGCCTCGCGGGGCCTCACAAACCCCCACCCCCTCAGACGGCGTTTCCGTCGGCAGGTTCCGGATTTTGGGATCCGTAATCCGCTCATCCGAGGCAAGTTCACACATGCGTTCGGCAGCATAAAGGGCCTCGATGAGCCGGGCCCAGTGATAGGCAAAGGTATTGTGCACCGGCTTTCCGCCCAAGACATCGAACATCCGCTCAAACGCCGCCTGAGCACCCGCCGTGGCCATTGCCTCGGCGACATTCAGCCTGGCCAAAGGCCCCACCCGGTATACGCCGCTTTCTTTTCCGTCGACAAATCCTTTCCAGCCCACGTTCTTGAGATATAAAATCTTCTGATATGTACTCGGTTCCACCCGCTCTTCCAGATGATCCAGGTACTCTTCCGCTTTGAATGCGGCGAACTCCTTTCCTTCCGGGTCCACCACCCGGACCATGCCGTCATAGAAGTTGAGCTTGCGCTGTTCGTCCACCAACCCCATGTAATAAGTCCGGTGAGAGAAGACATCGCTGTGGAGCAACTTGTGATAGACCTTGTTTGCCAGGGCAACGTCGTGAAATATCTGTAACGCAGCCTTAGCCAGCTCCACAGCATCCCGTGCCGTTCTTTCTATGTCCAGTCTCTCTTGTTCCGATACGATTTTCGATACGCCTCCCGGAAGGCCGCACACCGGATAGGTGGCACTGCCGGCCAGGATACCGATGACCTCCTTTCGGATCCGGTTTCTTACCTCGATGACCTTTTTCCCTGTTTCCGCACCAACCTTCTCGATGATCCCGAAGATATTTCGTTTCTCACCCGGCGCCGTGGGACCGACGATAAGATCGGGGCCCCCCATAAAAAAGAAGTGCAACATGTGGTCTTCAAACACAAACGCATTGTACAATAGTTGCCTGATCATCTTGGCGGCAGGAGGAGGTTCCACCGCAAACAGTTGGTCCAGGGCCTTGCTCGCCGCGGTGTGATGGGCTGTAGGACAAACTCCGCAGATCTTTTGCGTAAGGATGGGCATCTCTTCCACCGGCCGACCTTCACAGAATTTTTCAAACCCGCGAAGCTCGGGAACCTGCAAACAAGCCCGGTTCACTTTGCCGGCATCGTCCAAGAATAAATGAATCCTGCCGTGGCCTTCCAACCGAGTTATAGGATCGATCGTAATCCGCTTGCTCATCCGTCTTCGCGCTCATCGTCCACATGCCCACTTTCCGGCGGTGAACGATGTAACCTCCCTCGCAGCATGGATGCCGCCAAACCGTATCGATAAAAGAGCCCTCCCGGATCCGGAATCGAGTCGGCGATCTTTTCCAATTCTTTAGAATCCGAAGTATCGACGATGGCAGACAAAAGGGCAGACGCCTTCGCACCTTGATCCAACACATTGTCCAAGGGGCCAAAACATCCCCGACATGGCATATTCGCTCCTATACATCGGGCGCCACAGCCGCCCCTTGTAGCCGGCCCCAAACAGATGATGCCTTGGCCCAAAAAACACCGTGTCGGGTCCCATTCGACTTCATAAACTCGTTTGAAGCGCTGGATATGGATCATGTCCGGCTTACTTTCTACAAGCGGACAGGAATGGCAAAGGGCCTTATCGTCGGCCAAAACCGATCCCTTCTCCGGCAATCGGTCGTCCAGGGTCGCCAAGATCGCCTCTTTTATCAATTCCGGCGTCGGTGGACAACCGGGAATATAATAATCGATCGAAACGACCTGATCCAGCGTTTGAACCCGATCGTTGAAATAGGGCAAAGGTTCACCCCCCGCGGATTCATCCCCCGGAAAGATCGGTTCGCCGGCATGTCTGACTGTCGGAATTGTGTGGTAGATCCGTTGCAAGACCTCTTCCCGCTGGAAGAAGTTGGCCAGACCCACAACACCGCCCAGATGGGCGCAACTACCATGGGCCATAAGAATTTTAGACTTCCTGCGCAACAATCGGACCATGGAAGCCCGCTCATCCATTCGGATGGCACCGTTAATCAGAGTCAACGCGATTTCACCGTCATGGAGCGCTTTCAAGTCTTTGTACTTGGTATCCAAAGCGACCGGCCAGAAAATAATATCCGCCAACCGGGTTATTTCCAGGATATCCACCGCCACGTCGACAACCGATTCCTCACAGCCGCCGCAGCTTGAACACCAGTATAGGGCAATTTTTGGTTTTTCCGTCATGGCTGTCCCCCCCGGTTTCCCTGCAGCGGTCCGAGTCGACGAACCTGCTCCACCATCTCCGTAACCACTTGCACGAATTTATCCTTTTCCCCGGCGGAAATCCAATCGAGCTTGAACCGTTCCGGCTCGATACCGAACTCACCCAGCACTCGTCGAAAAAGGGCATGTCGCTTCAGGGCCTGAATGTTGCCCTCTTTGTAATGGCAATCCCCCAAGTGACATCCCAGAATGATGACTCCGTCGGCTCCCTCTTTGAAAGCCTTCACCACGAATTGCGGATCCACCCGGCCACTGCACATCACCCGTACCACATAAAGGTTGGGCGGATAGACCATCCTAGACCGACCTGCGGCATCCGCACCTTCATAAGAACACCAGTTGCACAGAAAACCGATGAGTTTCGGCTCAAAGCTATTCATAAAGACCGCCGTTTTCAACCCAAGCGAAACGGATCGTGCCCTGATCTTCGTTTATCGAGATCAGGGGTGTAAAAGACCTTCAATCTCCGAAAATACCTGCCCGTCCGTATAGTGATCGGCCTGGATGGCGCCGCTCGGACAGGTTGCCGCACAGGTACCGCACCCCTGACACAATACTTTATTCACCCTTGCACATCCGGCCTCCCGGTCAAAACCCATTGCCTTATATCGACAGGCGCCGATACAGGTCCTGCAACCGGAGCACAGATCCTCGTCCACCCTGCAAACAGTGGCTTGGAGCGCCAGTTTTTCTCCGGGCACCAGCCTGGACAGGATTCTGCCCGCTGCGGCCTGACCCTGAGCCACCGAAGCCTGCACGTCTTTCGGCCCCTGTGCACATCCTGCGATGAAAATCCCCTCCCGCACACTGGAGGCGGGGGCGACGACGGGATGTTGTTGTTCAAAAAACCGGCCCGCTCCCAGCGATACATCGAAAATACGGGCCACGTCGATGGCGTCCGATACGCCTTCCACAGCGGGAGCGAGCACCACCATATCAAAGGGAGCGCTGCCCGATTGACCCTGAGCATCCACGTACCGTACGAATACTTTTTCCTCTTGCTGCACCACCCGCATGGAATCGACGGATTTCAGCCGAATACATTTCACCGCCGCTTGCGCCGAGATTTCATCGAAAAAACCTTGCCCCTTTATTTCCGGCAGACAAAGGTCGGCAAAGAAATGGGTCATGGAGGCGTCCGGGCACTTTTCCCGAAGCTGATGGCTGAACTTAAAAAGATAGGTACAACATATGCCGGAACAGTACTCGTTGTATCTGGGACTACGCGAGCCGACGCAGTGAATCAGGGCGATTCGCTCCGGAGGTCGACCGTCATCGAGCACGATTTTTCCTTCCGTGGGCCCGGTCGAACTCAGAAGCCGCTCCATTTCGAGGCCGGTATAAACGTTATCGACCTTGCCGTATCCGCTTTCCGGAATCCGGGACGGATCCAGCAAATCGAAGCCTGTGGCCAACACGACGGCTCCTACCTTGAGCTTTATCACCTCGTCTTCGGCCTGGTAATCGATGGCCCCGAAGGGACAGGCCTCCTGGCAGGCGGTACACGTTTGCCCCCGAAAACGCAAGCAATGTTCCTTGTCTATGACCGCCACATTGGGCAATGCTCCCGCATAAGGAATATATACGGCCTTGCGTTCATCAAGTCCTTCGTTGTATGCGTTTTTCACCCGGACCGGACAGGGCTCAAAACAGGCCTGACAACCGATGCAACTTTGCATGTCTACCAGACGGGCCTTTTTCTTAACCTGGACCACAAAGTTTCCGTAGTACCCGAGCACCTCTTCCACTTCGGAGTAAGTCATTACTTCCACTTGATCATTGTGCAACACATCATCCAACACCGGATCCAGCACACACGACGCGCACTCGAGACTCGGGAAGAGATCCTCATACCGAGCGGCTTTTCCGCCTATACAGGGCAGTCTTTCCACCAGGTAGACTGTTCTTCCCTTTTGAGACAGGGTGAGGGCGGCATTGATACCCGCCACCCCGGCGCCCACCACAAGCACGTCCGCCAGGCATTCGATTTCTTCAACTTCCAAAGGTTCATGACGGCTCACCCGGCGAACCGCAGCCGACACCATGGCCTTGGCTTTTTCCGTGGCCGAGGCCTTGTCCGCAACGGTCCATGCACATTGTTCCCGAATATTGGCGATTTGCAGGAAGAAGGGATTGAGACCCGCATGTTCAAGGGCCTGCCTGAAAGTCTGTTCGTGCTCTTTTGGTGAGCAGGCAGCAACAACAACTCGGGTGAGGTTGTGGTCATGGATTTCTTTTTCGAGGAAATGAGTCCCGTCAGGAGAGCAGAGCAGGCCGAACGGCTTGGCCGCAACAACGCCGTCCAATGATCCGGCGTACCGCACCAGTACATCGAGGTCGAGGGCATCCTTTATGTTTGGGCCGCATTCACAAATATAGACACCGATACGTTCGGGCATTTCCGTAAGCTTTCCGCCGAAACGACTGGGCTCGGGGCTGGCATTCATAATACCGCCCGGCATGACGGGTTGACCGAAGATAAAATCACCCGTAATGCTATAACCATTTGCTCATGCAAATCAACCGGAATCCGTTGCATCCCCCTTCCCGCCGCTCATGGGGAGGACCTTTGAATGCCCTCGCTGGTTTCAAAATCGCCGATCCCAGGTCTTGAATTTTTTCCTACAGAATCGATCCAGGGCCTGGGCGCCGTCAAAAAAAAGGGCTGCGGTTTTGGCGATGGAACGTTTGTACTCACACTGTTCGATGGAATGCTCACGGCAGGTAATGGGTCGCCTTTCGTATATCGCACACCCACCGCCGGCGCTTAGGTAAATACAGGGGTTACAAATAAGGAGATGCCACCCGGACGTATCTTTGAATGCTTGCACATCTTTGTGGAACAATTGCCATAACAGGCCATCAAAGTCTCGAATCGTGCGAGGGGCAGGAATCTTTACGGTGATATATTGACAACACAAATCATCACAACGGATGCACGGGGACTCGGATCTATTCCCAGACGTGGCTTTCTTCATCCCTCTTTTTTTCCAACTCGGCACCGCCGCGGCTCAAGGGCTGATATATCCCCCTGCCAGGGTCTCGATTTCGTTTGTATAGCGCTGATATTCGGGGGACTCTCGGGGAGTATAGTTTAAATTTTTGCAAAGGCCGATGAGGCGGGTAAAAAACGCTTGCGCCTCATTTTTGTCTTTAAATGCGTAGTTTTGATCGATGAGTTTCTGGAGAAGTTGGAAACTTTCCAGTTGACGCTCCCGGGACATGGAGACATCCACCGGATCAAACGCGTCTTGTTGCAAATAGACCATGTCCAAGAGCGTGGCTTTTTGCCAAAGAACGAAGTCAGCCATCGAGATGCCTTCTTCGCCTGTAACTTGCATCATTTGATACACCGAGTCCCCTTGATGGAGAAGATCAATCATCGATTTGACACCGGGAACCCAGTGAACCCCCAAGTGAAGATCATACCAATTTCTTAGTTGGTCCAGGTACCGCGACCAAGACAACAACGGGTCGATGGCCGGATAGAATCGCTTGTATGCCCGTTCGTACGACAAGCCAAGAAAGGTTTTGACCGTAGCCAAAGTCGCCTGGGTCACCGGTTCTTCAAAATTGCCCCCCGCAGGGGATACGGTCCCGATCATGGTCAGACTTCCCGTGGCCTCATCCGGGCATTGAATCACCCCTGCCCGCTCATAGACATTCTTTATCCTGGAATCGAGATAAGCCGGGAAGGCTTCTTCCCCGGGGATCTCTTCCATTCGGCCTGATGTTTCCCGCATCGCCTGGGCCCATCGAGATGTGGAATCGGCAATCAACAAAACCTGGTATCCCATTTGCCGGTAATATTCCCCCAAGGTCACACCGGTATAAATGGAGGCTTCCCGGGCGGCTACCGGCATAGAGGACGTATTGCACACGATGACAGTGCGGTCCATAAGGGATCCACCGGTCCGTGGGTCCTTGGTTTCAGGATACTCCTTTATGGTTTCAACCACTTCTCCCGCCCTTTCGCCGCAGGCCACGATAATCACTACGTCGACGGCGGAATACCGCGCAATGAGGCTCTGAAGAACGGTCTTCCCCGCACCGAACGGACCTGGAATGCAACCCGTCCCCCCTTGGGCGATGGGGAAAAATGTATCGATGATTCGGGTAGTGGTGGTCAGCGGCTGGGAAGGAAAAAGGCGTTTCGCCAACCGATGACGGAACATCAGGTCAGGGATGGGACGCCGAACAGGCCACTGTTGGCGCATAGTCAAGACCCGCTCCGTACCCGCGGATCGTCGGATCCGGGCGATAGATGTATCCACTGTGAAACTGCCTTGTTGAACCCAGGTAATCTCCACCGGATCGGGTTCATCAAAGGGAACCATGATTTTGTGTGTAAACGGTCCCTCCGGAACGGTGCCGATGGTCTGACCGGCGGACACCTTGTCGCCCACCGCCACTTGGGGAGCAAACGCCCATTTCTTATTCTCATCCAACGGCAGGACATTCACCCCCCGGGGAAGAAAAAAACCGTATTTTTGAGCCAAGACGGCAAGCGGATTTTGCAGACCGTCAAAAACTTGGCCCAAAAGACCAGGCCCGAGGCCGACAGACAAAAGTGCGCCCGACATTTCAACCCGGTCACCCACCCGAATGCCGTCAGTATCCTCAAAAACCTGCATGTCCGCCTGGTACCCCTGAACCCTCAGTACTTCCGCCATGAGCCGATCCTCACCCACACAGACATGGCCGACTTCATTTTTCCGAAGGGGCATGCCTTTGGCCTCAATGGTCACCAAGCTCTCCCTGACAGCCACGACTTGGACAGCCACGACTTGGACGGCCTTATCATCAGAGGCTTTTCCCGGCTCTCCGGATCCGCCTTTAAATGCGCTCGATGTACTGGTCCCACCCATTGGAAACCTCCGCTACCAATTCCCCAAAGCGTTGCCGGGCACCTTCTTTATCCTGAGAAAGCCACCGTTGAAGAATACTCCACTTAAACAGATAGGCTATCAACGCCTCGATGCCAAACGGACCTCCCGGAAGCGGCAGGCTGAACCGATCCCACACCAGACCCAAGACAAACCGTTCCAGCTCCAGTGGCATCTCTTTTTTCAGATAGGTCCGTATCTGGAAAATCCAGGGATAAACCGACCCCAGCTTGAAATCATCATCATCCCAATGTCGCCGAATATGCCCGACCAAAGGTCCCACCCCCCAGGCTTCACCTTCTGAAGGTACGCCATGTCCCCTGTGGCGCCGCCGGAGTGCAACCATTATGGTCATTAGATTAACGGGCAGCTCGAACAAAAACCAGAGCTTGCGCCGAGAAACAATTCGCATCAACTGTTCGTAGCAAGCTATCACCTCCCCATTGGACCGTTCACCGAGCTGAGGAAACCATCCCAAAAACTTACCGGCGCACATCACCAGTAAATGGTCTTCCGGTGTCAGAAGGCTCTGGCGACTGACCAGACGTTCTCGATTAATGGGTAACCGCTCGCTCTGATCGAATCGAGGCAGGGCGGGAAGGCTGGCCATGAGCATATAGTACTGATGGTGGCCCATACTAATCTACGCCTGCCACGATATTCTGATATCGAGGTAAGAGATGCTTTAAGATGAGATCCGAAAGGGCCTTGTCCGTCAAATCGATTTCGACATCCTCTCCCACCAGTCGTATTCGGATGCCAGCATCAATTTCTCCCGAAGGCGTGAGCTCCACTCCCTCTCGAAGCATCTCGCCCGACACACCCAAAACAAAATGACGCAACGCCTCCTTGCTGGTTTCTGTGACGTTCTTGCACGCATCCCCGTCGGCAAATACCTCCTGGCAAACCAATACTTCCAGGGGTTGGCCTTCGGGTATGGTCGCTCCGGCACGGCCGGCGATGGTCAATAAAATCTGTCTCAAAAAATCCTTGTCTTGAAGTTCCGCCGAGATAAGCCGGCGAACATGCGTGGCAAATACGGCTTTTAGCTCTTCACCCAGTTCAAGGCGCGTATCCCGAATGGCCACTTTGAAGGCCTCTTCGCTGGCAGTACGTTCCAATTCAATGTCTCGGTGCGCCTTTTCGATCATTTCCCTGGCTTGTTCCTTCGCTTCGGCAACAATTTGGGCGGCTTGCTCCGTGGCTTTTTGAACCGTCTCCTCGGCCTCTTTCCGGCCGGCCTCAACGCCCTCGTCTCTTAACCGGGCAATTAGCTCTTGTACGCCTGAAGATACGTAGTCTCTATCCGTCATGGGGTATTTCCTCCGGGAAGGGCGCCGGCGAGAACAAGTGCAAAAACAAAGGCGAAGACGGCAAAGCCTTCCACCACGGCGGCAGGAGCAATGGAAAGCCCGAATACCTCAGGCTTGCTTTTCGACACAGCGATGGCGGATGCACAACAATTGCCCTGTTGAATGCCGCTCATCATTAGGGCGATCCCGGCGAGAACGCCGATGGCAAACAGGCCGGGTCCGTTGGCCGTCGTTACCTCCCGATTGAGGGTCAACATAACGACGATACCGTAAATCGTCTGCGACGATGCCATAGCCGAGACACCAACAAAACGCCCATGCCCGGACTCGGTCTCCAACATGGCACCACACGCCGCCTGACCGGCTCGTGCACACCCCACAATGCTTCCCACCGCCCCAAAGGCCATGGGTGCGTACACCCCAATCCAGCCCAATGTAATTATTATTGGTTCCATACCGACATCTCCTTTTTGGCAAACGGCCGAAAGGGTTTGCCCTCTTCGGGAATGCTCCAATTAAAGAATTCAATGAAATTGAGTCGGAGCCCATGGATAAATCCGCTCACCACGGCCAAGACGAAATTCAGACCATGGCCGACAAAAAAAACCAGGGAGGCAAGCAAAACACCCAACCCAGGCATGTGGGAACGGACCTGAGCAGACAGATCGTTGAAGGCAACGGCCAACGACGCGCTGGCCAGTCCCAGCGCAAAGAGACGCAGATAACTCAAGGCGTCACCAAACGCATTGGTCACTTTGGTAAGTGCCAGAAGGCCGGCCATCAATCGTCTCAGAAATGTCCCTTGGGGCGGAGTGAAAAAAACGATGGCCACAGCGCCTGCAATCAGTAGGGTCATGCCCGCTGCATCCCAGGAAAACCCATCCCCGGCACGGCCTGTGCCATACCAGAGCAACACGGCACCGATAAGGACGGCGATCCAACCCAGTGAGGCCAGTGCGCCGGTATTGAGGCCTCGTCGGCGCATGTCTGCAAGGTTGGCCATTACGAGGTGACCCACGCCGATAAGTATGGATATCGTCATCATACGGTCGAAATCATTGAGATCCAGCACGTTAAGCCTGTCCAACCAAGACCCTTCCGGAAGGGCAAAGCCAAAGTAACTTCCCACCAACGTTCCCCATGCTATCGTCGCCCCCACCAGGGTTGCAAAGAGTACCCGAAGACGCCGACCGGAATCGGACCTTGTCATCTTCTTCCATCCCAGCACCAGCCCTAAGCCCATCACGAGTCCGTAGCCGGCGTCCGATAAGATCATCCCGAAAAAAACCGCAAAAGAAAAAAAGACCAGTGCCGAGGGGTCCCATAACCAATAACCGGGGGTCATATAGAAGGAAACCAGATCCTGACCGCTTGCCAGGGTGGGAGGGTTTCGTAATAGGGTCGGAGGATCATCGCCCGGCCCCGGGGATGCGACTTCTAAAGCCAGCCCCTTGCGCTGGGTGTAATCCGTTACCTCAGAGACTTGTGCCGAAGGGATCCAGGCTTGGAGGGCGAAGAGCGGGGCGACGTCATAGGTAAGGTGCATGGCCTCCGTCAGAGCTTCCCGGTCCTCCAACTGAAAAAGGCTTGCAGCATACAGATGCCGCCAGCGGGTCAAGCTCGCCCGCTCTGCCTGCAGGTCTTCCAACTCACGTTCCACCGCATCCAAACGCAGTTCCAGATCACTCAGAGACCGGTTACCCATCCGGGTTCGGGACACCGGCATGCCCTGAGGTTCATTTTCGGAAACCACCACCACATAGGCAAAACGATTGTCTTTGCCCGCGACTTGCCATACCAAGTCAGTCGCCGCCACGGACTTCATGTCATTCAAAGGAACCGTGAAGAACCAGAGTCTCAAACCGCGAAGGGCTTCTGCAGGGGGGTAAGCAAAATCGCCCCATGGGCGCACGTTGCCGAGCCTATGTTCCAGAAAGTCCCGTTCGTCCGCCAGGGTTTGCATCCGTTTTTTGATTTCCAGGGCCTGACTCTCCACCCACGCGGCGTCGAAATTGGATGCATCGCGAATCGGTCGTCTGTGTTGACGACAGGTTAGAAGGAATTTCAAAGCTTCCCGGGCCTGAGACGACGGTCCTTGGGCGGAAGGACCTCTTTGGGGCTGCGACGAAATGATGTGCAAACACCCCATCTGTTGGAGATCTTCCAGAATAGCAGGTTTGTCCGCCTTATAACCGTATAGGGTAATCCGCGATACCGGGACAATACTCACGCGTGGGCCTCACGATCGCTTAAGGTCCGGCCTTCACGAACACGCATGGCCTTGGCGATCTTGGACCGCACCGTGGCCGCTCTTTCCATGTCCGCCAAAAAAATCTGAACGCGCTTGATATTCTTTCTCGCCTCGGGAATGAGTCTCTTTTCAAAAAGGTTCACCCGCTGGGTGATGCGGCGAACCGCATGGTTGAGCTTTTGGACGCGGATTTCAGCCACCCTCACGGTGGCCTTCACATAAACCATCTGTCGCAGCCGCTCAATGTATGAATCGACCCAGTGCGGTTTGGCCAGCAGGGGATAGTCCACGACCTTGACGTGAACCGTCTTCAGCGCCGGGAGCTTGACACCGACCACGTTTTCTTCCTCCACGTCCAAGGATGTCGCTTCGACGAGCCCGGACAGGCCTATGTTCCTGTTGGCCAGCATGGGAAGTTCGTCTGCCACGCGCGTGACCAACCGTTTCATCTCCTCCTCGGCATGGGCCCATTCCCGTTTGGCCCTCGTCAGCTCTCCGGTCAACTGCATACGCTTAAGATCCAGTGAGGGGAGCATCCGTTCATAGAGACGAAGTTTTTCCCGTTCTTCTTGCAGCGACGCTTTACTCAGTGAGATCTTGGCCATTCTTACGTCACCCTGTCTTCTCTTTTCTCAGTGTCGGCTGCGGCCTGCGGTTTCGGAAAGTACTTATTTACCAGGGATTCCCGCATCAACAATTCTTGCGGCTCAAAGCATTCAGCCAAGGTTTGCCAACACCGGTCCAGTGCCTCCGTCACGGGCATGGACACTTGGATATCCATAAACCGCTTTTTAAACAAACGGCCGAATCTTAAGAGCTTTTCATCAAAAGGGGAAAGCTCAAAGGCCATTGCCTCCTTTTTTTCCGCCTCCAGGGCACTGGAATAAAAACGGATCATGGCATTCATGACCTGGGCATGGTCTTCCCGGGTCACCTTGCCGATGACGTGCTGTTTCAGACGCGACAAGGATCCGAAGGGATCGATCATGCCGTCGTGGAGGTAGAACTGACCTTCCGTGATATAGCCCGTGTTGTCGGGCACCGGATGGGTGATATCGTTTCCGGGCATGGTGGTCACCGTCAATATGGTCACCGATCCGGCCCCCTTGAAATCGCAAGCCTTTTCATAACGGCGGGCCAGCTGAGTATAAAGATCCCCGGTATACCCCCGAGTGGCGGGCACCCGCTCCAAGGAGATGCTGATCTCTTTCATGGCATCGGCGTAGGCCGTCATGTCGGTCAAGAGAACAAGCACTCGTTTGTTTGCCTCCACAGCAAACCGCTCAGCAACAGCCAGAGCCATGTCGGGCACCAACAACCGTTCCACAATGGGATCGGAGGCCTGATTGACAAACATCACCGTTCGGTGGAATACACCGTGGTCTTCAAAAGCGGAACGAAAGAAATGGTAGTCATCAAAAATCAGACCCAGCCCTCCAAAGACAACGATGTCCGCATCGGCCTGAAACCCGATACGCGCCAGTAGTTCATTATAGGGCTCTCCCGCAACAGAGAATATGGGGATTTTCTGGCTTTCAACCAGGCAATTGAAAACATCGATCATCGGTACATGGGTATGGATCATCTTCTCCGGCATGATGCGCATCATGGGGTTCACGGTGGGGCCGGCTACGGGGATACGGGGTTCGCTGGACAAATCCGGCCCGTTGTCCAACGGTTCCCCTGAACCATTGAAAACGCGACCCAAAATCTTGTCCGAATAGGTAACGTCCTGCGGGTGCCCTAAAAACCGGACACCGGCCGCTGTGGAAAGCCCCTTACCCCCGGAAAAGACTTGTAGGCTGACAATATCATGATCCAACTCCAAAACCTTAGCCAAGGAGGTCTGCCCGTCCACATTTTCCACAATGGCAAGGTCACCGAATGCGGCGTCTCGACCCTTGACGCGGATGGTGTCTCCTACAATTTCCAGAACCCGGGTATGGCGTATCAGCTCTTGAACCATCGCCCCACTATTCCTTTCAATGACAAGGGTTACAGGATGCCGATTGTCGAGATATAAGAGGTATTGAACTCCTCACAATGAGAGCAGACAAGCACGAAACAGACAGATCAACGGCGACGACGTGCGCCTTGAGGACGCACCAAACACGAAGCGGTCAGCCCCTTTCACGGGCCTGACCGCCTCTATAAAACCTTCCTTAAATCTCGGGGGTCATAAAAGGGCCACAAGTTCCGAAACCATCCCCTAGAAGTCCACGTAACCCTTGGATTTTACTGGAGCCAGCGATGGGATTCGAACCCGCGACCTACTGATTACGAATCAGTTGCTCTACCCCTGAGCTACGCTGGCCAATGGCATATGCCTATATACCACGACAGCCAAAAATCAGTCAAATTGAATCTGCCGTTTATCCCCCGCAACAGACTCGCTGCGGTGGCCGCCGGCCGGCAACCCGGCCTTGTCTGCCTGTACCTGTTCGTGCTATGTTTTTGGTTTTTGGCATCCAAATCGAAGGGGTCTTTTGAACATTTCTGAACATTTCATGTCCGACTTTGTCGCCCAACTGGACAACATCCCGGGGCGGGCAAACTGCACCGGCCTTTCGGGGGCCGAACGGGGGTATTTTCTTTGGCACCTCTATAAGGAAAGTGGACGCCCTTTGCTGGTGGTGTGTCCGGAAACCAAGAACATGGATGACCTCGCCGAAGACATCCGGTTTTTTGGAAACCGGGAAAACGAGGTGGTCAGCCTGCCACCGCAAGACATCATTCCGGTGAAGTCCTTGTCCCACGATGCCCAGACCGCCTGTCGCCGCATCGAGGTATTGTATCAGATATTGAACATGCCTCGGCCACCGATTATCACCACAACGGTGACCGCCGTGATGGAAAGACTGATGCCCAAGGCGGTCTTGTCCACGTATCCCGAATACATACTCGCCGGGGAGGAACTCGACAGAGACGCCTTGATCGTAAAGCTTATCGAGGGAGGATATCAACGCAGTACCTTGGTAGAAGAATTGGGCGACTATGCGGTCAGGGGTTCTCTGGTGGACGTGTTTCCGCCCCTGTGTTCCGATCCGGTTCGAATCGAGTTCGATGGTGACCTGGTGGCATCCGTTCGGATGTTTTCCGCCCAAAACCAACTCACGCTCAGGTCCATTGATGAACTCGTGCTGCTACCGGCCGTGGAAACGGTCATGCCCCCCCAGGAACTGCCCGCCATCGGGGACCGGATTCGCAAGGAGGGGGATCGGCTGGATATGCCCGGACTCCGAGTGGAAGAGGCGGTGGAGCGGGCGATGAATCAAGAGCAGTTTTCCGGCATCGGGGCCTTGTTACCCCTGATGTATGAAAAAACCGAAACCCTATTTGACTATTTGCCCCGCCATACCCTCCCTATACTCACCCACACCGCGGATCTGGAAAAAGCGGCTCTGGAAACGGAAACCAAAGCCATGGAAAGCTATGAGCGTTTGAGTACCCAGGGCCTTTTGTGCGTAGCCCCCCACAGGCGACACGTGCCATGGTCGGAGGTCAAGGAGCGGATTGGTCAACGGCAGCACCTAGTCTTTAAGGACATGACGGTTGCGGGACAAGAGAACATAACCCGCCACTTCCAGGTAGAAGGCAACGAGTCGGTTTCCCAAGCGCTGAAGGCCCGCAGGGACGCCGATGCTTTGCTCGTTCCTTTAAAGGACTGGATCTATCGAGCCGAAGAAAACGGCTTGGCGGCCTATGTGGTCTGCACTACGTCCAACCGGGCCAAACGACTGGACAATCTGGTAGCCCCGTATGGCATCCAATTGGAGCCGATCGGCGCGTTTTCACCGCCAAGGAGTGCAAAAAAAGGAACCTACCTGGTAACGGGTCGGCTTTCCTCCGGGTTTTTCTGGCCCGAAGCGGGATTGGCCATCATCACCGATGAAGAGATTTTTGGCCCCAGCCGGCGCCTCCCCAAAGCAGTCAAGCCACAAGCCCTGGCCCAACCGGTGACATTCGACGCCCTGAAGGCAAATGACCTGGTCGTTCACGTTGAGCACGGCATCGGGCGTTACGGCGGCCTGATAGAAATGGAAGTAGGGGGGATGATCAATGACTTTTTGTTAATCCGGTACCGCGACGGTGACAAGCTTTATGTCCCTTCGGATCGGATGAACTGTGTCCAAAAATATGCCGGGGTGGACGGCATCGAGCCCCGGTTGGACAAAATGGGCGGTAAATCCTGGGCACAAGTTAAAGAGAAAGTAAAGAAATCGGTACGCAAGATGGCCGGTGAACTACTAAAGCTCTATGCGTGGCGGAAAGTCCAGCAGGGCAATTCGTTTTCACCTCCCGACCAGGCATTCCGGCGCTTTGAAAGTGCCTTTGAGTACACGGAAACACCGGACCAGATTCGCGCCGTGGCGGAAGTAATGCAAGACATGGAATCGAGTATTCCCATGGATCGCCTCATCTGTGGCGACGTGGGATACGGTAAGACCGAAGTCGCCTTGCGGGCCGCTTTTAAGGCGGTTTGGGACAATAAACAAGTCGCGTTCTTGGTACCTACCACGGTCCTTGCCGAACAGCACCTTCAAACCTTTGCCGGTCGTTTTGAGCCCTTCCCCGTGCGGGTGGAGAGTCTGAGTCGATTTCGCAATAGCCATGAACAACGTCGGGTTACCGAAGGGCTTAACAACGGACAAGTGGACATTGTTATTGGCACCCATCGCCTCTTGCAAAAGGATATCACCTTCAAGGACCTGGGTCTTATCATCATCGATGAAGAGCAACGCTTCGGCGTAGCCCACAAAGAAAAGTTGAAACGCCTCCGACGGACCGTGGACGTCCTGGCACTAACAGCCACGCCCATCCCCAGAACCCTCCACATGTCTTTGCTGGGAATCCGGGACATGAGTGTCATCGCCACCCCACCGGAGTATCGATATCCCATAAAGACCTATGTCTGTGTAAGAGACGACATGATCATTGCCGAAGCCATTCACAGGGAACTGGAACGGGGCGGCCAAGCCTTTTTTGTCCACAACAACATTGGCACCATACAAGCAATGACCCAACGGATCGAAACACTGGTCCCAACCGCCCGGGTGGGTGTCGCCCATGGTCGCATGAGCGACGATGAACTCGAACAAGTCATGTTGGCCTTTCTTCACCATGAGGTTGACGTGCTCGTGTGCACCAGTATCATCGAATCGGGACTCGACTTTCCGTCCGCAAACACCATTGTAATTAACCGAGCGGACCGGTTCGGATTGAGTCAGATCTACCAACTAAGGGGTCGCGTGGGACGGGGAAACGATCAGGCCTTTGCCTATTTGTTCATCCCTCATGAAGATGCAATCACACGGGATGCACAAAAGCGCTTGAGAGTGCTCATGGAACACAGTGATCTCGGTTCGGGCTTTCAGATTGCAATGAAGGATCTTCAGATTCGGGGTGGGGGGACCATATTGGGCCCCACGCAATCAGGTCAGGTGGCGGCCGTAGGCTATGAAATGTATTTGCAACTCATGGAGCGTGCCATTGGAGAATTGAAGGGCGAACCCGTAAAGCCTGAAGTTGATCCGGAAGTAATTGTTCCCTTTTCAGCATATATCCCGGACCACTACATCCAGGACATCGACCAACGGGTCACGTTTTATCGCCGGCTGGCCAAGGTGAATGAGGAACCGGAGCTTCAAAGCATCGGCAAGGAACTTGCGGATCGATTCGGCTCGATTCCGGATCCGGTTGGGGCGTTATTGGAAAAAATCCACCTCAAGCTCCTATGCAAACGTCTTGGCATCATGCGTTTAGAGTTGAGCCGAAACAGCATGACGGTTGCCTTCTCGGAAACCACGCCTGTGGGACCGGAAAAACTCATGGGTCTCATCCAAGAAAGCCCGAACCGATTTCATATGAAAACGGATTATCTGCTCCGGGTCAATCTAACGGAAGCAGACACAGGCACGGATGTCGAAGCCGCCAAAAAGGTGTTGCAAGAGCTTGGTTCGTAGTATAACAAGGAGGCCGGCGCTCCGGATGGGGACAAACGTCCTGCAATTTCAATAAAGTGCCCAAACTGATAAAGGACACCCATATCGTGGATACCAGAGGCCGGCAACTCAGAGGACTGGATGGGGGGCATGGGACAACATCACCCAAAGCCCACCCCGGTTTGACACCCATATTGTGGAAAAAGGCCGTTTTTGGGTGGAGAATGGCTCTTGTTTTGCCTTCGGTTCTCTTATTGATGGCCTGTACCGGAGAAACTCAATTCGATAACGCAGGTAAGCCTTTCATCAACGTTGACGGCAAAGTGCTGACGTTATCGGAATTCAATGAACTGTTTGAAGCCTTTCGGATGGACTGGGAACCGACCGGCAAAGCGGGCGATCTCAGGGAAACCCGGGCCGCTTTCCTGTTACAACTGGTGGAGGAACTCATCATCTTGAGACGGGCCGAGGAATTGGGCCTGGAAATTTCTCAAAGCGAACTGGATGCAGCGATGGAAACAATGCGAGCCAGTTACGGCGAAGACGGCTTGGCGGACATGTTCGTAAAGAAGGCGGTATCGCCCGACACTTGGAAGAAACGGTTAAAGATGCAGCTTCTGGTCGACAAGGTAATAGAAACCGACTTGGCGCAAAAGATTTCCGTAGACCCTGAGGATATCAGGGCCTATCATGAGAAATACGACCGTCCGGACGGGCAGACACTTCAGGTGCGAGTACGGCAGATCCTGGTGCCCACCAAAGCGCAGGCCGACGCACTCTTAAAAGAACTCAAAGGCGGCGCCGATTTTGCCGACCTTGCCCGTCGTCACTCGCAAGCACCGGAATCCGCCTACGGCGGAGATATGGGATACGTATACCGGGGAGACCTTCCGGAGGCCCTTGAAGAATCGGTTTTTTCCGTGCCGGAGGGGCAGATAAGTCGGATAATTTCTTCCTCCTATGGGTATCACATATTCAAGGTGGTTCAACGGGTGGAAAAAGATGCAATAGAGGCCGACCACTGGTTGAACGAGGCCAAAGCGGCTGTTAAAAGAAAAAAGTTGGAGGCCGCTTACCGGCCTTGGCTGGATAAACTTCGGGCAAGATATAAAATTGTTGTAAACGACGAGATGATGTGAAAGGAGGCAACAGCTTGTGAGGTGGCTTTTTTTCAGGCTTCTGATTCTTCTGTCGGCACTAACGTGGACCCTACCGTGCCAGGCCGAACTCGTAGATCGGATTGTAGCCATCGTAAACGACGAGGTCATTACCTTATCCGAATTGGAGGCAGCCGTTTCTCCCTATACGAGTCAGATCCAAACGGCCGCTTACAGTCCGGAAAAAAAACAGGAAATGTTGTTTAAGGTGCGGCGGGATATCCTCGACCGGATGATCGATAGAAAATTAACCGAACAAAAGGGGAAGGCACTCGGCGTTTCGGTTAGCGAAAGTGAGGTAGACCAGCGGATTGAGCGCATCAAAGAAGAAGAGTTTCTCACGGAAGAGGCCTTGAGGAAAGCCTTGGCGGATGAAGGATATACGTTGGAAGAATATAGAAAACGAATCAAAAGCCAGTTACTGGGAATTAAACTGATCAACCGGGAAGTCAAATCAAAGGTGGCCATCACGGAAGATGAAATCCGTGCCTATTATGAGGACCACAAGTCGGCATACAGCGGGCAAAAAAAATACCATCTACGTACGATTCTCGTCCGGGTCAACTCCTGGGAAAACCGTGCAGCCAAGACTGCGGCACAGGACAAAATTGAAACCATCGCCACCAAGTTGAGGGCAGGCGTGCCTTTTGAGGATCTGGCCAGGCGATACTCGGAGGACATAACCGCTGAAAGCGGGGGAGATATCGGCTGGTTTTCCATCGGTGAGCTGACCAAAGAACTTCGAGAGACGGTTCGGTGGATGGAGGAAGGACAGGTAAGCTCGGCCTTGGAAACCGAACGAGGCTATCAGATACTCAAACTGGAGAAAATCGAAGGAACCACCGGCAAGACTTTGGAGGAAGCGAAGGACGAAATCCAAGAAACCATATATCGTCAGATGGTGGAACGTAAGTATGACGATTGGCTAAAGGAGCTCCGAAAGGACGCCTATATAAAGATCGTTCAATGACATGGGGGAATCGTTTCTCCAATACCCGTAAAATCTAATTTCCCATTCTGAAATGGGCGAAACACGAAGCCCCTGGACGGGAAGACCCCCTTTTCCGCTATTTGTCACATGGGTGACGGAAAGAAACGGCTTTATGAAAGAACGCAGAGAAGCACCACGGTACCAAGTGGTTTTGAAGGTTCGCTATGAAACGGAAGCGGCATTGCGGAATGCCGCTATCCACAACCTGAGTTCCGGCGGCCTTTACCTGACGACACCCGATCCGCTCAACGTCGGCTATGAGTTTGAGCTGGAAATTGAACTTCCCGAAGAGGAGTGGATTGTCGGAAAATGTAAGGTGGTCTGGGTAAATGAAATCGACACCAAGAACTACCCAAAAGGAATGGGCGTAGCCTTTCTTGAAATGCCTCCGAAATACAAAGCGCTGATTGATCGGTACTCGGAGGATGACAATATGCAGCCGATCTGAGCCGGACACTTCCATTCCAGCTGCATTCTCTTTCAGGATTCATCTGCCGTGGGTCGGGTGTGGCAAACCGCAAATGTCTCCCCTTCTTTGGTCGGCGTCTTTTCGAAGGAAGGTGCGCCGGAATGACAGAAAGGACACTTCGATGGGTAGCAAAGACACACGAATACTCGTTGTCGACGACGATAAAGAATTTGCCGAGGGTCTGGCCGAGCACATGAAGGACTTGGGATATGGGGCGAGCGTCGCCTATAACGGTCAGGAAGGTCTGGATCAATTTCACAGCGGGGATTTCAGTCTGGTATTGACTGACCTTCAGATGCCCGGCGTGGACGGAATGGCCCTGCTCCACGACATCAAGAAACACGACAGCCGGTCCGTAGTCGTGGTCATCACCGGCCATGGTACCATTGAAGGCGCCGTCCAGGCCATTCGGCACGGGGCGTACGACTTCATTACCAAGCCCGTCAAGTTCGATGAACTCGACATCGTGGTGGCTCGGGCATTGGAAAAGCACAATCTGGTGCACCAACTGGGGTTTTTTAGAGGTTTAACTTTGGCAGTGCTGGTTTCCATTCCCATCTGGTTGATTCTGGGCATTATCCTGGCATCCAAAGTCTTTTAGCCTTCGGCTTGGCGATTTCAACATCCCCTCGGTTCCAACAGGGAAACCCAACGGTGGCCTCCCCGAACGTTCCACCGATTGAAAATTCATAAGGGTGTACCCATGGCGGTTGACCGCACCAAAATCTTGTCAAATACCATAAAGAGGCTCCTGCGACGAGGAGCCACCGTACACCTGCAAAAGATCGTCAACAAAACCCACGCCGCGGACCTTGCCGCCGTTTTCCCGTTTTTCACCTCGGCCGAGCAGGAAACCCTATTTGATCTTATTGACTCCGTTTCGTATAAAGCCGCGTTTTTCAGCGAGTTGGAGGAACGGACCCTACAAAAGGTGATTGAGCGGATGCCCGCCGAAAAAGTGGTGGAAATCCTCGAACAGATGCCCAACGACGATGTCGCCGCCCTTCTGGGACAACTGCCGGCTGAGCAGGCCAAAGTGCTTCTGGATCTCATGGCCAAAGAAGGCTCTGAAGAAGTGGAGGGCCTGTTAAGTTACGAAGCGGAAACAGCCGGCAGCATTATGTTGCCCGACTTTATCGCATTAAAGCAAGAAACAACGGCCAAAGAGGCCATTACCGCCTTGCAAAAGGATTACGTGGACATCGAAATGCCCTTTTATCTTTACGTGGTCAATGATCACGATCAATTGGTGGGTGTCATCTCTTTGCGACAATTGGTGGTTGTCCCCCCGGAGACCCGGTTGGACTCCATTATGGCCACCGCCGTGGTTTCGGTCCACACAGACACGGATCAAGAAGAAGTGGCAAAAATCGTTGCCCGCTATAACATCCTCGCCGTCCCGGTAGTTGATGGAAACAATGTCTTGGTGGGAATTGTCACCGTCGACGATGTCCTTGACATTATTCGAGAAGAAGCCACCGAGGATATCTTGCGAATGGCCGGGGCGGGAGACGATCTCGTGGAATCCGATTCTTTGTTGAAAAGCGCCCGCATACGACTCCCCTGGCTCTTGGCCAGCTGGATCGGGGGCGTTATTGCCTTTCTCGTCATCGGCTATTATGAAGACACCCTTAATAAACTGGTTTATCTCGCCGCCTTTATCCCGATCATCATGGGCATGGGCGGAAATATCGGCACCCAATCCTCAACCATTATTGTTCGGGGTCTGGCTACCGGTCAGTTCAACGTCAAACAGATCGGTAGTGTGGTGGTACAAGAGCTGATGATCGGTTTCACCCTGGGCTTTGTCTATGGCTTGTTGATCGGCGTTGTGGCCCAACTTCGATACGACGTTTGGTTCATCGGCGTGACGGTGGGCCTTGCCGTCATGATGTCCATGACCATCGCCGCCACGGTCGGGGCCTTCGTCCCTATGGTCTTTGCCCGGATCAACGTGGATCCGGCCGTCGCCACGGGACCCTTTGTTACCACGTCCATCGACATCCTCAGCGTTTTGTTCTATTTTCAGATCGCCACCGCCTTGTTACCCCTGTGATGTCATGCAACCGTTATCCTCACCTGCCATTGTTCTTCGAACCATTGAACATGGCGATAACGACAAAATTCTTACGTTTTTCACCTTAAAACACGGGAAAACGTCACTCATTGCCAAGGGCGCCCAAAAAAGTGTCAAACGCTTTTCCGGCACCCTCGAATTATTCTCGGCTATACACCTCGTTTGGACCGCATCCAGAAACCGAGGATTGCCGTTTTTGCAAGAAGCATCGATAATTCACCCTTACGATCACATCCGTACCAACATTCGCCGTACCATCCATGCAAGTTGTTGGTGTGAATTGGTTTATCAGTGGATGGAGGAAGGCCAGGCACAGGCCGCGTTGTTTCGGCTTCTGGAACGATTGTTGGAACAACTCAACTCAGAGGCGGTATCGGAAGAGATCCTCCACATCGCTTTTCAAATCCACTTCATGGCCTTGAACGGTTTCCGCCCGGGTCTGAAACGGTGCAACACCTGTGCTTTACCCATCGACCGGATGCAGCGAACCGACGTGGCCTTCCACGTAAAGGCGGGAGGAATCCTGTGCCCGGCCTGTGGTCCCCGCGGGCCCGGGTACCTGCGGCTTTCCAAAGGTACGGTAAAAATCTTAAACTGGATATTGAATTCACCACTGGCCCACCTGGACCGGATTCGGTTTTCCCGGCGTTCGATCGACGAAAGCCTTCACCTCTTGGATGCCTTCGTGCCCTATCATTTAGGCAAGGAGACCAAGAGCGCCCGGATGCTGAAACATCTCCGGGAGGGCTGATTTTCTGGAGTCACCACCGATTCAGGATTTATTCCCACCTTTACAAAGCCCCGGTTTCCGTGTATGGACAGAAGGGTTGGTAGCAGGTGCCCGCACGGATACGCCGGACGAGACAACCTCGTCTTGCCGGATCAACTCAGGCCTTGTATCTTTGGGCCGGCAAGGCTCAAACCAGCAAGGCTCAAACCGGCAAGGCTCAATAAGGATAGACGGAACCGACAAAGGACATGAAACCACTGACTTTTCAAAAACTGATTCAGAAATTGGCGGAATTTTGGGCCCGACAGGGCTGTATCTTGCAACAGCCGTATGATATCGAAGTGGGGGCCGGCACTTTCCACCCGGACACCTTGTTGCGCTCACTGGGGCCGGAGCCGTGGTACGTGGCATATGTAGAACCCTCGAGACGGCCCACCGACGGCCGTTACGGAGAAAACCCGAACCGACTGCAGCATTACTACCAATACCAGGTCATCTTAAAACCCTCTCCCATCGAGGTACAGGACACATATTTGAAGAGTTTAAAGGCCGTAGGGGTGAATCCGCTGGCACACGACATACGATTCGTGGAAGATGATTGGGAATCTCCCACGTTGGGCGCGTCCGGTTTGGGATGGGAAGTTTGGCTGGACGGGATGGAAATCACCCAGTTCACGTATTTTCAATCGGCGGCCAGTTTTGATCTTAAGCCCGTTTCCGTGGAAATTACCTACGGGCTTGAACGGATTGCCATGTATATTCAAGGGGTAGACAACGTCTTTGAATTGAAGTGGAACGACGACATTACCTACGGGGACCTCCATCACCAGGCAGAAGTTGAGCACTCGACGTACAATTTTGAAGAGGCGGACGTGGACATGCTCTTTTCCCTTTTTGATATGTGTGAAGCAGAAGGCCACCGGGTGGTGCTCAAGGGCCTCGTCTTACCTGCCTATGAGTACTGTCTCAAGTGTTCCCACAGCTTCAATCTGCTGGATGCCCGAGGTGCCATTAGTGTCACGGAACGCACCGGTTATATTGGACGTGTGCGAAACCTTGCACGCGCGTGCGGCAAGGCCTATTTGACCCAACGGGAGGCGATGGGATTTCCGCTCTTAAAGAAAAAAGGGGATTGAACCGGAGACATTCCTCCATTTTTCAGCGGGTTGAGGTGTGCCATTGACACCGGACGACGACACAAAACACGGACATCGGGCATTTGAAAAGGCCGGGGAAGTGAAGCTCGCCGACACCGATGCCGCCGGGTTATTGTTTTTTGCCAACCTGTTCAAACTCGCCCATGACGCCTACGAATCGTTCATGGCTTCCACCGGATTGGGTTTGAATCAGATTATCCAAAATATGGATTACCTGTTACCCATCGTCCATGCCGAGGCCGATTACAAATCGCCGCTCCGATTGGGAAACAGGTTCCGGATCTTTCTGAAGTCGGCGGTGAAAGATCACTCTTTTGTCCTCACCGCTTGTTTCCGAGATCTCTCCGGAGAAATTGCCGCGGAAGTCAAAACCGTGCACGTGGCGGTGAGCAAGGTTACAGGCAAGAAGATCCCCCTTTCAGAGCAACTCAGAAAAGGGCTTCTGGAAATCAGTTAAGGAATTTTTTTATGGACAAGGAAGCGCTGGAACGGTTCCGATATTTTCTGAAAGACCGTTTCTGCGCCAACTCGGTCAGATATCCTCGGTCCGGCTTCAGTCCGGCGGGAATTTCGTGAGGCCACTCGTAAATCGTGTCCGGAATCTTAAACCGCGGCAGATCTTTCGCCAGCCAGCCGACCATGTCGTCGCAACGGATGGCCTCACCTTTTTGAAGTCGTACGAAGGCCACCGGCCGAAAACCGAATTCTTCATCTTCTACGGGAACGACAACGGCTTCGTCAACACCGGGCAACCGGTGGAAACTCGCCTCAACCTCCTCGGCGTGAATGTTCTCCCCTCCGGAGATGAACATGTTGTCTTTACGCCCCAGGAGAGTGAGGTAACCATCAGAGTCCACCGTTCCCAGGTCTCCGGTTCGAAACCATCCACTTTCATCCACGGGCAAGGAGAGACCATCGGCGGTCACGTAACCACGGAACAAGGTTTCGCCTTTAACCAGGATCTCCCCACGGTCAATCTTAACTTGCCGATAGTTCAAGACCTTGCCTGAAGTGGCCAGACGGCGTTTCTCCTCGTTCGGACCGGTGGTGGTCACCTGAGAGGCCATTTCAGTAAGACCGTAGGTGGTGCGTATGGGTAGGCCGCAGTCATAGGCCTCGGCAATCCGATCGGACCCGGTGGGGCCCCCTCCCACCAAGACAGCCGCCAAGCGGGTCTGCCTTTGAATGTTCGGGGACACTCTTAACAACCGGTATAACTGAGTCGCCACCAGAGAAAGATGGGTGACCGAGAGGGTGCCCAACACCTCCGCCAGGCCTGTATGGGAGGGGGGAATGACTATGGCGCCACCGCCCAAGAAGGTTCGAAACAAAATACCCAACCCCCCCACGTGATAAAGGGGCAGGGAGAGAAGCCAACGAGTGCCGGCCGTCACAGGAATGTTCCTGTTGGACCCCACCGCGCTCCAGTAGTGGCTGGAAAGATTGTGAAGCACCGCTTTGGGTTGGCCGGAACTGCCGGAGGTCAAAACGATCGTACCGGCCGGCTCTGTTGCCGGAAGACACAGATTATCCTCAGGCGGCCTTCGTTCCCGTGTCATAGTATCAAAAAGGTCTGACAGGCAAAGCCTGCGGATGAGGGGCACAGAAATCCCGGACAAACCGCCGACGGCATCGATAAGGGTTTTGCATCCCGTCTCCTCAAGGACGGTCGAAACGGTTTCCCCGGGAAGTCTGGGACTGATCGGACAGGCAACCGACTGAAGCCTGAACAGGGCCCACAGGAGAATGGGATACTCCCATCGCGTTGGGCAAATGAGGGCCACCCGTTCCCCATACCCAACACCGCTCTTTTGAAGCCGATACGCCACTGAATCGACCCAGCCATCCAACTGTTCGTATGACATGGTCATATCGACTCCGATCAGGGCGGGCCGCTTTCCATATCGCCGGGCCGACGATCGGAGGGGACATTTTATCGTACTCGTGGGGGCTCTTCCTTGAGTCATTCCAGTAACGCACCCTTAAGTTCGTGAAAACTGTCAGGCAGGTCAACCACCGGTATCCGTCCGTTTTGGATCCCCGGAGGGTTCACCAACAGATCCGTTTTTAACCAGGATCCGGTCCCCAACCCGGCCGGAACGTCCGTGTCATTGACCGATGCAGCCAGATGAGACAGAACCTGTAACCCGAAGCCGGACTCAAAACTCGAACTGATTACCGCCTGAACCCCGTGTCTTGTTGCCCGCCTGGCCAGTCTCACTGTCTTTTCCAGCCCCAATACGGTTGGTTTTAGCACGACGGCGCCAAGATTCGGAGGAAAGGAGATGTCGTCCGGTCTGGTTCGGACCAGACTCTCATCCAATGCCAATGGGATGCGTACCTCAGGTCGCGATAACAGATCCGCCAACATGGCATCGGTTTGCACCGGCTCTTCGAGGTAATCAATGTCGACATCGGAAAGGGACTGAATTACAGCCATCGCCTGATCTACATTCCAGGCACGGTTTGCATCCAGGCGCAATATTGCGGCGGGGCCGATACGTTCTCTCACTGCCAGGACAATCCGGACGGCGTCCTCCACGGAACGCCGGCCGACTTTAAGTTTAAAAGCACCGTATCCCTGGCTGAGTAGTCGGGCGGTTTGGGAAAGGACCGTCTCGTAATCCCCGGCAAGGAGGGCATTGACCGTTACCTCGGCCCGCGGTGAATCCGAAATCAGGCGGCACAGCGGAATCTTTTCTCTTTGGGCCATCAGTCCTGCAATTGCCGTTTCCAGACCAAATCTTACCGAAGGGGCCAAGTCCCAAGGCCTCAACCACCGCTCAAAGCCACCGGTCAACAAATCGAGGTCATCGGGCAACTCCCGTTCCGTCAAGTCCGATGACAACCCGGCGATTTCCCCGGCCGCCTGTGCCATGTCTTCTTCGTTTAAGCCGGGTAAGGGGGAGATCTCACCAAACGCCAGGTGTCCGGTGTCCGTGCTCAGCGCAAGAATCCGCCCTTGTCGGTCGATCATCCGGTACCGTCCCACTACCAGAGGGTGTTTAAATGGCAGTTTGAACCGATAGGTATGAAGCCGGGTCACCCTCACAACAGCCACCCAAAACTAAACAGGATACTAAAGAGCATCAGGAGTTTTCCCGTGGCGGCGAGAACGTCATTTAATACGCGACCACCGGGAACGGTAAGGGCGGTCCGTATCACTTTGGCCCCGACCAAAGGGACCAGAACCGTCAACATGCTCCAGGGGTGATCTTGGTTGTTAGCGAATAGGGCCAAGGGAATAAAAGAGGCCACTAGAATAGAAAGCAGGTATTCCAGGCGGGCAAACCGCTTCCCAAACCTCACCGCCAGGGTCTTCTTGCCCGCTGAGGCATCGCTATCGACATCGCGCAGATTATTGACCGCCAGAATGGCGACCGAAAAGAAGCCCGGACCCAAGCCGGCCACCAGAACCGACGGCTCAAGCGACAGGGTCTGGACATAGTAGGTCCCCGCCACAGCCACGGGTCCAAAAAAAATGAGTACAAAGATGTCTGCAAGGCCGATATAGGCCAGCGGATACGGCCCGGCAGTGTAGAGAATTCCTGATAAAACCGACGCCCCACCAATAAAGGCAATCGGCCATCCCCCAACAGTTACCAAGTAAACGCCCACTAGGGATGCAATCAAAAAAGCCACGGCAATCGCCAGGCGCATGGCCCCGGGGGAAACCAGCCCGGCCTGGGTAACCCGAGTGGGACCCAGTCGCCCGTCCCGGTCCGTACCTTTTTGTCCGTCATAATAATCGTTGGCCAGATTGGTTCCGACCTGGATGGCGACGGCACCCAGAAGGGCTGCTAGGGCGGGCAGCCAGGCACCCTGACCGCTTTCAAAAGCCATGGCGGTGCCCACGGCCACCGGGGCCACCGCCGCCCACAAGGTCTTGGGACGGGCGGCCAGTACCCACAAACCGATTTTCGAGTATCGGGTCACTTAACGGATGTCCACTTTCTCTTCACACCGAGTGGCTACAAGATGTCACGGATCGACTGAATCTGGGTACACAACGCATCAAATTGCTCTGGATAAAGGGACTGCGGGCCATCACTGAGGGCCTGGTCCGGCTGATTGTGGACCTCGATCATGAGTCCGTGAACACCTGCGGCCACCGCCGCCCGGCTCATGGGAATCACTTGATCCCGTCTGCCGGTGGCGTGACTCGGATCCACGATCACCGGCAGATGGCTTTCCTTGACCACCACCAGAATAGCGGAGAGATCCAGTGTATTGCGGCTGTGATGGGCAAATGTCCGTACCCCACGCTCACAAAGAATCACCTGGGTGTTGCCGCCCTCCAGGATATACTCTGCAGCCATGAGCCACTCTTCGATGGTGGCCGACAGACCCCGCTTGAGCAGAATGGGTTTCTTGGATCGACCGGCTCGACGAAGGAGTGAATAGTTCTGCATGTTCCGGGCGCCGATCTGAACGACATCTGCATAGGCTTCGACGATGTCGAATACCTCATGGTCCAGCGCTTCGGTCACTATGGGCAAACCGGTTTCTTCTCGTACTTTGACCAGAATCTTCAGTCCTTCTTCCTTAAGCCCCTGGAAAGAATACGGAGACGTTCTCGGCTTGAAGGCCCCCGCTCGAAACAGGTTCGCCCCGCTTTGACGCACCGTGCGAGCAATGGTCATGGCCTGTGTTTCGCTCTCCACGGCACAGGGCCCGGCAATTAATGAAAAGTGTCCGTCACCTATCGTCACCTCACCGACCTGAATAAGTGTGGCCGAGGGCTGAAACTCTCGACTCACAAGTTTGTAAGGCTTGGTTACCGCTATGGCATCCTTCACGCCCGGTAGCGCGAGAAAATGGGCGGCCGCCATGGCGCCCTTGTTGTGCAAAACACCAATAGCCACTCTCTCTCCCCCCGGTATGGGGCGGGCCGTGCATCCCTGTCTTTCAATGTCGGCAATCACTGCATCAATTTGATCCGGCGTTGCTTGCTGCTTCATTACGATAAGCATGGTGATCCTCCTCTTACCAAAGAAAATATCGGCGTCCAATCGGGGATTGGCTACTGGAACTGCCCAAATGCGGGGGTTCCGACATTGCAGGCCTACCCGCCAACGAAAA
This sequence comes from uncultured Desulfobacterales bacterium, assembly GCA_964440795.1. Lineage (GTDB taxonomy): Bacteria > Desulfobacterota > Desulfobacteria > Desulfobacterales. Next base: position 1,066 of record CAYTTQ010000017.1, on the reverse strand, counting down.
AAAGGGGCCTTGGAAATTCATCCCACGGCCCCTTTTGTTTGTAACCCGCTGATCCCACCTAGCCACGCTTATCCGTAATCAGCATGGTGGAAGGATCCAACACCAAATCCTGTCGACTCGACTCCGGGTGTTTATCCTTCAAGGTCTTGACGTGTATGTCTTCTCCCTCCGGGTTAAGCTGTACAGCCAGCTCAAACAGATCCGCCACCTCGAGCAGGGGTGGCGGAATGGCTCCCCGAGAGCGTGGATCTTCGCGGTGGGTAGTCATAGCAAACCACGCATGCATGCCGTTGGATTTCGTTAATTCCTTTAAGAAAAGCAGAGACTCTCGAGCCGATGCATCGAAAGGAAATCCATCCACCAGTATCATCTTGGGAACGAAGATTTCCTGTTGCGTCAGGTCATTTAACCGTTCTTCCAGTTTCGGGACACTGAAGCCTTCTACCTTGAAGGTCATCACCAGCCGATGCGGCAAAATGGCCTCCCACAGGGCATCCGTCTGGCCGATGTTATACTGCCTGGTGATGTCGGCCAGGACCTCCTTATACCAAAGCACCACCTTATTCACCGGATCGTTGAGACTGACATGCAATACGTTATTGTCTCGAAGCAGGCTATTGAGGGCCACTTGAACCAAAAATGCCGTTTTACCCACCCCCGTCCTGGCCAGGACGGCCCCGAATTCTCCATCACCTAGGGCCTGTTCGCCTTCCCGGTCGATCAACTGCAAAGGATTGCGTAAAATAAGGTCTTTTTTGAGCATCCGCATATTCCTATCTTTGAGATAAATGACCCGCCCCCAGGTCTCGAGGTCATGACCCCGTTTATTAACGGTCCGTATTTCCTGTGTCATTCGATTCCGCAGGGCAACGCCTGATTAAAAGAAGTATGACGGCGTCGTTAAAAGCTGGGTTAAGCCGCGCCGCCGGCCTTCTGTTGACAACGAACTTGATCACCGATTTGTCAGGTAACGCTAGGCGGCGTAACCTGATCTAAGAGTCTTTTCGCATGAGCGACGGGACCGTTTCGAATTTCAATGCGGGTGACTGTCTGAAGGCCCTTAGCG
>CAYTTQ010000016.1:0-43382 GCA_964440795.1 uncultured Desulfobacterales bacterium | reverse complement strand
AAGATCTTATGCAAAGCGCTCGTCTCCAAACAACCGGCAAGAACTTCGTTACCGAAAGGAATCCGCGGTGCGGCTTAAACCGGCTTTTTACGATTTGATCAAAGTTGATCGTGGTAGATCCTGGGATATATAGACGAAAACAGCCAAACCTCAGGATACCAACCAGAGCGCCAGGTCGGAAGCCCGGTCGAGTACATATTTGGACACGCTTCCGATAAAAAATGCCTTCCCGGCACCTCGTCTGCCGACGACGACGGTTCCATAGCCCCCGTTCTTGGCTTCGTCGATAATTGCCTTACCGCCCTGAATCGCCCGCTTGCTTACCTTGATCTCGACCTGCTCTTCGTCAAGACCCGCCTGCTTGAATTTCTCTTGCGCATGGGCAAAAAACCGATCGACACACCGTCTGGCCCCTTGCGTAACAATCTCTTCCAAATCCGTTCCTTTATCCTCGAAATTGATCTCACAGTAGTCACTCAGTTTCAAGGTAACATGAAACAGGGTTATTTTTACCTCCTTGTTTCCTTCAAACATAAAACTGAGGTGATCCACCGCTTTGAGAGAGCTTTCCGACCCGTCCACGGCCAACAATATCTTATCAGAGGCCGGCGTGCCGTCTATCACCCACAGGGGGCAGACCATGGCATGAGCGGCCAGTTTCGACGTCAAACTCCCCATAATCGACTTTTGTACCCCGGACAGGCCCCTTCTGCCTACCACAACAGCGTCGTAGATGTGTTGCTGAGCCCAATCCATTATGTCTTTGGCAATACCCATATTCTTGGGTTGGGTGATCAGTTCGATATGGTCTTCGCTGATCCCCCCCTTGACCATTCGCGTTTTGAATTGATCCAGGAGCCCCATCGCTTCTTTGGCATTTTTTTCCATGACTTTTTCCATCTGTTGCCTGGCCTTGAAATCCGTTTTGGCCTCATCGGCCAGGAACCCGGAAATGCCGGGCTGAACATGGAACAAGACGTAATGAAGATCTCGGACCAACGCCGACATCTTGACCGCATAGTCCACCGCCTGCTTGGAACGCTTGGAATCATCGACCGGTAACATAATTTTCTTTTTCATTGTCCCCTCCCCATCTGTCTGAAAAGAGCTAAGGGCTGATGGCGTCGTAAAAAGTCCAATATCTGCGTTGCGCTTCATCCTTCGTCACTGCGACGTACGCTAAGTACGCCTCATTCCTTAGGATTCGCGGCGCCTTAATCTTGAACTTTTTACTTAGCCATCCGAAAATTGACTTTTTACGACTTGATCAAGGGCTCACGCAAAAACATGAATGAGTTCACCAAAAACGTATTTCTATCATTTTTTACAGCTGCGGACCAGAAAATACGATCCGTTCCATTACGAAACCCATCTCTCTTTGAATCGCCCCGGCCTCACCTTCTCAACTGAACGGGCTTGTCGTACCCGGTCAACTCGACGTATCCCACGCCGGTGACAGGGGTATCTGACGCGCTACCCTGCACGGACACGCTTCCCTCCCAGTACGTCACACCGGTGCTTTTTTCCGTCACCAGTTCCTGGTCCGCCATCTGTGGGACCACCTCCAGTGCCAAACCGAGGGATGGCATATGAATCTCCCAATGGGAAGGGTACAAGGCTTCGGTGGGGGAACTCCGCCAGTGTTTTAACACTTCGACGGTAAAATCTTCCCTGGACAGGTGATACGCCTTCCCCAACGGCCCAATAAAAGTGCCACTCGACGCCTGACTAAAGCCACCGGTTTCTTTTCGAAGCAAATACAACATAACCTCGGATTGATTCGACAGCTGGAGGCTGAACCAGTCCCACCCGATCAGATTCTTTTCGAGGGGCGCCGAACTGAACTCGTGATCCATCCAACCCGTCCCGGTCACTGCGTAGGTTTTGCCGCGCACCGCCACATCGCCCGATACCTCTAGCCGTGGGAACGAATAATAACAACTGGCACTTTCCGGTTTCACGCCTTTCCGGCTGTATCCACGATCACCATGACCAATGGGACCCTTCCGGGACACCGCACGCAAATCCAGGGCGACTTCGTCGAAAGCAACTCGCAACAGATGGGCCTTGGATCCTATCCGTACCGACCAGTCTCCCAGAAAAACCTTTATGCTGTCGGCTTCCCGCTGCGCACCGGCCAGTCCCACGGCACCCCGAGCAACCTGTTCGTCCATGTAAAACGCTTGTTCTTTCAGATCGGACAGGGCCGCATGGGCAAAGTAGAGTTGCTCGGTTCGCCAGGAAGACGGCTCTTTCGGCCGTCGCATGGGGGTGTTCGGAGGGACGATTTGGGTCCGAAAGAAGGTGATTTGAAACCCAAACCGAGGACCTTCCTGCGTCTCCACGTTTCCCGTATAATACCACCATTCGGTTCGATATCCCCGATGAGCCCCATGGTCCTGCGGGAACCGAAAGTTGCAAGGCCCTGTGACTTGCAGATATTTGTCGGGTTCCCCATACGCCTCGCAGCAAGCCATCATGGCAAAAACGGCGAGGATAACCTGCATCAAGAACCTCTCGCCGGATCCCATATACTTACAAGGGTTGTATTTCATATCCTCACGGTCCTCCCGCAGGTGAAGAAACACAGAAAGAACGGGTTTTGAATCTTACAGTCTTTCCATTCAATGTTCGATGTTGGACGTTCGATGTTCGATGTTTAAATTCGCCACATTCGTTCTCAACTTACCTTCACCCCCCCAGCCGGTGATGACCAGCCGATCCCCGGTCTTCGACTGTCCCTTGATTTGTCCCTGACATCGCCCATTACCCCTCCTTGAGGACGCCCGCGGGAGACAAACGTATGACACCTTGAGCCGCCGGAATGGCTGCCAGCAGAGCGGTAGCCAAAATGATGGGAAGAGAAACAGCCAGGGAGACAAACAGAGACACGGCAATGACCATCGCCCCTACGGAGATGCTTGTTCGCTCATCCACCCCCCGGAGATACCGTGCCGCCAGAAACGCCGGTACTCCGCCGAGACGCCGTAAGATGTCGGGCATGCGCCCACCACCCCATTGAAGAAACGGCAATGTGAGCAGGGAAAACCCCACAATAAGGCAAAATACGGCGACGTAACCGCCAATAGGAGGTCCGGTTACCAACGGCAACTCAGCTATGGGCCACGAGGCGAAAATCAAGACGGACCCCGCAATGGCGGTTCTAAGCTTGGGACGGCGCCACGTCGTACCGCCTCCGCCTTCAAGGATCATAACTTCTCTCGGTTGGATCCGCGTGGCTTGCCGGGCCGGCTTATAGGCGCCGGCTGCGGATATCAAAACGGTAACCAAAAAGGAAAGGACCAGCTCCCAGGGATCCAGTTGAAGGCCGCTCACTTCGACCCGCACAAAAAGCGTGTTGATGGTATTGCCGATGCCGGCTACCCAATACTGGACCAGAAACCGACCCACAGGTATGGCGATCAACCATCCCAAGATTCCCAGCACCGCACCTTCCGATAGAATAAGAAGAAACGCCAATCGAGAGGAAGCACCCAGAGCGTGAAAAATGGCCAGGTCCCTGCGCCTGGAAGCCGCGTTGATGGACACCAGACTGTAAACAAGAAACAGGCCGACGAAGAGGGATACAAAACTGAGTACGGAAAGATTCAACTGGTAGGAGGTTATCAGTTCCCGGCCCATTTCCTTTCGGACCGTTGCCGGTTGGACGATGGTGCCCGGTGGCAACATGGTCTTCACACGAGCCAAGATCTCTTGGTCCCCTGGGTCGGCTGACACAAGGTCGATACGGTCTACCTCCCCAAAAAGCCCGCTGAATTCCTGCATGGTGGCGATATCGCACACAGCGACATTGCCGTTCTCGACAAGGGCCAATCCCTTGGACGCCAATATTCCCAAGACGCGAAACCGTTCCACTTGATGCACATGTGCCAAGCTTATCTCGTCATCGACGCCTACACCCAAGCGCGAGGCCAGGCGACGACTCAGAACCAGGGTATACGGTTCACCCATGAGATCCAGCCACAGCGTCCGACTTTCTTTATCGGAAACCACCTCCCAATCCCGGAAGGTCCGATCCAGGATGGGGGCTATCCCGATCAGTAAAAAAGGATCCTGCTTCGGATCCGAGGGCTTGACATAGGTCGTGATCACCGGAGAGACCCCCTGCAGACCTGCCACAGTACGAAGGCTGGCCACCAGATCCTCTTGAGCCCTCCCGCCCGGCCGAACAACGCTCCAGTCGGCCTTTCCGGAGAGCAAATCCATGCTCTGGGTAAAAGAATCCAGCGAGGCGTCCACGGCCAAACGAACCCCGGTAAAAGCGACGGCGCCCAGAGCAATTCCCAGCACAACCGCACAAACGCGCCAGGGATGACGTCTGAGCGATCGTCCGTTCATCCACAACAGATAACGAAGGAAATTTCCTAGGCCGTGCATACCGATATTTCCGTGACGGACCCATCTTTTAAACAGATCCGCCGGGCGGCATACGGGTCTGCCAGCGTGCTGTGCGTGGCAACGACAACCGTGCTTTTCAGGCGGGCGTTCAGCTCGGCCAGGAGTGCCATTACGGCTTCGCCGTTACGACTGTCCAGGTTTCCGGTCGGTTCGTCGGCTAAAATAATGGCCGGTCGATTAATCAATGCCCGGACAATCGCCGCCCGTTGCATTTCTCCCCCCGAAAGTTGGCCGGGGAAACGATCCCCCCGGGATCCGATATTAAGCCATTTTAACAACTTATCGGCTTCTTCTCGGACCTCGGCATACTTTCTGCCAGCCAGCAAACCGGGAAGGCAGACATTTTCCTGGACGGTTAAGGTCGGCAACAAATTGAAGGTTTGAAAGACCATGCCGACCACGTCCCTTCGATATCGATTCAGCTCCTTCCGGCTTGCCCGCTGAAGATCCCGTCCGTCCACTATGAGCCGTCCCCGCGTGGGTTGGTCCAATCCGCCCAGAAGACCCAGCAAAGTGCTCTTTCCGGATCCGCTGTTTCCCTTGAGCACGATCAGCTCTCCGGCACGAATGACCGGATCGATGTCTTGGATGCCGATCACCTCGGTCGTCCCTGCAGAATAAATCCGAGTAAGATTCTCCGCAATTATGAGTTCAACCCCATGGGATGCTTTCATAATAACCTCCGTTCGGCTATAGGCGGGATGACGCAACAGGTCATGATTTCATTATGGAACCGAAAGGGACTTTCAATCGAAGAAATGCCCCACCACGGGGAAAAGACGCTGTGCTGCGGCGAAGGGGGATCTGTGGAATTCGTAACCCCCCGATTATGCCAAAAAATGGCGGACCCTGAAAAAGCGGGAAACCAACGGGAATGGGATCGTCACCTATTGCGCCGGATGCGCTCATTTTCTAGGAGGTGCCACCCCTACGAGCCACGTGCTGGACTTGCTCTTTAACCCTGAAGCCGCCATGGCAGGAAGAGCGAAGATTTCAAAATCCCCTTTCACTTATCTGAACCGCTTGAAACTAACAAAACGGTTCCGGAACGCCATTGACGCCGGCATAACGCGGGAACGAACCTTTACCGCTGGAGAATCTTGGAAGAAAAGAAGTCTGTTTAAGCGCCTGATGTCGTAAGCGGGCAAGTGAAAAGGAAGTTCATAGAGATCTTTGCGCTAAGTGGGAACATCTAAGCCGTGTTTCGATCTTCAGACTCAAAAAGCTCTTTGAGACGTGCAGGGATATCCCACATTTTTATCAAACGGCGAGTACCTTCCGGGACCAAGTCTTCCCACCGGCCATCTTTCATGATTTGCAAACGGACGCGGTTTCCACTGATTCCCTTTTCGGCCAACGGCCGTTCCCATAAAACATCAACATCCAACCCGAGAGAGCGAAACCGCTCCAGCTTTTCCCGGCCCCAGTCGTCGTAGATGGTGAGAAAAAAAGTGGCATTCAGGGGTACATAGTGTTTGAAGAGGTCCGGAAGACTAATGGGGAAGGGAACTATGGACAGATCGTCTGAATTGACTCCCTCCGCTTTTAATGCCGCTCGAACCATGAGATAACGTTCAAAGTAGGTCAAAGGGTTGGCAAAAGGATCGCTCCTGTGGGGATCTGAACTCTCGGCACAGGTCAGATTCGGATCCGGATTTGTTATTCCGACAACTAAGTGACGACATCGTGATTTTCCCGCCAACAGGTACTTCAGATGATCATTGTGTAACACCTGAAATCTGCCATGTATGACCCCGATTTCAATCATTGCGCCAAAACCCCACCGGAGCGTAAATATGCTACTTATATGAATCTTTTGTGTCCTTTAGCAAAAAAGCGCCTTAAATACCAGGCCAAACTGCCCGGCTCGATCCATGCTTCATCACAAGTTGATGAAAATCCTAGACAAAGGGCAACCGGCCATTTAATATACTGGCCCAAACGATATGCACCCTGGAAATCGGGAAGCGGAAAGGAGAGGATGTTTCCATGAATCCAAATTTTAAGAATGTCACTATCGGCGTGGCGAACCGTGGAGTACCCGCCCTTCGGGTGGGACGAACGATCAGAGAAATCGGTGCCAAGTATGCCGCTTTTTTTACCCCCGTCGACAGAACAGCACCTCACGTGTCGAAGGCGGACAAGGCCTTTAGTTTAAGCACTGTGGATGGGTATCTCGACATAGAAGAAATCGTTCGGATTGCAAAGCGACGGGATATCGCCGCACTCCATCCCGGGTGGGGGTTTGCGGCCGAAAATAACCATTTCCCGTATATGTGCGAAGAATACAATATTGTTTTCATCGGTCCTTCCGAAAAACCCATGAAGAGCCTGGGAAACAAAGTCAAGGCCCGATCCCTGGCCAAATCCAACGGCGTACCGGTCATCGAAGGCTCTGACAGCGCGGTTTCCGTAGACGAAGCAAAGGAACTGGCGGAAAAGATCGGCTTTCCCATCATGCTTAAAAGCGAGGGCGGCGGCGGCGGAAGGGGCGTCGTGGTCGTCGACTCGCAAGACGAACTGGCAGACGAGTTTTCCACCGCCTCCAGCATGGCGGAAGCCAGCTTCGGCAACCCAAACCTTTATGTAGAGCAATTTCTCCCGGTGGTCAGACACCTGGAAATACAGGTCATCTGCGACAAATTCGGAAACGCGGTAGCCCTCGACGAACGGGACTGCTCTTGCCAGCGGCGATATCAGAAGCTTCTGGAGATCACGCCCTCTCCATGGAAGGGAATGACCCCGGAATTGCGTCAAGCATTGAAAGAAGCGGCTCTCAAGATGGTTACCGCCGTGGAATACGATTCCATCATCACCATTGAGTTCCTGGTGGATGAAAAGGGAAATTTCTATTTCATCGAGGCCAACACCCGTCTCCAGGTAGAGCACGGCATCACAGAACTTCTTTACGGCATCGATATCGTAGAAGAAATGATCCGCATTGCATTCGGCCAAAAACTGCGACTCACGGAAGACCAGCTCACCCCCAAAGGGTATGCCATGCAGTGCCGGATTAACTTTGAAGATCCTCAAAACGACTTCATGCCCAACTCAGGGACCATCACCCGATACCTCTCTCCAGGTGGTGAGGGCGTCCGTGTCGACTCTTGTGTGTTCGGAGATTACGAGTTTCCTAAGGCCTATGATTCACTGGGGTCCTTGCTCATGACCTATGGCCGTACCTGGGGAAAAACGACGGCCATTATGGAACGGGCCTTGTCGGAATATTTCATTGACGGGCTGAAAACGACGGTTCCCTTCCATAAGAAGATCGTCACCCACCCCGAATTCAAGGCCGGAGAAATTCATACCCGATTCATCGGGCAGACCCCGGACCTGGTGTCTTACCGCGATGTCTTGTCGGAGCACCTACGAACCGCCAAGTTGATCGCCGAAATCACCGCCATGGGACATAATCCCTATCTGGGGCTGGGGCGATACCGAAAATTTGAAGACACCCGACTGGGTCCCATGCCGCAAACACAGGTTTCTTCCTCGGGAAAAGGAAAGAAAAAGGCATATGAGCCGCCGTTTAAGCCGGACGATCACCGGGAGGTCGTACTGAACTACCTCCGGAACTCGGAATATGTCGAATTTTGTAACACGACGCCGCGAGACGTCACCCAGTCCGAATCGGGAAACCGATTTCGCCTCTATGACGACCGCCGGACAGGGCCGCTCCTCGATCAGTGTGGGTATGTGTCCATCGAAAACGGCGGGGGCGCTCATTACCATGTGGCCATGCTCGGGTGCATGACCGACCCATGGATGGAGGCGGAAGAATGGAACCGCTTTGCTCCTCATACCCAGAAAATGATCCTCATACGGTCCACCAACATCTTGGGGTACGCTCCCCAATCCAGGGAAGTCATGGCCCGCACGGGGCGGATGATTGCCAAACATTATCACGTCATACGGTGTTTTGATTTTCTAAACCACATCGAAAACATGGTGCCTTTCGCGGAAATCGTCCTGCAGGCGGAAAACCGTATCTTTCAGCCCGCTATCAGCATGAGTTGGGCTGAAGGGTTTACCGTTGAGCATTACCTGTCGGTCCTGGATGACATCCTTTCCATGGTGGGCCGCGTGTTGGATTGCGGCAAGGACGATGCATCAAAACAGATCATACTCGGCCTTAAAGACATGGCCGGGGTCTGTCCCCCCCGATTCATCAGCGCCCTGATCTCATCCATTCTGGACCAATACCCGGAGCTGGTTGTTCAATACCATCGCCACAAAACAGACGGCCTGGCGGTCCCCTCTCTGGGCAGCGCTGCAAAGGCCGGCGCTAAGATATTGGATGTCGCCGATGGTCCGGCGGTCCGCTTTTACAGTCAGGCGGCCGTCCTGCCGGTAGCCGCATACGTGGAAGGCGAACTCGGTCTCAAAACCCGGCTCGATAAGGACAAGATCCGGGAGGCCGGCTTTGCCTTAAAGCAAGTCATGCCCGTGTATGATGCCTATTGCAGGCCCACGTTTTTGGGTCCCGATCACGATGTGACCCGTCACGGTTTGCCCGGCGGGGCCACTTCGAGCAGCCAGGAAGCGGCAATGAAACAAGGCCATGCATTCCTGTTGCCCCATATCCTGCTTATCCTCGAACTGTGTCGGAAAATTATCCGGTACCACGATGTCACACCGGGATCTCAGATCACCTGGACCAACGGGTACATGATGGCCGCCAAGGCGTATGAACGGGGTGGAATGCCGGAAGTCCAGCGGATGATTGATCTGCTCAAGGCCGTGACCGGAACACCGGAAGACGAACTCGATGATCAGACCCAGGCGGACCGGCTGATTCTCTTTTCCCATGCCAACGATGCCTTCAAAAACCTCCTTCTGGGTAAGTTCGGCAAGCTCCCCTTGGGCTGGCCGGCGGACTGGGTCTATCGTTCTGCGTTCGGAGAAAAATGGCGGGACGCCCAGGCCAAACGGACGGAGGAAAGCCCGTTGAATTTCTTGCCGCCCGTGGATATGGAAGCCACGGAAAAGGAATTGGCCCAACACATCGGCCGGACGCCGACGGAAAACGAAATTGTGAACTACCTGAATCATCCGGGAGATGCGCTGAAATTGATCAAGAATCTGGAAACATACGGAGATCCCAATCACATCCCGGATGACATCTGGTTTGAAGGCCTGAAACCGGGAACCGATCGTGAATTCGCAACCTCCGATGGGAAAGTACATACCATAAAGATCCTCCGGGTGGGTCGTGTGAGACGTCGGGGCACGCGGCGGGTGAGGTACCAACTCGACTACGAGGTTTTTGTGGAAGACGTCAAGGTGGCGCCGTCCATAGAGTCTGAAAGCAAAGAAGAAATGGCCAATCCGGACATTCCGTTTCACATTGCGGCACCTTTCGATGCCGACCTATGGAAAGTGACCAAGAAACCAGGAGATGCGGTCAGGGCGGGTGAGGAAGTAATGAATCTCTCTGTAATGAAAACAGAGTGTGCCGTCACCGCCCCCTTAGACGGCGTGGTAAAGCGCGTGGTCATGTTTGCCGATTACAAGGAAGACAAGAAGATGGTTCCGGTAAAAAAAGGCCAGCTTTTAATGGAACTGGGGCCTGTCATGGAATTGTGCCGCAATTGTAACGCCCAAGTGATGGATGATTATGATTTTTGTCCAAAATGTGGAATTGAATTAGAGAGCGAGCAGAGTTGACCCTGAGGTTGCTATTCGCTTGCGAGATACTACGGTCTAGGAGGAGATAATGGGCAATCCGATATTGAAGCGCGTCGGACAGTATCAGGCGGCGAGGAAAATGACGGACCGCTTCTTTCGTTTGAAGTTCAAGACGGAAAAAATGGAAGGCATCGTGGCGACTATCGAGCCGGGAGAAACCCTGGAAACCTATATCCACGAAGGGGAAGAAGTCCATATCGTCCTGGAAGGTCGCATCGAATATATTGTTGGAAACGAGGCGTTCGTCCTTGAACCGGGTGACGTGCTGTGCCACAGGTCGGATGTACCGCATGGGGCCCGTAATATCGGAGATGTTCAGGCCCGATATTTCACCGTGGGCACCCCACCGACGTTTATCTAGTCGTCATAGTTGGGTGCCTACGGCGCTCACAACGCCTTGTGCGCAGCTGCATCGGAGACGAAACCGCCGATGGTTCGCCCAGTCCTTGGAACATCTAAAACCATTGACGCTTAATGGAAAAAGCCAAGGGAGAAAAACTCATGACTGATCAAACGGCACCCCGCCCGGTGAAGATCATGGATTTGACCCTCCGGGACGGCCACCAGTCGCTCTTTGCCACCCGCATGCGAACGGAGGATATGGTTCCCATTGCCGAGGCGATGGACCGGATCGGTTTTTTCGCTGTGGAAGTCTGGGGCGGTGCTACTTTCGACGCCATGCATCGCTTTTTGAACGAAGACCCCTGGGACAGACCCAAGACCCTGAAAAAGTACATGAAGAACACCCCTTTTTCCATGCTGTTACGGGGACAAAACCTGGTGGGTTACCGAAACTATCCGGACGACGTTGCCGAGGCTTTTGTAGAAACCGCCTGCGACGCGGGAATCGACATCTTTAGGGTGTTTGACGCACTCAATGATTTTAGAAACTTCGAAACCTGTGTCAAAGTCATCAAGGCGAAAGAAAAACACTTTCAGGGCACCATCTGTTATTCACTCACCGAAGCCAAAATGGGCGGTGACGTGTTTAACATCGATTACTATCGGGAAAAGGCCGGGGCCTTGGAACAAATGGGCGCGGACAGCATCTGTTTGAAGGATATGGCGGGCCTGATGTCGCCGGATGACGCCTTTGATCTTGTGACAGCGATCAAGAAGGAAATCTCCATCCCCCTTCAACTACACAGTCACTATACGTCCGGAATGGCCCCCATGACGTTTCTAAAAGCGATCGAAGCCGGGGTCGATATCCTGGACTGTTGCCTGGCACCCTTCGCCTTGCGCAATTCACATTCCGCCATCGAGCCGATTGTCGTGGCACTCCGGGGAACACCGCGAGATACGGGCCTCGATCTCCAAAAACTCTCCGAGATCGGTCAATACTTTGAAAAAATCGCCCCGAAATACCGTCACCTGATGAATGAATCCAAGTTGAGCGTCATTGACACCGGCGTACTCATACACCAGGTTCCCGGTGGAATGTTGTCCAACCTGGTGGGCCAACTGCGTCAAATGGACGCCCTGGACCGTCTCGAGGAAGTGTATGAACAGCTGCCGCAAGTAAGAAAAGAGCTCGGGTTCCCTCCGCTGGTTACCCCGACCAGCCAGATCGTGGGGACCCAAACGGTCAACAATGTCCTTTTCGATACTCCGGATGAACGGTACAAAATGATTACCGACCAGGTCAAAGATTATTGCTACGGGCTTTATGGCAAGCCGCCCCGCCCCATCGATGGGGAGTTGCAAAAAAAGGCCCTGAAAGGATACCCCCGCGGAGAAACCCCCATAACCACACGGCCCGCCGACATATTGGAACCGGAGCTAGCAGAAGTTCAGAAAAAGACCGGGGATTTGGCGCAAAATCTCGAAGAACAGCTTATCGTGGCACTCTACCCGGTAACGGGCAAGCGGTTTCTGGAATGGAAACACGGCAAAGCGGAACCGCCGGAAGAGGTCCAGCCCATGTCTTTAGCGGAAGGTGAGAGGCGCCGCGAACTGGTGGAAAAGGCCAAGCTGGGACTTGTTTCGGACGTTGAAGGTGCCGAGGCCGACCGGAAAGCGGCCGACCTTCGGACTTTCGATGTTTTCATCGATGGTCAATACCACAAGGTGGAAATCAATCAGGTCGGCGGTCCGCCCCTTGTGGCCGCCGCTGCTTCCGTTCCCGGCGAGGTGACCCCTGTCAGCACTCCTGCAACGCCACCCGCACCGACGCCTGAAGAAATCGAGGGCACACCCGTCGTTGCGCCCATGCCGGGCATGATCGTACGCTATGAAGTGGGCGTGGGAGATAAGGTGGAAGCCCACCAAACCATCGTCATCCTGGAAGCAATGAAGATGGAGAATGCCCTGGTCTCGGAGGTTGCCGGCACCGTTAAAGAGATCTTTTTCAAAGAGGGCGATGCCGTGAAGAAAGGAAATATCTTGGCGGTGGTGAATTAAAAGAAGGGTTTAAGGTTTAAGGTTCAAGGTTCAAGGTTCAAGGTTCAAGGTTGAAGGCTGAAGGTTGAAGGCTGAAGGTTAAGAAAACGGTTCAAGGTTCAAGGTTCAGGGTTCACGGTAATTCATTCGACGTTCGGCGTTGGATGTTCGTTGTTCATTGTTTGATTCTGTTCTGAAGCCTCCACGGTTCATCACCCCCCGACCAGGCACTTACCCTCCCCATACACCGCTACGGGGAAGTGGGTAATATCGAAGGGATCCCCGTTCCAGCAGACAAAAGACGCCCATTTGCCCTTTTCCAAGGTACCCAGCCGATCACCGAGACCCAGAATCCCGGCATTTCTGCGAGAGACGATCTCAATAGCCTGCTGCTTGGAAAGCCCGAAACGGGTGAACCACCGGGTCTGCAAAAACAACGACCCCGCGGGGGTCACCGGGTGGTCCGTCATAAGCCCGAAATCCACCCCGGCGTCCAAAAGATGGGCGATGTTCCGCCAGCTGGAATGCTTCAGCTCCACCTTGTAAGCAAATGCATCCAGCGGACCGTAAGTCACGGGTATCTTGCGGCGCTTGAGTTCCAGAAAGGTCTCCGGTTCATTGATATCCATCGCATGCTCTACACATACTTTCAGACCGAATGCATCGGCCAACCGAAGTACCACCGCCACATCGTCGGTTTTATGCACATGAGCCCGGAGCACCAGCTTCTTACGCAGCAGGTCTCGAAGAACCAGCTCTTCTGCTGAAAACGCCTCCGCTTCGGGCTTTTTTTGCTTTGTTTTTTTCCGGGTCTCCATCTTTTGCAAGACCTCGTCAAATCGCTTGCGAAGGATCGCCAAAGCCCCCATACGGGTGGTCGGACGGGTGCCTTTCCACCGTCGCGTCGACATGGGGTTATACCCGAAGGCGGCTTTCAAGCCGCTGCGGGATACCAGGGCCGACGAACTGTTGGAGGCAAAGTTGCGGACAACTGCGGAGCGACCACCGATGATGTTTCCGCTACCCGGGACCACGCAGGAATACAACACCCCCATTTCCACGGCTTCACGAAACGCCTGGTCATCCATATGTACCGAATCCAACGCATCCGCGAGGGCCAGGATGGTATCCATATGCTCATTCGCCTCGGCCTCGTTGCTCGGCTCTCCCGAGCGGACCATCCCGATGTGGCTGTGGGGATCGACAAACGCGGGCGTAATGACTTCGTACTCACCCAGGAGACTCCCCTTTCCGGCCTTGGAGATTGAAACGATGTCATTTTTGTCAAACACGACGTGTCTGTTTTCCAGCACAGATTTGCCGGTATAGAGCTTTTTTGCAAAGACACAATTCATACAGATTTCCTCTTCTTTCCCACTGGCGCTGTACTGACAACCTCATTTAGTTATACTCGTCGAAGCGCATTCATCACACCGTGACAAAAGCACGCAGTGCTGTACAGGACAGGGCCATTGGCGTCCAAAACTTTTTCCAGGCTCGCTTTCAGGTCCTCCGGCCGAAATCCCCCCACGCCGGGTGCCAACTGTCGGCTCCTTACCACAACGGATGTGAAATGGCCACAGGAAAGGCCTTTGAGCATTTGGTACAGAATGCCTTTCCGAGGCTTTCCCGTAAATGTGCAACGATCGTAGGGTTCCATGCAATGATCCGGACACAAAAAATATGCAAAACTCATATATAACCGTCCCTGCGAGCCCCGCATCGGATTGGGAACCATGGATTCGACTTCCTCGGGCACGGGGATTATCTCCCACCCGCTGCCGGGCACCGTTGGCCGTACCTTTTCACAAATCCATTGAAAGGCGAGATGGATCGGAACCGCCGGGACAATCCAATCGGGAGGGCTATCACCGTTGAGTTGACTCGTCAGGAATGCGGCACCGTCTTGGCACACTTTTTCCACAGGAAGGTCCGTTATCAAACTTTCAAGGGCTGATTCATCAGTATCCACCACCGTGATATGGGCTTGACGTCGTCGCTTAAAAAGCCGTTGAACCGCCTTTCTACCAAACCGACCCGCGCCTATAATCGAATATGTCAAAGGAACCTCCAACACCTACCGCGTGAGAGCATTGCCAATCGGCCGATATTCTGATAATTCTACACAAATGAGCAACACCCTGGTTTCCTACGACACGTTGATTCTGGCGTCAAAATCCCCCAGAAGGCGTGCACTGCTCCGACAAGCGGGGCTTTCGTTTACGGTCGTCCCGAGTCGCATCGACGAAACGGCCCTGCCGAAAGATACGCCGAAAGCCTATGTCGCAGAAGCGGCAAGGGCAAAAGCGACCGATGTTTCCAGTCTATATCCGGAAAATTGGGTTATCAGCGCCGATACGGTAATCGTCCATGCCGAGCACATTTTCGGCAAGCCGCAGGACAAAAAAGAGGCCCGCTGGATGTTGTCCCGGCTCAGCGACTCGGTTCACACCGTTCTTACCGGTTATTACATATGTTGTAAAGTCCGAGCCGAATCCTTTTCCGGAATCAGCGAAACAGAAGTGGAATTCAAGCAGATGACCGACGGGGAAATCGACTGGTATATCCGGACCGGAGAACCCTTTGACAAGGCCGGGGGATATGCCATTCAAGGGTTGGGCGGCACTTTGGTCAAGCGGATCGCCGGCTCTTATACCAATGTTGTGGGACTGCCTCTTTGCGAGATCGTCTCTTATTTGACGGACCAAGAGGTGGTTCGGCGGTGAGGGGCAGGTTCGGGGTTCCGGGGTTCCGAGGTACGAGGGGCAGGGGGATTAGGCTGAAGACTGAAGGCTGAAGGTTACTTAACGAGAAGGTTCAGGTTGGAAGACCGGCTATCGACAACGAGGCAATGAGGTAAGCGTGTGGAAGACATCAAAGACGCATTGACGGATATACGGGAGCGCATTCGGTGCACCGCCGTGGAGTGTGGCAGGGATCCCGACAGCGTAAAATTGGTGGCGGTCAGCAAGACCGTGCCCACCGAGCGTGTCCTGGAAGGCATACAAGCGGGCATAACCATTCTCGGGGAAAACTATGTCCAAGAGGCCCGAGAAAAGATCGAGGCCCTGAGATCACATCCCGTTTCATGGCATTTCATCGGCCACCTTCAATCCAACAAAGCCCGACATGCCATCGGCCTCTTTGACCTTATCCACTCGGTAGACAGTTTCAAACTGGCCAAAGAGCTGGACAAGCGGGCCAAGGCGGCCGCCAAGGTGCAAAAGATCTTGATACAGGCAAATATCTCGGGAGAAGAAACAAAATCGGGGATTGACCCCGTTCAGACCTTACAATTGGTGCGAGACATTGGTGAACTTGAACACCTTTCGGTTCGGGGCCTCATGACCATGCCCCCCTTTTTTAACGCACCGGAACGGGTACGGCCCTATTTTAGGGCTCTTAAGGAGCTACAAAACCGAATTCGAGAAGCGGCGCCGCCCACGGTCATGATGGAGGAACTCTCCATGGGTATGAGCGGAGACTTTGAAACAGCCATTCAAGAAGGGGCGACATTGGTGCGCATAGGAACATCCATATTCGGAAGTCGATCTTAAAGCATAGTGATATAACCCATGAACGAACCTAATGAATCGGGACTCGGCGCCACCGAGCAGACAGACCGTGGGTACCACCACGTCTCCATGGCGGGGGTCTCCCATCTCGGAAACGCCGTTCGAGTCCCCGGTTTCCAAATCGCACCCGCTGAAATCGACCGACGGACCGAAGATCTCCTAAAACGTTTGGCTGTTTTTTACTACAAGCAGGACACGCCTTGTCTGTGGATCTCTTTTATGGGGGGAACGGGAACGGGAAAATCCACCCTGTTTAACGCCTTTTGCGGGATGTCCATCAGCCAGACCGGGGTTGAACGCCCCAAGACCGGCGGACCCATCGCCTACGCCCACCAAAACTGCCGGGTTGCTCAGGCCTTCCCCTTTACGGACATTTCGATAGACCCTCAGGAGAAAGATCATATTCCATCCGGTGGAAGCACCGGGGCTCCCGGACATCTTGCCCTTTTCATCCATCACCGGGACGAACGGTCCCATCGGGTCATGCTGGACACCCCTGATATGGATAGCGTAGAGGCCCAAAACGCGGCCGCGGTTGACGCATTCTACCTCCTGTCCGACGCCGTCGTCTTCGTTACCAGTCAGGATAAATATGCCGACGAGATCCCGTATCAATTCCTCCTTAACATATCGAAAGACCAAAAACCCTGTTTTCTCTTGGTAAACAAGACCCATGGGATCACAAAACAAGAAATCCTTTCCCCCATTCAAAGCCACGGTGCAATTCTTGCCGAAAACCGCGTTTGGTTGATCGGCTATCACCCGTCCGGAGATGAAGAAGCCGTCTTGGACGATCCGGGGTTTTCCGAATTCGCCCAAGCCCTGTCCGAGGACCTTTCCCCTGAACGTGCGCATAAGTTCCATGCAGAAGAACAAACAAGACGATCTACGGCTATCGCCGAAAAGGCCGAAACACTTGCCGATCTCATAGGAAAAGAACGCCAGGAAGCCACAAAATGGGTGACCGAGCTCAGTCGACTCTACGATGCCTCCTGCGCCGATCTGATTAAGGCTGAGAAAGAGCGGTTCACCTCGGAAAGTCGCCGACATCTCCAAAGTGAAATACGAAGACTGTTTGAACGATATGACCCCTTGTCCAAGCCCAGGAAGGTGATCCGGCGGATTATCTCTTTACCCTTTCAAGTCGCAGGAATGTCCTTGGGACACCGCCCAAAGCGGAAAGACGCGCTATCACGGGTCCGCCGACAGATAGACCTCACCCCGGTTTTGGCATCGGTAGAACGATTCAATCGTTCCGTCCTGGAAAGGCTTTCGCCGGAGAGGGAGGATTCGCCACTTCTGAAAGCAATTCACCAACCGGACATGCCCCTCACCGAGGCCGAAATACGATCCGCCATGTCGAAAGAACACGACAAGCTGGATCGTTGGCTGGAAAACAAATTCAAGGATCTCTCACGGGGCCTTCCCAAACACAAACGGTGGGGCATTTACTCCACGTCTATCTTGTGGGGGACCCTGATTCTGTCATTTGAAATCGTGGTCGGCGGCGGCTTTTCCGGCCTGGATGCCATCCTGGACTCTGTTCTTGCGCCCTTTATTACGAAAGGTTCCATGGAACTATTTGCTTATCGGGAGATTAAGGCCGTAGCCAAAGCACTCGCCCAACAGTATCAAGAGGCCCTGTGTTCCATACTGGAACGGCAAAAACAGCGCTACGAAAAGGCCCTTCTGGATCTGTTGACGAAGCCCGAGGATTTGGCAACGTTAAAAGCCCTTCGGGAAGAAATGGAGGCCGTGCGGTAAGAACCGATGACTGAAACCCCTCACGCATTGCAGGACAAACTCGATACGATCGTTAACCTGCTTCAGGAACGATCCTTTTATTCTCTTAACGATACGGACAAAGAGAGCCTGCTCACAGAGGCACAGGGGCTTTCGGAACGGCTGGTTTCCGCCCAGGGCATTCCACTGACCATCGGTCTTCTCGGCGGCACCGGCGTCGGGAAATCGACGCTTATGAATGCCCTTGCAAGTGCCCCGATTGCCTCTACCAGTTATCGCCGACCCCACACAGATCACATCCTCATC
Source organism: uncultured Desulfobacterales bacterium (assembly GCA_964440795.1). Classification (GTDB taxonomy): domain Bacteria; phylum Desulfobacterota; class Desulfobacteria; order Desulfobacterales. The sequence goes on along the minus strand of CAYTTQ010000016.1, from coordinate 25,266 downwards.
TATAAACATGAAGATGCAAGGGGAATCTCCAAGGAACACTTACAGTCGGTACCCAGTCGGGAGATTACTCACCACTGCGACGCCATCCAACAATTTCTACTGTGTGATTTACCCGATTTCGACAGCTTGTTGGGCGAGCACCGGCAAAACGTGTTGCGGTTTTTGAAGCACCTCGACATCCTGGTATGGGTCACATCCCCGGAAAAATACGCCGATCGCCGTTTCCATGAATTCCTTGCAACGGTCCCCAAGGCCCGGCAGAATTTCTATTTTGTTCTCAATAAAGCAGACCTTCTCTTCGAGGGAAAACCGCTTGAAACCGGATACGAACAACTCGACAGCGTTACCCGGCGGTTTGTCGAGCTTCTTAAGGAAAAAATGGATCCCGCCGCCATCATTTTCTATCCTTTGGCCGCCACGGAAGCTCAAAACGGGGCGGTCCTCTCCGCCTGGAATCAGTTTCCGTCCTTTCGACAACAAGTTTTCCAGCAACGGGACATCAAGCAAATTGCCGCCATCAAGGCGGCTAATGTAGACGTTGAAATTGACCGATTGTCTTCTTCCCTCCAAAAAGAGGTCTCAACTTTAAAAGGCCTGTCCGCCGTCCTGGACACCCTCACCGCCGATCTGGAAGATCGCCGGGAACTGTGGCGCCGGGCGGCCGTAAAGCCGATTGACCTCTGGGTGGATACATATCTGAAAAAAGAGGTCCTAAGTCTTCAAGCAGACCCCACGTGTCTGATCGGACCGGGATATCCCATCGCCACGCTCTTGTCGAGGCGGGGGGAAAACCGACCGGAAACCGCTCCCGGACTGCTTCCCGGTCAATTCCAGCCTCCCGATCCCGTAATGGACCTGTTCCAAGACCATCAGAAACTGATTCTGGATCGTATCCACCATCTCATGCTGCGCCATAGGCTGCCCGACTCCCTCCGTACAGAGATTAACGATTTCATCGACACGAAACGGCAAATGGCGGGTTTGAAGACACGGCTATCCGATCATGTCACCGTACTGATCGGCCAGCACGCGCCAAGGTCCTGTCGTGGCTTCAAGCTTGTCCAGAGTCTTACTTACCTACTTCTTTTTGGCTTTTTCCTCTTTGCTGTCGGCGGCCGCCCGTCATGGACGGCCTTTTTGGACGCCCCCGGCATATCGAGCGCAATTCGCCTGATCCTAACCATTATTACCTCTTTGTTTAGTGCCAAAGGGCTGGCGGCCTTAGGCAGTTTCGTTCTCCTCAACCTCTTTTTGGGGTTTCGATTCTATCGGGCATATCAAAATCGTTTGGAAAGACGGGCACACAAGATGGTGGGCGGGCTGAAAACAGGGCTGTTGAAAGTCTGGGAAGATGAACTCGACCAGATTCTGGAGCGAATCCATACATTCCACTCAGAGATTGAAGCGGAAACGGCCACGCTCACGCAGGCAACCGGAAAAGCGTAAATACCTGACAATCATAAATATTTAATATCGAACACCACCGCCTTCACCCTTCACCCTTCAACCTTCATCCTTCACCCTTCAACCTTCATCCTTCACCCCCCACCAGCGTGATATCCGCCGAGTAGATCCGGTGCAACCGGCCGTTATCCTCCCTGACCAGCAACACCCCGGTCTCCTCGACGTCCTCGACCCGGCCCGTATATCTCTCGTCAAGCTCTTCCACTATCAGTCGTTGACCGACCATATGGGATAGCGCTTTCCACCGCGAAATAATGCGATCGAACCTCCCAGCATTGATCATTTCGTACCCCCGTTCCAGGCGGGCCAGGTATTGAGCGAGGATATCGCTCCTGGAAAAATCCCGGCCCGACTCGATCCGGACCGATGTAGCAATGGAAACCAGCTCCGGAGGCAAAGACTCTCGGGAAGTATTGACATTGATACCCAACCCGATGATGACGTATTCGATGGCATCCATTTCCGTAGAAATTTCGGTCAGAATGCCCCCGATTTTCTTACCCCCGACCAGCAAATCATTAGGCCATTTGATTCTGACCGGCAGATCGGTGGCCCGGATCAGCGCTTCGGCGGCCGCCACCGCCGTCATCAAAGTCATCCGGGGAGCGCCGCTGGGGGAAATCGCGGGGCGCAAAATCAAAGAAGCGTAAATACCGGTTCCGGCAGGGGAAAACCAGCTCCTTTGCTTTCTCCCCCTCCCTGCCAGTTGTTCTTCGGCAACGACGAGCGTTCCTTCGGCGCCGTCTTGAACCGCCAGCGCTTTTGCCCGCCGATTCGTCGAGTCCGTCCGGTCAAAATGGACGATTTGCGGGCGTCCCAACACCTTTGTCTCCAGCGCCGCTTCGATTTCTCGGGGAACCAACCGCGGGGTAATTGCGATGAGCCGATACCCCTTTTTCGTCGCCGATTCGATCCCGTATCCTTCCGCCCTCAGTTTTTGAATATGCTTGTTGACGGCGGCCCGGCTGATACCCATTTCCCGGCTCAAGATCTCTCCGGATACAAAGCCTCCCTGTTTGTCCTTCAAATGTCTCAAGAGGCGGTCTGTTGTATGCATCAGATTCCTGTTTCCATCAAAAAAGGGGGGCTCAATTAGGGGTAAAGCTTTTGTTGGACACGATTCGGATATCGACACCGACACCGGAATCCCAATGTCCCGCACGATCTGATACGATTTGGCCCAACATACCCATTGTCAACCCGCCACGACATTCTAGTTGACAAACAACCCGCCCCGCTTTATCGTGTCCGACGTGCATCCATAAGGAGCACCCCTGGAAGAAAATTATGTTGAACCCCACCATAGCTAACATAACCAAGGACCTTGTCAATGGGGATCGAGCAACGCTTTGCTATGAAGAGGCTTGCCGCATCGCCGGTTGCGGGCAAAGCGATGTCACGGACATCCTTTGGGCCGCTCACAAGGTCACGAAACGATTTCAAAAAGACAACATTTCCACCTGTGCCATTATTAACGCCAAGTCCGGGGCCTGTTCCGAAGACTGTGCCTTCTGTGCTCAGTCCGCTCATCACAATAGCGGTATCAAGCCCCACACTTTGTTGGAACCCAGTTTCATGGTGGCTGATGCCGAATCTATGTGGAAAGCCGGTGCCTCCCGGTACTCCCTTGTCACGAGCGGACTTCGAATTTGCGATTCAGAGCTGACTGGTATTACCGAGACCACATCGTCCATAGCCGAACAAACCCGACTGGAAGTGTGCACTTCGCTTGGCACCCTAGCCCCGGAAATGGCCCGAAGACTTAAGGAAAACGGTGTCACCACCTATCATCACAATCTCGAAACAGCAGAAAGTTTTTTTGACCATATCTGCACCACACACACCTACGCCGATGACATTGAAACCGTCGAGATCGCTAAGTCGGCGGGGCTACACGTGTGCAGCGGCGGCATCCTGGGGTTGGGGGAGACATGGGAGCAACGGGTGGAACTGGCCTGCGACCTTTACAGGCTTGATGTGGACCGCATACCCATTAATTTTCTAAATCCCATACCCGGAACCAAGCTCGCTCATCGAACCCCACTGTCCCCCTGGGAAGCCCTGAAATGTATCGCTCTGTTCAGACTCATAAATCCCGGCAAAGATATTATCATATGCGGGGGTCGGGAAATTACCCTGAAGGACTACCAATCCTGGGTTTTTTTGGCGGGCGCCAACGGGCTTATGATCGGCAATTACCTGACCACGAAGGGTCGGAGTGTAGAAGCGGACATGGAGATGATCCGTGACATGGAGCGTTTCCATGGTTAATCCTACAGATGCCTCAAACCCATCCCGGACACTGGAGGGCACTTTCTATTTTGACCCCGAAGATGCCATCTACGAGGACCACTTTCCGGGATATCCGGCGGTACCGGGAAGCCTCATCGTCCATGCCTTTCTGGAGACCGCGATCACTCAGGGATGGATACAGGGAACCTGCCGGATCGAAGGGTTTCGCTTCGCCCGGTTTGTGCCCCCGGGGAAAACCCATTTCCGCATCGAATCGCGAGAAGGCGGGACCGTCCTGGATTGCACCCTTCACGCCCAAGGTCTGCAATCGGTGACCGGGAGGCTCCGGCCATGAGACTTCGATTTACCGGACATGCGGCCTTGCTCTTGGGCGGCACCTGTGACCTGGCGCTATGCCTGGCCGAATCCATGATGGAAAGCGGCCTTCACCCCTGCCTTACTTTCAGAAACCAAACGGGCCTGAATCGGATACACACACACCTGGGGAAACACGCGGACAAATATGACACCGTTTACCTCGACTTGGGCGAATCGGAATCCGTCGACGCCGCCGTCTCTGACATGGAAAACCATGTCGATTACTGGGTCGACTTCGCCCACGGGCATTTTGAGTCTCTGGTGGGCGCCGGCAACCCGGAAAAGATGAAGCGATATTTTGAAGAAAATGTCGCCGCCCGCGCGAGAGCCTTAAGGCGAGGAGCCCGGATGTTTCTCGAGAAAAAGTTCGGGCGCCTGGTCTATGTCTCCTCGGCGGCCGTGGAAAGAGCCAATCCCGGCCAAGGCTTTTACGCCGCCTCAAAACTGGCCTCTGAAGCCCTGTATCGAAACCTGGGCCTGGAGCTCGCCTGTCACGGCATCACAACGGTCAGTCTGCGCCTCGGTTACGTCGATGCAGGACGGGGAAAGGCCTATCTGGATAAAATCGGCGATATTCGGTCAGAGGCATCTTCCCGGGTATCTTTAACGACACCGCTGACAACAAAGGAGGTGGCGGAAACCATTCTCTTTTATCTGTCTGAAAGTGCGACAGGATTCAATGCTACCACAGTAACGCTGGATAAAGGACGGGGCGCCGCAAAGTGAGCGCATGAATGGACATACTTAACACGATTAAAAGCTATTTATCAGAAATCCTTGATGTGGATCGAGAAACCATCACCGAGGAGACCTATCTCGTCAGGGACCTGGAAGTAGAATCGATTGATTTTTTGGAACTGGCCGTTGCTCTGAGTGGGGCCTTTCACATTGAGGTCGACGACGAGGACATTTTTCTGCTGGACCTTCGCCTTCACCTGGAAACCGCCGGGGAAACAACCGACAAAACGGCGTTGCTCGCGGAAAAATATCCCTTCCTGGGCGCCGACCGGATAGCGGAAATTCTCAAGGATCTGGACCAGGGACCGGTCCTTAAAGTTAAAGACCTGGTCAGCTATGTGACCTATCAATGCCACGTCGAGTAGTCATTACATCCGTAGGGATAATCTCTTCTCTGGGGTTCGAGCCGGAGGCCGTCGTGTCCCGCCTCAAGCAGGATCGCGTCGCATTTGAACGCTCACCCACGGAGGCAGATATTGCCACCTGTCCGATAAAGGGGTTTGAGGCCAGGGATTTCACCGGCCGATTCAAGAACATCCGGTACCTGAACCGCGGTGCCGCTTTTTCAGTCGCCGCTGCGCTACAGGCCGTGGACGGGAGCCGGCTGGACACGGAAACGATATCCCGAATGGGGCTTTTTGTCGGTGCCGGTCCGAACCTGGATCTGGGCGGCGAGTGTCCGGAAATTCACGCAGGTCATTTAGACGCCGACCAACTCAAAGCGTTATGGATTTTGCGCTTTCTTCCCAACACGGCAACGTCGGTTATCTCTTCTCTGGCGGGAATTCACGGAGAAAGCCTGACGTTAGGCACCGCTTGCACCGCTTCGCTTCAGGCCGTCGGTGAAGCGTTTCGCAGAATTCGCCTTGGCTACCTGGACGTCGCCCTTGCCGGGGGCGGGGATTCCCGGCTGAGTCCCGGCGGTATTCTCGCCTATAAAAAGGCCCGGGCGTTGTTTCACTCCCCGGGTAATCCAAAGCTAGAATACGCACCTTTTGACCGGGCAAGAAATGGGTTTATTCCCGGAGAGGGCGGGGCGTTTATTCTCCTGGAGGCCGGTGACCATGCCGAAAAGCGAGGTGTCCCCGCCCTGGCGGAAATATGCGGTTACGGAAGCACTCTGGACGGTCACGGCATGACCGCCCCCGCCCCGGAGGGTCGATGGCCGGAAAAGGCCGTGTTGTCGGCCCTGGATGAGGCAAAACTGGCTCCGGAGGCAATCGATCTGATCTCGGCACACGGGACGGGCACGCCGCTAAACGACGATATGGAGGCGGGGCTCATTCATCGGTTGTATGGAAAACATCATCCCCCGGTCATTGCTTTGAAATCCTGGATCGGGCACACCGCCGCCGCCTGCGGTGCCGTGGAGCTCGCCATCCTGCTGGCCTGTCTGAAGGCAGGCCACATCCCGGAAATTCGCAACCTGTCTCAACCATGCCACGAAGGCGTTCATTTCGTCCGAAAGCCGACCGCCGGGTCTCCCCGCCGGGTGCCCCGGTGGGTGATAGTCCAAAACTTCGGCTTCGGAGGACAAAACAGTGCGCTGGTCTTGCACCACCGAGGGAAGACCCCGAACCGCCGGGCCTCATCCGAATCCGCATGAATTTACATATCAATTTAAATATCCGGTTAAATATCCGGTTAGATATCCGGACAAAACGCGACGACTTCAAAATGATTGATCGCATCTCAGCGATTGATAATAGACACATTGAGGGCGTCAAGACGCTGGAAGGCTGTCCCGTCGCCATGGCGATCGAATCCCTGGCTCAGCTGGGGGCCCTCCACGTGCGGTTTATCACGGCATTCAAAAAGCACTGCTTCTTACTGCTTATCCCTCACCTGGAGATCTTAGAAACATCTCCCTTACGCGGATCCTATCAACTCTACGGATCACTTACAGCTGAGAGCAAACGGGCCTTTTCCTATACCCTACGCGCAACAAGCAGAAACCGGGATTGCCTGAAAGGACGACTGGTCTTTGGCACCTTGAACTATGATGAGCGTTTTAGACGGGAACGCCTGGCAAATCACTATCAAAGGATATTTGCATGTTTGACGCAAGATTTGACAAAAAGCTCTCGCTGAAACGGCGACACGGTTTGTACCGGGATCCGCCCCGAGTCGAGTCAAGGGCGGGCAAATATCTGCGCATCGAAGGCAGGACGGTCCTGAATTTCTCGGCCAACGACTATTTGGGCCTGGGCACATCCGAACGTATGGCCAAACGGGTGGCAAGACATTTTCAATACTACGGAAGTTCCGCCTCCTCTTCCCGGCTGGTTTGCGGCAACCATGATGTGATCAACCGGGCCGAAGAGGCTTATGCCCGGTATTTCGGCTATGAGGCGGCACTCTTCTTCCCCAGCGGCTATCAGGCCAACATGGCGCTCATCTCCACGCTCTTCGAAAAGGGCGATACCGTCCTATACGACAAACATATCCATGCCAGTGCCGTAACCGGCCTTCGCCTGAGTTCGGCCGATCGATTTGGATATAACCATAATGCCATATCTCACCTGGAAAAGCGGCTTGTAAGCAAGAAGACCGACAAAACGGCCGTACTCACTGAATCTCTGTTCAGTATGGACGGAGACCTGCTTAACGTATCCGCCTTGGAAAAGTTAAAGAAAGCCCGGGGATTTCTCGCCGTAGTCGACGAGGCCCATGCATTCGGGGCCATGGGAAAAGGCGGACGGGGTATCGCCGGACGTGTGGCCGACGTGGCGGTCGGGACCTTCGGCAAGGCCTTGGGCCTGTTTGGTGCGTTTATTTTGTTACCCCGAAAAATGAAAGATTATCTCATCAATTACGCCCCGGCGCTCATCTATTCAACCACCTTGCCACCGGCCCATGCGGCTTCCGCAACAGACCTACTCGAATTCATAGAAGAAAGCGACGGGGCACGCAAAGCCCTGGACGGTATAAGCCGCATCATGAAGGAAAAACTGAGACAAAGCGGATTCAAAGTCGGGGGCGAGGCCCACATTATCCGTCTTGAAATCGGAGACGAAGAAACGGCCGCCAATATCTCTGAAACCCTACTTGAGAAGGGATGTTTCGTATTCTCCGCCAGATATCCCACTGTGCCCCTGGGACGGGCCATTTTGCGCATCTCCATGAGCGCACTTCACGATGAAAAGGATGTTACGACGTTTGTGGACACCTTAAAAGAAACGATGGAACACATGCCATGACATCGAAGTCTTTTTTCATATTGGGCACGGATACCGGTGTCGGAAAAACGGTGGTTTCCCTCCTGTGTATGCAGTTCCTGTGTCGAAAGGGTTTTACACCATCCTATGTGAAGCCCTTCCAGACGGGATGCGCGGATATCGATGACCCGGGGTCGGACGCTCGGTTTATTCGGACTCATCTAAGCAACTTCCCGTGGCAGGCTGACAGGACCTCCGCCGTATACTGCTTACGGCATCCCAAAGCCCCCTACTTTGCAGCACGGGACGAAGGAAAGCGGATCGACCTCCACCGGGTCTTCCAGCGGCTCGATCAGCTAATGCACGATGACACAACCTCACATCTGATCATCGAGGGGTCGGGTGGCATATTGGTACCTGTAACCGCCGACCACCTATTGGTGGAGGTTGCCCGGACGGTGACGGCCGAAGTGATCCTTGTCGCTCGCGCGGGACTGGGTACCATTAACCATACCCTCTTATCTCTCGAAGCCTTGGCACAACGGGACATCTTTCCAAAAAGCGTCGTAATGGTGGACGACGGTCCGCAGGCGACCCCTGCGGATCTGGTCCGAGAAAATATAGAGGCCATTGAAACCTTTTCCGGAATCCGCCCTGCCGGGGTAATCGGGATGATCGGAGATTTTGCGGCCCCGGAGGACGCCCAATATCAAGTGATAGACCGGGCGTTGACCCATGCAGGAGTAAAAAATGGAACCAAATGAAGAACAAGACCTGTTGGCCATAGATAAAGCGCGTATTTGGCATCCCTATACCTCCATGACCCACCCCCTTCCCGTATATCCGGTCGACTCCGCCAGTGGGGTTCGCATCAAGCTTACCGACGGCCGACAACTTGTAGACGGGATGTCTTCCTGGTGGGCCGCTATTCATGGATATAATCATCCGGTGTTAAACGATGCGGCCACAGGACAAATCCGCCGAATGTCCCATGTCATGTTCGGTGGCCTCACCCATAAACCGGCCGTTGAATTGGCTTTCCTCCTCACGGATCTTTCCCCTGAGCCGCTTCAAAAGGTCTTTTTTTGCGATTCCGGATCCGTGGCGGTGGAAGTGGCGCTCAAGATGGCCATCCAGTATTGGCATGCCCTGGGTAAACCGAAAAAACAAAAGCTCCTGACCATACGATCCGGTTATCACGGTGACACGGCCGGCGCCATGGCCGTGTGTGATCCCGTAACGGGCATGCACCACCTGTTTACAGGTATCCTGCCAAGTCACTATTTTGCACAAGCCCCCCATACAAGATTCGGGGACGCATGGGACCCCAAGGACATAGAGAGCCTCGAGAATCTGATCCGGACCCACCACGACACCATCGCCGCACTGATTCTCGAACCGATTGCCCAGGGAGCCGGCGGCATGCGGTTTTATTCGCCGCAGTACCTGAGAGAGGCCGGAAAACTTTGCGACCAATACGATGTCTTGTTGATCCACGATGAAATTGCCACCGGCTTTGGTAGAACGGGGGTTTTGTTCGCCTGCGAACATGCCGGGATTTCACCCGACATCATGTGCATCGGCAAAGCACTCACGGGGGGCTATATGACGCTTGCCGCCACCTTGACCACGAAAAAAATCAGTGAAGCGATTTCTTCAGGACATCCCGGGGTATTCATGCACGGCCCGACCTATATGGCAAACCCGTTGGCCTGCGCTGTGGCCGTGGCGAGTATCAAACTACTGCTCTCTTCGCCATGGCAAGAGCGCGTGCACGCCATTCAAAACAAACTGCGGGCCGATTTGTCCCCGCTTGAGCCGCTTCCCCAAGTAAAGGATGTTCGGACTCTGGGCGCCATCGGTGTGGTCGAAATGGTGGAGCCGGTGGATATGGCCACGGTACAAGAGCGCTTTGTGGAAAAAGGCGTTTGGATACGGCCGTTTGGAAGACTTGTGTATGTTATGCCTCCCTTCGTGATCGAGGATGATGACTTGGCTTTGTTGACACGGGCGATGGTTGAGGTGGTGGAAACTTTATAGAATGACTTTCCCGGCTGGATACAATTTACCCAACTGTATATTTACGGCAAAAAAATTGGGCATTTGAGATGCTCACTCCCGTATAAACAAAGGTTTTCGAGGTGAAAGTCATGTGTTCAATGCGTTGATAACCATAAAAAATGCGGCGCCCCAGTTCGTATAGGCAAACAACTGTTTAAGTCGTTTCGGCTTTGTCTTCAGGGCGAACTTGCCCCCCAGAATCCCGCCCAAAATGGTGATGAAGGCCAAGGGAACAGCCCAGGACGGGTTGAAATCTCCTTGTATCGCATGTCCCAAAAAGCCCATGAGCGCCGTTGCGGCAATCAGTGTCGTGGCCGTTCCGACCGCTATGTACATGGGAACACCGCAGGCCAATACCATCAGGGGCACCAAAAAGGAGCCTCCCGATACCCCCACCATGCCGGAACCAAAACCGGTTAGCATGGATACCGGTAAAGCGAGCCACAGGTTGACAACGAAGCTTTCGTTACCGGACTCAACGTGCCAGAACCCGGGGCTTTGGGCCTTGCCTGACAACGTTTTTTTCGATACCGGCGCCAGCATGATCGCGCCTGCGATAAAAAGCATGATAGCGAAAATTATTTTCAGAGAAGACCCACTGAAAAGATGGGAGAAATAGCCCCCTCCCAGTGCCGAGAGAGCTGTGACACTACCGATCAAGACGGCCAACGGCCATGCAACCACCTTGTTTTTGTGAAAAACGATCATTCCCGCAACGGAAGCGCAAAAAAGAATGAACTGTCCCGTGGTGGCGGCTTCGTGCATGGGAACATCGGCTAACGCCAAAATCACCACATAGAAATTTCCGCCGCCTTTGCCGACCATGGTCATGGTGACAGCCACGACGAAAATAAGACAGCCGACGATGGCAAGTTTGATCACGAGAAGAGACCTCTTTTGCCCTATGAAATCAGCTTCAGTATTTTACCCGGCTTAATGGCATCGGTTAACGCTGCGTATCCGCCCTCCACTACGAATACCGACGAAAATCCTTTTGACAGGAGAAACGCATATGTAATAGCGGATCTGACATTGGCGGGGCAAAACACGCCGATCGTCTTTTCTTTGGGGATTTCCCCGATTCTGTCAGGAATCTCATTGATCGGAATGTTCAAGCATTCCACGCCGGGGATACTTTCCAGGCTGATTGATACAGCGTCGGATTCTTCTTTTGACCGAACGTCCAATAGGCAAGCACCTTCCAAATGAAGGAGCTTTTCCGGTTCAATTTTGTGCTTTCCTTTTCCGAAAAATTCCAACGTCAGGTTTTTGAGCACCTGTTCCATGAAAACCCTCCTTAAGGCCCGTAAAAAACGGATTGAGTATGAAATAAACGGCCAGGACCGCTATGATCCCACCGGCTCCTTTTCTAAACCAACGGCTTGCCCGCATTTTGCCTTCAACTCAGCATGCCGATGTTCTAAAGGAAAAGCACTCAAATTGAAATGAAAAAACCGACTATTACAAAAAAGGGCAGAGCTTCTTCACAGAAGTCGCTCTGCCCTCGGAGGATTGGAAAGGAAGGTTTTCTTCTTCCAAGTCCCGTATCCCCTCGCCAGGATGGCGAGGCTGTTTTTAGGTCTGTGCGTCCTTTTACGCCATGCAATAGGCCGGGCTCTCAAATCGCCCGGCACCGGAAATGACTTTATGAAACCGTAAAATATACCATTTTCAAGGGCGACTCATAGATCATCGGTCCGGCCGACGTATCACCCACCTGAATTTGCGCCTTGAATCTGGCCTGGCCGCCTGCGTCCCCGGGGATAGTTTCTGGGAATCTCCAGGTTTCCGTATCGTTCACGTTGTCACTCTTGCTAAAGTAACCCTGCTTCCACACGCCTGAGGTATTCGTATATCCCTCCGCTCCGGTCGTATTCGGCTTTATTCTTACGAACACCTTTCCAGGGGCATAGATGTTGAACCGCAAGCAGTATCGTATGTCCTCACCCGGGCTAAATGTATTCGATTCCACCCAGTCCGCCCCAACCAGTTTTTCGGTCCAAAGCCGTTCAACGTGGATCTGTTTCCCTGCGTGGGGGGCACTTAAGTTCACCGTATGGCACTCGTTGCAGTCCATCCGGGCCAGGGAATCCTGCCGATCACCGGCAGACGGCGGGGTGCTCCCCTGTTTGATATAAGAGTGGCAGTCCATACACTCCTGATACGTTTCTGTGTCCCAATCAGTCGCGCTGTACGAGTCCTGCACCCAGTCATTGATAAGCTCGGCGCAGCGCCGAGCCGTAGCCGCCGTCAGCTTGGCGCAACGGTCCTTTTTCAAGAATGTCGTGTGCGGGCCGTTGGGGTAATCAGGGCTGTCCTTATCTGCGTAACCCACGCCTGCGGCAGCAAACCATTTGCTGATGGACACATGGCAAAGGGGCGAATTGGCCACCGTGTGGGCCAGGACCTCGTCATCAGGGACCGGTACATGCGCCCATGACATACTGTACGCATCATTGTATAGCTGGGAGACGATGCCGGTGGGAATCTCGGTCCGGCAATACCAGTCCATGAGTTCGCTGCCCACCTTGGAGTGCAGGCCCATCATATTCAACACGGACAAGCAGCCGGTGAGCGCCCCGCAAAGGGTCCCCCACTTTAATACGCCGCCGCTGCCAAACTGGAGAACCAGCTGCGGAAAGGCGTGCCATTCCCAACCCAGATCATCAGTATCATCACTGGGGTATATCTGTTTCATTGCTTCCACCAGACCGGTGACGGCTGCGTACATTCAGCCGCCGCCGGCGTACGCCCCCAAGTATCCGTTATAGGCCCTGTGGGTGACGTAATCAAGATCGATTAAGCCGGCTGTGGTTGAGGGCTTGGTGAACGGATAGGGGAAGTCCGTCGGTACCACCGCCCTGGCCACGCCGGGCACCACAAGCCCCGCACCGAAGCCGGTCGTCAGTGCGCCGGCGCCGACAATACTTCCCTTTAAAAAATTCCTTCTACTCAGATCTTTTTCCATCGTCATATCTCCTCCTTATGCGATAATCCTTCCATACCAACCATACTGCATCAACTCGTGTATGCTTTTTCGTTGAAATACCGAAAAGTCACCTCCTTTCTTCCATTGAAAATTTTCGTTTGCCAAGCGCCATTTCGATGTTTCTTTCGTCAGATAAGTGCCTGCCTTTCACCATACATCCCGCCGGCAGTTGCCGTTGCCAAAAGACCCTGTATGGATCTTCACTTGACGAGCCGAGCCGGGATGAACCCATGAACCCATGCAAACCCTGGAGGGAATAGACGGTGAATACTGACCAGAAGGCAATTCTTGCAGTACTGCACTGCTTCAGCCGCTGCCTTGGGCCGGAACCACCGGGATCTCCTGCTAAGGTCAAGCAAGGCATGGGCAAAAAAGGAGTGGTTTTTTTGATAGGTCACCGCTATTCCCTCCAGGCTTCGCATGGCTGACATCAAATCGCCCTGTTGTTCCCGATCCGGCTCAGCGCTTTCTCGGGCCAATCAGGCCCCCAAAGCCCGCGTGATGCCGCGCCTTGGTCTGAAACTCACCATGTAATCTTGATGATGGCCTACGCCCTTACCATGCTGAAACGATACGCTGAGCAGTCCTGCAAAAAAGATCGCCTTCGTTCCTCTCTATTTCAGCAACTATTATGCCGACGTTACAGGTTAATGCGTGTCGTTTTCTGCAATCACGCCGATCGTTTCTAAAGGCCTCGCCTGTGAAACGGAAATCGCTGTGATAACAAGGGCATAATCAATGAATCCATAAGGTAAGAACATAGGGCGATAACTATAAGTTATAGCCTATCGAGAAAAAAAACAACGATTTGGGGCTGTACGCTGAAGAACGGGAGTGCATAAAGAAGAACGGGAGTGCATAAAAATGGTAAAAAAATACCAACCATATGCAAAATTAGACCATTTTTAGCTTTTTTTTCAGGTGGAATCCCAATGAAAACGACGTTTGGTTTTGAGGTTGAGAACCCAGCCTTCCGACATCATGGTTTCCGATATGCGGACGGCCTCAGTCGCCGGAGATGGTAAGCCCAACGAAAGGAATTTTTTACCCGGATGCGGATACGCCTGCTTTACCGTGGCCGCCCCAAACCCAACACGAATTCAAGAAATATTCTGTGGGGCCCTGCCGTGACATCCTGCTTTCGATATCGGACTTCAGTTGCCAAAGGTCTCCATTAAGCAATGCGACCTTTCGCGAACCGACGCGGGACACTGCCTGGGTATTTGAGCTTCCGCAGTTACAAACCCCTTGCCCGGCCAACAAAACCGAAGTCCCGATCCTCAGGAATGTCCTATAAAGCACACCCCCCGATCCTCCTGTCAAGAAGCGAATCGGGGGGGCCCCAGAACAGATCTGTTTCTACACTAAATTATCTATGAGGGTCGCCATGACACTGCGTACATTCCATCTTGGCAAGCACGTCGACTTTTTCTCCTTTTTTTCCATGACAGGAGTTGCAGGTGGCGGTCGTTTGGGGCTGAACATAGGTCGGTTGAAATTTTTGGTCCAAATGGTCATTGAGAATTTGGATCGCATAAGCCACTGTATCTCCGGTTAATCGGCCACAGCGCTCTTTACGTTTAAGTTCCGTTATGTTGGTTCCTGTGCTATTGCTCCAGGTCGTGGCGGAGACGTGGCACAGGATGGATCCGCTCTTGCTCTGCGGCAACATCTGATCGTATTTGTTTACACCGTAAACCTTCTTAACCCCGTATTCATTGCTGCGGTCGGTAGGCAAATCCGCCTGCGTATACCAGCCGAAGAGTTCCGAGATCAACTGGTCCGACGTCTTCTTGTCGGTCACCAAGGAGATAGCCGCGGCAGCCCCGTTGAGCGCGCCGCAAAGCCCGCCCCAGCCGGCACCCCCGCCGTGCCCGTAAATCATGATTTCGTCGGGCATGTAGATGTAGGGTTCGCCAACCTTTTCCCGCAGGCCCTGAATGATGCCATGAAAACTGCCATAGGAGCAGCCCTTGCCGCTGAAGTAGGCGTCATGGCCCAGCTTGCGGCCGACTTCCGGGTCCAGCTTGGCATAGGGCCAGGGCCAAGCATGAGCTTTGGATGATGTTTCGGAAGGAGTAACGGAATGCGTTGCACATGCCGCTCCGGCCAATCCCGCCGTCATAACGGCGCCATACTTAACTGAATTTGCAATGAATTCCCGTCGAGTGGATCTTTCTTTCATAGTACCCCCCTCTGCTGATGTTTGTGGAAGACATGCCAGCTGATACACCAAGCGTAGTGGTGTATAGCCTGACATAAAACAGCCAATGTTTAAATATTGTTACTATATCGGACTATCTCCTCACGAAGGCAAATAAGTAATCTTAATGGAGGCATAAGCAAGACGAATGGGCTTGTGGCAACGTGCAGTGAAGCCAAAGGCAGACCCTTGGGGCGAGGTCGACTCGAAATGCGGGAACTACCAAATTATGGCATCACGGTGGGAGAAGCGGATGGGGGATGTCTCAAAATGAACGTTATCAGGTCCTTCAATGGCACCGGAGGACTCTCCTCTTTGCGGTATACCACATAAAACGATTCCATCGGTTGGCCCTCAAGCAAAGTGATTTCAGCAAACACCCCCTTGTCGATTTCCTCTCTGACCATAAAATCCGGCAAGGCGGATATTCCATGTCCGGCTTTAACCAACGTTTTGATGGCTTCGTTACTTTCCGATTCAGTTTCCACTTTCAGTGCTCTTAGACTAACTCCATGCTTCACAAGGAAATTTTCAACCTCGACCCGGGAACCGGATCCCCTTTCGCGCAAAATCAACGAGCGGTTCTTTAGCAAGCCGAGAGGGGCGGGGTTACACTCCCCTTGCCCTGTCTGAGCCTCGAAAAAGACGATCGGTACTCGCACCAACAGCTTTTTCTCAAGCGACCGTGTTCGAGGGGCTACCCCGGTCACACCAAGATCGAAGACCCCCTCCAACAGACTGGAAAACACCTTCTCACATCTAACAATGGACACCGACAAGGACGTGTTCGGGTGGGCTTCCCGAAAGGAGTCAAATCCTGATGTGATGAGGTATTCTCCCGCAATACAACACGCTCCGATGTGCAATCCATGTTGGACGTCCGAGCTTTCGCTCGCCATATCGGTTACCATTTGTTGCTGACAGTGAATCAGTTTTTCCGCATGCCTCCGAAGCTTTTCGCCTGCAACGGTCAGACGAACTCCGCCGGAATGGCTTCGAATAAAAAGGGGGGTTTGGAATAATTGCTCGATCTTTTTAATCTGAAGACTGACAGCAGGTTGGGATAGTAGCAAGGACTGTGCGGCTTTGGTAAAACTTTTGCTTTCGGCAACCTTTAGAAAAACTTTCAAAGAAAATAAGCTGACATCCATCGGGCACTCTCCGCTCTTGTAGACAGAGATTCGTTTGTAAAAGTATGTCCGTATATGTAATCGCTTGTCAATGAAAACCGGATCTCATGAACCCCGAAAAATGAGAGTTATCCTTTCATGAGAAAAAACTTAGGACGTATTTCGCGGCGGTAAACATAATTATCCCGCTCAACATCCATTTGATGGCTTTTGCCGGAACGAACTTTTGACATCTCGCACCAAGATACATTCCACACATGCCCCCGATACCGAAAAGTACTCCCAAGGGCCAATCAGGTGCGACAGACGTGTCAGGATAGAAGGGAGCAATTCCTTGATAGAATGCAACTCCGGCCACGGAGGTAATAAAAGTCCCCATTAGTGCAGCTCCCGCTACCGTGTAGACAGGAAGATTAAAAAAAGAAACAAAAAACGGAGCCATAATCGCCCCTCCGCCGATACCGTAGATACCCCCCACAATGCCTACCACGAAACTTAGGACAAAAACGCCCCAGATAGGGATGTCAAACCGTTCACCGTAGAATTCGTATCCCATGCGCTTGAAATTAAAATGCGTAACCCGCACGGTCGGCAGAACGTCCTTCGTAGACCCCGATGAGGTTTCTTTTTGTCTTCTATACCGATATACGATCTCTTGAAAACGCTTTTCGCTTGAAGCCTTATCCATCCCCGAACGTGGTCTTTGTACAAGATCTCGGATGATACGAACCCCAATATAAAGCAGCACGACAGCTGCAAAGAGCTTGAAGTTTCTTGGATCTGGCAAATATTCAATCCTTACAAAAGCCCCAATAAACACTCCGGGAAGCGTTCCAATAATCACCAGCCAGGTTAGCGGCCAAACCATCCGGCCTTCCTTTATGTAACGGTGTACCCCACTGGGGATAGCGACGATATTAAAGAGTTGATTGGTGGCACTCACCGATGGATGGGTGTAACCTAGAAAGGACATTTGGAACGGCAGAAGCAGAAAGGCGCCCGAAACGCCTCCCATAGATGTAAAAAAGGATATGACAAAAGCGACCAGCGGAGGAACCCATGGCGATACGTCAACCCCGGCTGTGGGGAAATACACAACTCGCCTCCTTAGGGCTCGCGATACCGCAACAGACCCTGCCGCAACGTTTACAGGATTTCAAATCGGATCGGTACCTCGAGAACGGGTTTGTCCTTCTGATTGGTAAAGATCTTGAGTACGTCTCTGTTCATTCCTTCCTTAAGTTTATCCATCCGCGCTTGCACCTGGACCTCGAATACCCGGCCGGCAGTCAGCGCCCGGGTGGATATGACACGGAAAAGCAAGTTTTTCGTTTCGCATCTTTCGATCTGCAGGTCATTGCCCTTTTTCAGAATGACCATGACGGGGCGTCTCATCGCCCGCCCCTGTTTATGCATTTGGTCCAATTGCTCCTTGCCCATTTTCCCAAAAGTCACAAACTTCGGTCTTGCCTCAATCAGCCCGTGGATATTGGCCGCAACGGGGATTGACAGTTGCGGTTTTTCCGGATAGTTGGTCTTCAGGACAACCTGTCCGGCAAAGCGGCCCTGTTTCTCGACATTGGTCACAACATGAAGTTCGTATACCCGTCCCGGTTCGGTCTCTTTCAGTTGGGCGGCCATCTTGTCCGGCGGAAATACCTTGATGAGTTCCAGAGTCAACGGCTCAGGCTTTTGTGCCAGAAGAGATGCCTTTCCTTCTATTTTATCGCCCGCAACGCCGGTCAAATACACCCGCTGCGGCTTCTGAATAATGGGAGCCCAAATCGTACCTTTCAGACCGATGACCAGTTTCCGGCGCCTCGGATCATTCGTCACCACCTGGGCAGCCTTGTGAACGTTACCTTGATATCCCTTGGTGTGCACTTCCAGTGTTATCTTTCCCTCTCCGCCTGGAGGAATGCTCCGGTCGTACCGGGCTACGCTGCAGCCTCACCCGGGTTTGACCTGCTTGATCTCAAGCACTGCATTCCCGCGGTTGAACACCTTGAAATCGTGGGTGACCACCTCTCCTTCGGAGACCCGGCCAAATTCGTACGTGGTCGTATCCAGCTCAATAACGGGCACCTTGTCTTTTCCGGCCGGGCAGGGTTTTGCCAAACTGATCGAAACAACTACAAGAATCAGTATAGAATGTAGGATCCGCTTCATCGTCGCCTCGCTCTTTTTTCTCCAACCACTCTGGTTGCGTTTTCCTCAACCCGCAAAAAACGGATTGAGGATGAAACAAAACGGCCGGGACCGCTATGATCCCACCGGATTGCATTACCATTTAGCCTTTCAAAGGTCCGTGCTCGCCAATCGCTGCTGTTCTATCCCTTTGCCACTTTGGGCTCATCGACCCCCATTTTTTTCAACTGATTCACAATGGCATCTTCACCCATGAAGCCCACATGGCGATACACTTCCTTTCCCCTTTTATCAAAAAAGATCTGGGTCGGTATGGCCCGAATGCCGTATTTCCTGGCCTGACTCCGGTCCTGCCAGACATCGATGAAGACGATAGCGGCCTTGCCTTTGTACGCCTTTGTCAACTTTTCCAAAATGGGGGCCATCATCTTGCACGGAACACACTTGTGCGCCCCCAGGTCGACCATGGTCACCATTCCTTTTACGGGAACCGACGCATATGTCTCTTCCCCGCTGTCGGCACAAGCCATGATGCCTACACCGAAAAATACTGTCAAAATAACCACCAGACCAGCTGTTTGTCTCATCAATTACATCCCCCATTTCGGATATCTTTTTTCCCACCTCATTTTGCGGGAAAAGCAACGGCGTGCCATGCGATTTGTCATTGTTGAACTCCTTCTTGAATGCCTTGATTTGTCCGCCTCAATCTGCCTGGGTAAAGACGAAACAAAAGGGTTGCTCCCAGAAACAGAAAAAACAAATCGCGCAGCACGTACCAGACCATGGTCGCACCGCCCACATGCTCCGAACTCGTACTGAAGCATCCGCAGGCAATATCCAGTCCGCGGGCGATATTGAAGACAAGTGCGGCAAAAAAAGAAAATAAAAGCATGTTCGCCAGAACAACCGCTCCGGGTAACCACAGGCCTAACAGCAAGCACCCACCCAAAAAAAGCTCCAGCCAGGGAAGGATAATAGCGGATATATTGATGAGCTGGTCCGGAAGGATCTGGTAATTGTAAATCACCTCTGCAAACGTACCGGGATGCCGTATCTTGTCAACACTGGCTACAACAAAAACCACCCCCAAAATGACTCTGACAATACGTGTCCACCATATCCTTTTTCTCTTGTGGGTATAATCTCCTGGTCCTGCTTGCACTTTCATCCGATGTTTCGATCCTCATTCGTATTGAAACGGTCTGTCGGCGGAGGAAACAACCCCCGGGCCTTCTTCCACGGGCAGACCCGCCTCCAGCCACACACTCCACCCGTTCACCAGTACTCGAACGTCCTCGTAGCCCATGATTTGCAACTCTTCCGCCAGGTGTTTAGACAAGTCGCACGTTACCCCGTCACAGTATGTGATGATCGTTATACCTGGGTAAAGTTTGGGAAAGACGTGATCAAAAAAGGCATCGAATTCCTGCCAGGGAAGGCACAGGGCCCCCGCAATGTGGCCTTGCTCATACTCGGCGGACGACCTGGCATCAAGAAATACCGCCCGGCCGGAATGAAAAAGCCTGGTCGCTTCATCGAGGGAAACTATCATGCTCTCTCCGGACGGCGTTTGAAATCGAGCCTCCACTGACCAGTCCCCGATCAAAGGTAGGGTATCACTTCGAACCTGATTTGCTCCAAGGCCTGCCGCTACCGCCAACAGCACAATAAAGCCGATCTGCAACACCAGCCTCATTCCGGACAGGTTGTATCTATGGCCTTTTTCCATCTTTTTCAGTTCATTCTCTAGGAGCCTGTCGGATATACTCTCGAAAAGGAAAAGAGCTGCATCCCATCAGCAACAGGAGTAAGCCCCTTGATTTCGCCGGATCGGCGCCTCCATATCTTCATTGAAGGCATCCTTGATGGCTGCCTTGACTTTATCGACAGCTTCCCGTTTAAGATTGAAATCCTTGTTTTTTTCAATCCCCAGGTCCGTGAGCACAATGTAGTTTTTGAGTGGAATATCCAGGTGCTCCATGATTGCCTTGGAACAACCCACCTGACACCCTTCAATAACCACCATGTGTTCAACATCCTTCGCCGACTGCACGAAGCCGCTGAGATGTCCGGCAATGCCTGCCAGGCAGAACATTTTTCCCCATCCTTCCGCGGTCAGTTCGACAGCGGCCTGATTCGAAAGCTGGCCTACGTTCGAACCGCCCGCGCACGCCAGAATCATAATATTTGCGTTGCCCTTGCAGCATTCGTTTGCCATGACGGAACCTCCGTAAATTCGTTTACTCGTTATTGAGATTTTTCGACTCCGAAAGCTCGGGTGTCCTTTTCACCAAAGCCGACAGGTCTTGATGATCGTCGAGCCACACTATTTTTTCAGCCATCCTTTTACTTCGTCCACCGACGGAATCTTGCCCACGGCCTTTACATTTCCATCCACCACCACGGCAGGCGTGCCGAAAATGCCGAACTTGGCGATTTCCATGGCATCCGTTACTTTATCCACCCCGGCATCCACGCCGGTCTCGCTTATAGCCTGCTTAACATTGTCCATTGTTTTTTGACACTTAGGACATCCCGGCCCCAACACTTTGATATCCATTTCATCCTCCTTTATATCTTGGGTTTTATGTACGCGCTCGAAGCCACTTCTTAATCATCTTCGATCATGATCTTTATTCTAAGCTGAAATGGCGCCATACAACATTCCGGCTATGGTCGAAAGAATGACAATCGTGATGCAAAATACGGCCGTTTTCTTGGCCCCCATGACCCCGCCTATGACAAGCATATTGGGCAACGACAATGCAGGACCCGCCAAAAGCAATGCCAGCGCCGGGCCCTTTCCCATGCCTGCACCAAGAAGCCCCTGAAGGATGGGCACTTCGGTTAAGGTGGCAAAGTACATGAGGGCTCCTGAAAGGGCTGCAAACAGGTTGGCCCACAGGGAATTGCCTCCCACCAGGGTCTCAATATATTGCTCCGGAATAAGGGCGGGATGACCGGGTCGGCCCAGCATAAACCCGGCAACGAGCACCCCCGCGCCCAAAAGGGGAAAAATTTGTTTCATAAACCCCCAGGTGGACTGGACCCAGCTTACCCGTTCGTCTTTTGTAAACCAGGCTTTGATCATAAAACCAAGTATGATAAGCAGCACCGCCGTGATGTACCACTTGGCCGCGAAGATGGCGGGCCACAATCCTGTTGCATCCACGGCCGGTTTGGCAAAAGCCGCAAAAACAAGGATCAACACCATGGTCAACATGTAGAGCCCTTCTTGCGTCAGCGTGCGTTCTTTTTGCCCTTCCTCCGGCACATAGATCTCGCCGCCGGTGCGCGCTGCGTCGTCCTTTCGAAAAACAGCGGCCATGACCAGGCCGGTAATGACCGCAAAAACCACGGCGCCGATGGCTCTTGCCAAACCAAGCTGCCAGCCCAGAATCCGTGCGGTCATTGAAATAGCAAGGACATTGATGGCCGGCCCTGAGTACAAAAACGCGGTGGCAGGGCCGATTCCGGCCCCACGGGTAAAGATTCCTGCGAATAGCGGCAAAACCGTACAGGAACACACCGCCAAAATAGTGCCCGACACGGAAGCCACGGAATACGATAGGATTTTGTTGGCCTGAGCGCCGAAATACTTCAGAACCGAAGCTTGAGACACAAACACGGCGATGGCCCCTGCAATGAAAAACGCCGGGATCAGGCAGGTCAGGACATGCTCGCGGGCATATTCCTGGAGCATCATAAAGGCTTCAAGGCCGGATTGGCGGATAACGGCCGAACTCCACGGCACGTAATAGGCGGCGGCAAAAACCAAGACGATCAAGGCCAGCTTGGTGCGTTCCTTCATCCCTTCCTCCTCTTTCAAAAACGTCCTTACGTTACATCGCTATATTGGGATTTCTTTATATATTGGGTGCGAAAAAATTAGTTTCGCAAAATCTTTTCCCGATCTAAGCTGGGGACTTTTTTTACCAGTTCGGCAATCCGGGGATCATCGTCCAGCCAGTGACGAAGATTTCCTAAGAGGCTTGCTGCGTAAGGACTGTCTCTGCCGTCTGCAAGAGAGTAGTTTACCCACAATCCGTTTTTAAGAGACTCCACCAGTCCTGCATTTTGCAGAATTTTCATATGGTTCGACACATTTGGTTGAGATATCCCAAGTCCGCTTCGGATTTCACAAACGCAAAGTGGCCTATGTTGAAGCATCTTTACAATCTTGACCCGATTGGGATCGGAAAGTGCCTTCATGATTTTGATGAATCCGTCCATTTCAGCCCCCCAACTATATTCATGAACGTAAATATACTACTGCCGGGCTGAAAAGTCAAGCAGGCGGGCAGCACATCCAAATGAGAAACAGAAGCAGGACCAGCCCTTTTTTCCGAACCATGGATTTTCCTTAAAAAAGTCGGTTTAAACGCTGACAAACGGGTTGACAATGAAATAAACTCCCAGCAGCGCGATCACCATGCCGGCCCCACGGCGAAACCACAAACCGGCGCCCTGCCAGACGCCGCTTTCCGTGATTTTACGCACCATGGCCGTGGAACTGCCGGCCACTACAATAGGCAGACAGTGCCCGAACGCGAACAGCACCATCAACACCGACCCGAAAAGTACCTTCTGTTGTATGGTAACAATCGCCAGGATCGGCGCGATAAAGCCGAACGTACACGACCCGGACAGAATGCCATAGGCCAGTCCCAGCCCGAGCGCACCATGGATGCCGCGAAGCCTGAGCCGGTAAAGCAGTGTTCCGGACATCGAGCATGCCTGCACCCCCAGCATGCCCAGGGCCACCCAGATCAAAACGATGCCCACAAGCACCTGCCACCAGGAGCCCACATCGCCCAACATGCGTCCCAGCAACGTGCATGCGATGCCCACCACGGCGATAGTGATGAACAGTCCCAGCGAAAAAGCAGCGGCATACCACGCGGCCCTGCGGGGTTGAACAGCGGTTTCCTGGCCCCCGACATAGGCCACAATCAACGGAATGGAGGCTAGGTGGCAGGGGGAAAAAAGTACGCTCACCATGCCCCACAAAAAAGCGCCGCCCAAGGCGATGGCCGAACCGGCGTTCATCCACTGATTCAACGCGATTAGAATTTGATCGAACATATCTGATTAGCTCCTTTTATGCTTGACGTTATCAGGCTGTACCCCTGTGACTGTCTTTCATGGTTATAAACCTATCTTTTTCAGCTGTTCCAGGACGTCCTTTTCAGCAAAGAATCCTACATGCCGAAAAACCTCTTTCCCCTCGGCGTCGTAAAAGACCTGCACCGGAATCGATCGGATACCGTAGCGTGCCGCCAGGATTTGTTCTTCGCCTACGTGAATGAAAACCACGTTCAATTTTTGGGGGTAATTTTTGCGTAACTTATCCAGGATCGGCTGCATCATGTCGCAGGGGACACAGCCGGCCGCGCCGAATTCCACCATGGTCGGTTTGCCGGAACGGCGGGCCTTGTCCACGGGATTGTCCCGGGCACGACGACTTTGTAATTCCACCCAATCTTTATTCACACGCAGCGGAATCGACTCCGTGAGCGCGGAAAGGTATGCGGATACGGCTTGCTGTTTCTTATCCTGAATGAGGTACTGCCGGATGCCGTCTTTGACCTGTTCGTAAGGCGCTCCACCCACCATTTCGCGGTTTGCCTGGTAAAAAGCCTCCATCTCCTTTTTTGATACGGATATATTAGCAACTTTTTGCTCGAACAGTTCCTGAATGACCTGGTTTTCATCCTTGTTACCATCGAAAACCCCGGCCTTCACCGCTTCATTGATAAGCAGGCGTCGGGTGATTTCCTGCTCCAGAACGAAAAGAAGGTTCTTTTCCAACTGGCTGCCCAGTTTCGGATCCTGGCCGCCCACGGCCTCCATCAACTCCGCCTTGGTGATTTTAAGACCATCGCCGGTCACCAGCGTGCCCTCGTCCAAGGCGGCCATCTTGGCGGAACCAAGAAGTTCCAGATCAAGGCCCGGATATTTGGCATTCACCGTCGGCGACGGCTCTGCGTCAACGACCACGGATGAAAGAGCTATCAAAGAAAACATGAAAAACGTTGTAACAACAATGTTCTGCCGCCTAATTCTTGTTGCCGATTCACAAAATGACATGGTCTTTCCCCTCGAATTGTTGTTATCTGCCGGCGGAGACATCAGACTGCCGATCCGCGCAGCGAATGTTCATATACAAAAGATTTTTAAATCACTATGGGTGAGGAAAAGACTTCAACAAAGGAAAGCACAATTCACAAGGAATAGTGGAGGGGCCGCGGATGGAAGGACTCGCCGAAGGTATATGCCGGACATCCACGAAGAGCCATAAGACGCCTGCATCGTTTTAAGACCATCGAGGCAATATTCCACTTTTTCCTTGCCTCGGGGATCTCCTTTAAAACGACTTGACGAAGTATCCGGCGAAATGAACACGCAATGACCGCTGGGGCCGCACGACGACATTTTGCATGGTTTGGGATGCATCGGCGAGGCGTCATGATTCAGGTCTTGTCCCTGAATGCAAACCGGTTCCCATGCGACAGGCGACATGGCTGCACCAGCCCACCCGCAGCTTATGCTCAACACAACCATTATGACGATAACGCCATGGGCCGCCCTTGATATCATCTTTTTCCTTTCACGCTTCATATCGGGGAATATTATAAACATTGACCTTCAACAATTCAACCGCTTTTTTGGCCTCTTGTCGTGCCTCTGGCTGTATACACGAATCAGTGTGACAAAATAATGGCGGTAACATTAAGAGCAAGTGAGAATTGGGTGACGAAC